>JBBQCC010000304.1:0-5219 GCA_038318285.1 Planctomycetota bacterium | reverse complement strand
CTCGTGGGAACGGACGGGCCGCGTCGTGGGCGATCGCTACCACATGCATGTGCTGAAGACGCCGCGCGAGGTGCGCAACGCGCTCGTTTATGTGTTGCAGAACGCGCGCAAGCACGGCGCGCGCATCCTCGGCATCGACGCCCATTCGTCGGGCCCGTGGTTCAGCGGGTGGATGGATCGCACGCCGAGGAGTGATCGTGCGTTGCCCGAGGCGAGTTCGTGGCTGCTCGTGGTGGGATGGCTGAAGGGCGGACGCATTGCGACGAGCGAGGCACCGACAAGCGAGGCACTTCGGCCGACGCCAGGTGCGGGGGCCCGAGCGGAAGGCAGGGCCTGATCCGACGGCGGCGCACGGCGACGCGTTCGCTGACGCGCACGCCGGCGCGCACTCCGACTCGCCCGGCAACTCGCCCGGCAACTCGCCCGGCGACGCGCACGCCAACTCGCCCGCCGACGCGCCCGCGGACGCGCACGTTGTGAGTGCGCGCCCCGGACGTGTCGTGGATCCAAACCCCGAGTGTGCACGCCGCGGACCCGCATGACTCACCGGCGGCCGAGTCGCGGTCGGCGAACACGGAGCCTGCGAACCAGCACGCACGCGCGGACCCACACGAACGCCGGATGTACTTGATCGCCGCGGTTGGGACCGGACTTCCGGCCGTGAAGCACGCGCACGTGGCCAGCGCGGTACATGCCCAGGTTTCGGCACTCGCTCGCGGAGAACCGGGAGATCGCGCAGACTCGAACGTCTTCCATGAAGCGCAACACCACGCTGCTGCTCGTGCTGGCCCTCGGGGTCGGCGTTCTGTGCTGGTTCCTGTTCGGCTCGAAGGCGGAGCCGGCGGCTTCGGCCGGCGCATCGTCCGCCGAACCGTCGCCACCGATCGTCGCATCCGCGGTGGTTCACGAGCCCGAAGCACCGATCGAACCCTCGGCCCGCACCATCGCCGAGCCGGACTCCGCATCGACGATCGAGAGCGCCTCGACGCAGATTGACACGAACTCCGAAGTCTGCGTCGTCGTCGGTCGTGTCGTCGACGCGCAGGGCGCCCCGATCGTCGACGCGAACGTCCGCATGTACGGCTACAAGATCTGGGCGGAGGGGGTCGACGTGCCGCCGGTCGGAGAAGGACCCAACTTCCGCGGCTTCGAGACACGCACGAGCGCGAGCGGCGCCTTCCGCCTCGAAGCACCCGTGCCAACCGTCGCGAACGTGAGTTTGAAGATCCTGCCGGATCGATTCCACGACTCGCTGTGGCTGCGCTTCGCGACGACGGGTCGCGACGTCCAGCCGCCGATCGTCGCGGGCGAGCGTGACTTGGGCGAGATGCGGCTCGCCCACACGGGAGCACTGCGCGGGCGCGTGCTCGACTCTGTCGGCAACCCCATCGCGGATGTCGAGATGGACATCGGCGAATCGATCTCGTCGACGTTGCAGCGCGGTGCGCGCACCGAAGCCGACGGCAGCTACGTCATCGCGCACGCGCCGGCCGGCACATACGGCGTGCAGGCCAAGTCGAAGGAGTTCCTGTCCGCGTTCGTCCCCGGCCAGACCATCGTCGCGGGTCGCGACACGCAGGTCGCCGACATCGTGCTCGCTGCCGCGCCGACGATCTCAGGGACGGCCGTGGACGAGGTCGGTCGTCCGCTCGCGGGCGCGAAGCTGTGGGGTTGGCCGTCGTCGAGCGGCTCGGGTGCGGGCGCGACCAGCGGTCCGGATGGGCGCTTCGTCGTCTACTTGCCGCAGAATGAGGCGTATTCGATGTCGGCCAAGCTCGACGGTCACCTGACCTGGGGCGAAACGGTCGGCAAGTCGAAGCTGTACGAGCCGGGCACGCGCGACCTCGAAGTCGTGCTGCCGTCGCTGCCGAAGACGCGTTTCCTTGTCGTCGACGCCAAGACCGGTGCGCCGATCGAACGCTTCGGACTCACGATCCTGGCGGACAACGGCTCGCGCTCGCCTCGCCATGTTTTCACCGAGCGGAGACCTCCGCCATCGGCCGATCATGTCGGAGGCGTGGCCGAAGCAACGGCACGCGTCGGCATCGACGCGTACTTGGTCGCGGCGGAGGGTTACCTGCTGGCGTCGGACGATGCCGTCCACGACGTGGAAGGCGTGCCAACTCAAACCGTGCGCATGCGCCGCGCCGGCGGAGTTCGCGGCCGGGTGGTCCGGAACGGAGCAGCGACGGGATCGGCGAACGTGGAGATCGTGAGCGTCCGGAACGGAGCGCGAAATCCCGGCGAAAGCCGGGACGCCGACGAAACACCGGACCAAGCCGACGGCAACACGCGCCGGTCGACGCCTACGGATCTCGAGGGTCGTTTCACGCTGACCGCGGTCAAGCCCGGCACCCATCGATTGACGGTGAGGCCCTCGACGGGTGCGCCGCTCGTGCTCCGTCGCGTGAGCATTCCGACATCGGGTCTCCTCGACCTGGGCGACCTCGAGCTCGTGCCGGGCGGAACGATCGCCGGGAACTTGGTGCTGCCGGACGGCATCGATGTCGCCGGGCACACGATCGTGTTGGACGACTTCACCGACGAACACCGCGCAATCGTCGATGAAAGAGGCGCGTTCCGCTTCGAAGACTTGTCGGCCGGCGTGCACTTCCTTGCACCGGAGCAACGGGCCGGAGTGCTGGCGCGCAGCGATCCCGTGCGCGTCGAAGTCGCATCGGGCGAGACCGCGTCGGTCACGCTCGACGCGCGCAATCGCGCGATGTGCGCCGTCGATCTGCTGATCGAGATCGAGGGGATTCCCGTGCAAGGCGTGCACGTCGATTTGATTTCCAAGGGCAGTCCAGAGGAGCGTGTTCCACTCGGGGAGTGCGACAAAGCGGGTCGCGTGCGCGGGTTCGTGCGCGCGCTCGGTGCCGCGGGTGTCAGCCTCTACATCCCTGGCGGTCGAACCGTGCAGCATCCGGACGCGGTCGTCGCGCTGCCGCCGCAAGGCGACGTGCACGCTGTGGTGCACTTCGAATTCGCGCGCATGGATTTGCGCCTACCCGCATCGACAGAGTTACCCCGCGACGGGACGCTCGAGTTGCTCTTCGAGGCGCCGAACAGGGACTTGTCCTCGATGGGTGTTTCCCTCCAGTTCTGGGGCGGCACCTGCGCCAACCAAACGAAGTTGTGCAGCATCCGTGGGAACGAGCTTGCGGTCGAAGCACTGGTGCCGGGTAGCTACCGGCTGACGGTTTCGATGCACGAAAGGAACGCAAAGGCTGCCGTGACTCGGACGGCGGACGGAGGCTTCGATGTCGAGCGGAAGTCCTACTTCCGGTCGACGTTCGAGGTCGTGTTGGTCGCGGGCCGCACGCTCGCCTTGGACCTGTAGTTTCCGTCTCAGAGCTGTTTCGCCGCGAACGTGTCGCCCTGGCGCAGGTCGCCCGTGTCGAAGCCCTTCTTGAACCAGCGCGCGCGTTGCTCGGCGGTGCCGTGCGTGAACGAGTCGGGCGTCACGCGACCCTGCGCGCGCTTCTGCAGCACGTCGTCGCCGATGCGTGACGCGGCGCGCAGTGCTTCCTGCAGGTCGCCTTGCTCCAAGAGGTTCTTCCCCTCCTGGGCGTAGTGCGCCCACACGCCGGCGTAGAAGTCGGCCTGCAGTTCGAGGCGCACGGACAGCGCGTTTTTCTCCGTCTCGCCGGCGCCGCGCTCGGCGTTGCTCACTTGTCGCGACGTGCCCAAGAGGTTCTGCACGTGATGACCGATCTCGTGCGCGATCACGTAGGCCTGCGCGAAGTCGCCCGGCGCGCCGAGTTCGCGTTCGAGCAGGCGGAAGAAGCCCAGGTCGAGGTACACCTTGGAATCACCGGGGCAGTAGAACGGGCCGACCGCGGCACTCGTCGTGCCGCAGGCCGACTGCACCGCGTCGTCGAACAGCACGAGGCCGGGCTCGCGATAGTCGGGCAACAACTGGTGCCACACGTCCTCGGTCGTGGCGAGCACGGCGGCGACGAACTGCGCCTGCTGGTCGTCCGCCGCCGTGCGCTCGCGCGGCGCAGTCAGAGCGCCACTCGGGTCATCGCCACCCAGCATGCCGATCACCGCGGACGGATCGCCGCCGGCCAGCATCACGATCACGACCACCACGACGAGGCCGAGGCCCCCGCCGATCATCCCGCGTCCGACCATCCGCGGCCCGCCCATGCCGCGGCGGTCCTCGACGTTTCCACTCCGACGTTCGCCTTGCCAACGCATGTTTTGTCTTCTCGCTGCGCGCTGTTCGCGCGCGTTCGGTGGTTCGTTCGTGAGCTTATTTGCCCAGGGGATTCGACGCGTCCAGCACGAGATCGGCGTGCTCGCGCGGCGGAACGGCGGCGTCGAACGCGCGGCTCGCGGGCAGAAGGTGACGGCGCAAGCGCATCAGCCCCTCGGCGCCATGTGTTCGCGCGTCGCGTCCCGCGAGCCGGCGCAAGCAGAGCGCTTCGTCGACGTCGAGGTGCACGAGCCGATCGATCTCGGGACGCAATTCGGGGTGCGCCAGGAACGGGCCGTGCACGATCGCCGTCGTCCCGCGCGGCAGCGCGTCGATGTGCGCTTCGAGCGCCAGGAGGTCGTAGCCCTGGACAAGCAAGTCGAGCGGGCGCGCCGACGCGACGAACGCCGTCGAACCGAGGTCTGCGGCGACATCGGCGCGCAGATGATCCTCTAGCGCGACGACGACGACGTGCGGCGCGCCGACTCCGGGCGCGGCGGCGGCTTTCAGGTACGGTTCGAGCACGCGCGCGAGGTCGCGCGCGAACAGTGATTTCCCCGCGCCCGGCGCGCCCGTCACGCCGATCGTGCGCGGCGGTTCGTGCGCGTCGATGCCCAGCGAGACGAGCGCGCCCTCGATCCAGTGCGTGCGCCGTTCGAGGCGCGGCACGAGCTCGACCATGCTCTCGATCGTCGCCTCGGCCTCGACGGTCTCGTCCGCGGGCGCGAAGCCGCGCGCGAGGTGCACGTGCGGCAAGCCGTTCGCCCAGGCCGCGTCGCGATCGCCGAGCCGGTCCCCGACCATGACCGCCGCGCGCGAGCCGAAGTGATCCACGAGGTTCGCGACCATGTCCGTCTTCGTGCGCGTGCCGACGCTGTCGAGGCAGCGCGCTTCCTCGACCCACTGCTCGAGGCCGAGGCCCTCCATCATGCTGGCCAGGTAGTCGCGGCCGCAGTTGCTGGCGATGCCGAGCTTCACGCCGCGCGCGCGTAAGGCATCGAGCGTCTCCGCGACCCCG
>JBBQCC010000303.1:0-5231 GCA_038318285.1 Planctomycetota bacterium | reverse complement strand
CACTCTGCAGCGCAGCGAAGGCCAGACCCGCGACGGTTCCCGCCAACAGCGCGCGTGCGAAGGTCGGCCGGCGTTGCAAGTGCACAGCCAGCGCGAGCGCGAGCACGCTCAGGCCGAAGATCGCGCCGTGTGGCCGCCCCTGTTGCGAGAACACCTGCGCGAACACACTTGTTCCGCACAGCGCGGCCGCGAGTAGCGCCGTGGACCGCGAGCAGAACGCGCGCACCAAGAGCCACATCCCCGGGATAGCCAACAACGAGAGCCACGCCACGACGCGGCGGATCTGGACTGCGATCGACGCAGCCGCGGCCAGGTGATCGGCGACGTCCGGGCTCGTGCACTGTGGCGGCGACCACGTCGCCAGCGCGAGCCTCGAGACGAGTTGTGGATACGTCGCCGCGCCGGACAACGCGTTCACGTTGTCGGCTCCGCTCGTGAACGCCGCGACGTGCTCGATGTACACGCGCTCGTCCGCGAGACCGCTCGTCGGCAGTTGGAAGTCGATTCCGACCTCCCGCGCGATGGCGACGATCGCGACGATCAGCAGCAACGCTGCGAACGTGCGCATGCCATCGCGTCCTCGATGCGAGCCGGAAAATGCCATGTTTGGGGGGTGTCCGCGCGATGTTCGGACGAACCGGCGAGGTGTCCATCGTACTGTCGTCACCGCGCGCGATTCCGGCAAGGTGCGGAAAGGCCTTCATCCGACGGCGACGCGATCTTCCTCGGCTTCCAGCGCGGAAACGTCGATCGAGCGCATGCACAGCCGCTCCTCGGCGCCGGTCCGCGGGCACATTTCACGGTGACACGGGCCGCAATCGACGGCGCTCCAAAGAACGGTGATGCGCGCCCCATGCTCGGCGGTGTGGCGCGGATCCGTGGGACCGCAGAGGACGATCGTGCGCTTCCCAAGAGCCTGCGCGACGTGGCGCGGACCGCTGTCGGCGGTCGTGCACACGGTGGACAGATCGATCGCAGCGACGAGCTCGGCCAGCGACGCGGGCGGATCGTCGAGCAGTAGGACGCGCGGGATCGGACGACAGGAATCACGGAACTCCAGCGCGGCCCGTGTCGCGCGCGCGTTCGCTTCCTCGCCCGGTGCGCATGCGATGACGACCGGCAAACCGAGCGCTCGTGCGACACGCGCCAGCACCTCGGGATCCGCGGCCTTGGACGAACCGGCGCGCGCGCCGGCGTTCACCAAGATGAACGGCTGCGAGGGATCGAACCCCTGCGCGCGCAGTCTTTCTGCGACACGTCTCTTGGCATCCGCTTGGGCGGCGAAGCGCGGCGCGCGATCACGCACGGTGAGACCCGCGAGCGCCGCCAACTCGACGCAGGTCGCGCCGAAGGGCCGCGGCAGTCGACGCGGAGCGCGTCCGTGGATCCCGCGCCCGAGCGGCGTCGCGCCACGCTCCAGCGACGGGGTCGGCGCCAACGTGAGCAGCGGCGCGCGCGCGCCTCCGGCCCAACCCACGCGCTCGGGAATCCCCGCGCGGAAAGCCGCCCAACTGGATCGCCACGATCCGTCGAGCAGCAGCGCGACGTCGTGACCGCGCCAAGCGCGCAGTTCGGGATCGGCGCCGCGCGCGACGGCGACGCGATGTACGCCGTCGAAGGCGCCGTCCAGAAGTGCGAGGAACGGCGCAGGACCCGCGAACGTCAGCCGATCGGCGACGCCGTGCGCGCTCCAGAGTTCGTGCAGTGCGCGCAGAACCGGCTCGCAGGCGACGAAATCGCCGAGCCACGAAGGCGTACGGACGAGGACGCGACGGGCCGGAGCGAGTACGTTCACGAGCAGGACTTCACGCGAGCACCTCACGCGCGGCCTCCAGCACGCGGTTTGCGCCCAGCTCGCGCATGCAACGGTGGTGGCCGAGGGGGCAGACGCGCTCGAGGCAGGGAGAACACTCGAGGCCCTCGACGCGCACGATCCGCGCTCGCTCCAGCGAGGTCGCGGTCAGCTCGGGGAAGTTCGGCCCGAGCACCGAAACGGCCGGCACGTCGAACGCCGCCGCGAACCAGCGTGGGCCGGAATCGCCCACGAGCAAGAGCTGCGCGCCCTGCACGAGCGCCTTGAGCCGTTCCAGGTCGCGCGGTTCACGTGCGAGCGAGATCGCACCGCGCCCGCTGGCCGCCGCGACGGCGCCCATCAGCGTCTCCTCGCCCGGACCGCCGGTGATGACGCCGCGCCAGCCGCGATCGAGGTACAGCGCGTCGAGCACTTCCGCGAAGCGTTCCGGCGGCCACAGTTTCGCCGCGCCGAACGCGGCGCCGGGACAGCACAGGACGTAGCCGCGCGCGAGGTCGACGCCCAGACGTGCAAGGCGCGCGTTCTCCTCTTCCACGAGCTGCGCGCGTACGGCGAGGCGCGGGTGCAGGTCGGGCACGAGGATGCCGAGCAGACCGGCGACGTCGCGCAGGAGGTGCGCGGTCGGCGTCGGCACGCGCCGACCGTCGCGCGTGGGCGGGATGACCACGTGCGTCAGCAGCGCGCGCCGACCCGACAGGCCCGTGCCCGCACGGATGCGCACGCGCGCTCGCCACGCGCGCGACGCCGCGCCGAACGAGTTCGAGAGCAGCAGCGCCGCATCGGCGCCGAACGCGCGGTACGCCGCGACCTCGTCGTCGTCCGAGGCCAGCGGCTCGAGGTGTCGAGCCAGCGGCCCGTCGGCCAGCACACTCGCGAGATGCTTGCGCACCAGGATGCGCACGGCGGCGAAGCGCGGATCCGTGCACGCCGCCTCCAGCACGGGCGTGGCCATCGTCAGATCGCCGACCCAGTTCGGCGCGCGGATCGCGAGGCGCAGCGGTCGCGCGGAATCCCCGGTCTGGAGGGAGCTCATCGCGCCGAACCGCTGCTGCGGCTCGCACCGAGGTCCGCGGACACGCGCTCGTCGCGGGGGACACGTCGCGCGATGCGGTGCGCCTTCGCCCGCGCGGCGTGCACGAACCGCTGACGCGAGCCGGCGTTCGTGATCCCGCGCGCGTCGAGGTACGCGGCGACGAAGCGCAGGCGCTCGCGATCGTCGACGAGCGGCGGCAGCGAACTCAGCAGCGCGCCGACGTCCTTCACGAACCATCTCCGCCGCGGGAACGGCGCACGGCGCGCGCGACCGACGTCGATCAGCACGAGTTCCTGCGTCGGCTCGCGCACCAAAAGTTGATGCGCGTAGAAGTCGCGGTGACACCACCCGGCGACGTGCAGGCGGGCGGCCAGTTCCGCGATCCGGTCGAGCAGCACGCGGCGCTCGGCGGCGGGCAGGCGGCCCAGCCGGTCCCGGGCGGTGTCGACGTGCTCGACGCGCTCCATCGCGACGACGGACCCGGCCGGGCCCGAGGCGAATCCGAGGGTCCGCGGGACCGGAAATCCCCATTCGGCCAGGCGTTCCAGCGCCGCGTGCTCCCGCCGGCCGCCCGGTTTCGCCCCCGGGAGGCTGCGTTTCACGACGATCGCGCGGCCGTCGGCGGTGCGGTGCAGGAAGGTCTCGCGCCCCTGCAGGGCGCGGACGGGCTCCCGGACCTCCAGCGCGAGCAGGTCCTGTAATTCCGGCGCGGTGAGGGCGTGGGACACGTGCGCGGATCCTAACCGCCGCCGCGGCCCGGACCTGAGTCGCTGCGCCCCCTCGCGCGTCCGGTCCGCGGGCTCTACGCTGATGGGCTCCACACGGCCTCGCCGAGCGCGCGATTCAGCGCGTCGTCGCGGGGGCCCTCCCCACCGGATCGACGCATGTCCACTGCCCCCGCCGCTGCGCAGACCAAGGCGCCCGCGAACGAGTTCAATCCCTTCGAGTCGATGGCGCAGCTGTTCAATACGGCCGCCGACCACCTCGGACTCGACGAAGGCCTCCGTGAGGTCCTCCGACGCCCTGACCGCGAGATGACCGTCGCCATCCCCGTCCTCATGGACGACGGCCGCGTCGAAGTCTTCACCGGCTATCGCGTGCAGCACAACTTCTCGCGCGGACCGTGCAAGGGCGGCATCCGCTATGCGCCCGACGTCAACCTCGACGAGGTGCGCGCGCTCGCCGCGTGGATGACGTGGAAGTGTGCTGTCGTCGACGTACCGTTCGGCGGCGGCAAGGGCGGCGTGATCTGCGATCCGCGCAACCTGTCGCAGGCCGAGCTCGAGCGCATCACGCGCCGCTACACGTCGTCGATCCTCGACATCCTCGGCCCGGACCGCGACGTACCGGCGCCGGACATGAACACGAATGAGCAGACGATGGCGTGGCTCATGGACACGTACTCGATGCACGTGCGCAAGACCACGACCGCCGTCGTGACCGGCAAGCCGATCGCGCTGGGCGGCAGCCGCGGTCGCACCGAGGCGACGGGACGCGGCGTGCTGTTCGTGACGCGCGAAGCGTGCAAGAAGCTCGGCATCCGTCCCCAGGATGCGCGCGTCGTCGTCCAGGGCTCGGGCAACGTCGGCGGCATCGGTGCGATGCTGCTCCACCGCGAGGGCTACAAGATCATCAGCATCAGCGACCAGTACGGCGCGATCCTGAACGAGAAGGGCCTCGACATGCCGGCCGTGCTCGCGCATGTGAAGGCAACCGGGAAACTGCTGAATTTCCCCGGTGCGGAGGCGATTCCGGGCGGGAAATCCCAGCTCGAGATCCCCTGCGAAGTGCTCGTGCCGGCCGCGACCGAGAACCAGATCACGAGCGAGAACGCCGCGCGCATCCAGGCGAAGCTCATCGTCGAGGGCGCGAACGGTCCGTGCACCGCGATCGCCAGCAAGATGCTCGACGAGCGCGGCATCATGGTCGTGCCCGACATCCTCGCGAATGCCGGCGGCGTCACCGTCAGCTACTTCGAGTGGGTCCAGGACCGCATGGGCTACTTCTGGACCGAGGAGCGCGTGAACAGCGCGCTCGAGCAGATCATGGTCAAGGCGTTCGAGGACGTCGCCGCCGTCGCCGAGAAGTACAAGGTCTCGATGCGCACGGCCGCGTACATCCTGTCGATCGACCGCGTGGCGACCGTCTATCGAATGCGTGGAGTGTTCGCGTGACCGAGCACGATCTCTCCGCCCTCGACTACGAGGATCCGGCGCCGGCCACGACCACCGTCGAGGACGAGAATCCGTTCGCCACGATGATGGCGAGCTTCGACGAGGCGGCGGACCGCCTCGGACTCGACGCCGACCTGTACGCGATCCTGCGCAAGCCCGACCGCGAGATTCAGATCTCGCTGCCGGTGCAGCTCGACGACGGCACGCTGGC
>JBBQCC010000302.1:0-5237 GCA_038318285.1 Planctomycetota bacterium | reverse complement strand
AGGCGGCGGTACGCGACCCGGTTCAGGCGCTCGTTCGCGTCGATGTCGAGCGCACTCGCATCGCAAACGACGATGCGCACGAACGTGTCGGCGGGCTCGAAGTAGCGCCAGACGGCGCGGCTCTTGATCGGGATCACGGGGAGGTTTCGGGGCGCGTCGACCGGGCGGGGAGCTCGGGGACACGGGCGATGTCGGGATCTTTCGGGCTGTTCACGGCCGGACTTGATTCGAGGCCGAGGAATCGGTGCGCGGCTCGGTCGCGCGGCCGATCGGACGCGACCCCGTGGGCGCCAAGGCGTCGTGCGATCGCTAGGATGCGCCGACCCGCATGGATGCCGCCCAGGACGCACGTTTTCTCGCCGCGCTGGTACAGCGCGGGCACCTGCCGATCGAGATGGCGCGCGCGCTCGATCCCGAAATGCGCGCCGGTGGGGGGCTCGACGACCTCCTGATGCGCAAGGCGGGATGGTCCAAGGACGCCGTCGCGCGCGCGCGGCGCACCGAGGCCGGCGTGCACCCGGAGATCCCGGGCTTCGACGTGCTCGAGCGCATCGGCACGGGCGGCACGTCGGACGTGTTCGCTGCGCGCGACAAGAAATCGGGCGAGCACCTCGCGCTCAAGGTGCTGTTCCCGACCGCCGCGCGGAATCCGGCGACGTTGAAGTCGTTCGTGAACGAAGCGCGCCGATTGGCCGAGTTGGATCACCCGTCGATCGTGAAGGGCCGCGGCTTGGCGAAGTTCGCGGGTTTCGCGCCCGGTTCGTTCGTGTACTTCGGCGTGCTCGAACTCGTCGACGGATCGACGCTGCTGGAGCGACTCGACGCGGGTGATCGCTTCGAGGAAGACGAGCTGCTCGGCGTCGTCGGTCAGGTCGCGGACGCGCTCGACTACTTGCACGCGCAAGGCGTCGTGCACCGCGACGTGAAGCCAGGCAACTTGATGTTGACCTCCGACGGACACCTGAAGCTCATCGACCTCGGCTTCGCGGCCGGCGCGGGCGAACGCTCTGCGGAGGGTTCAGCGTCGGGAACGAGCGCCTACCTCGACCCGCAACGCGCGCAGGGCGGCGCGGCGGCGGACTTGCGCGGCGACGTGTATTCGCTGGGCGTGACGCTGTTCCACCTGCGCCTTGGACGCTTGCCGTTCGAGGCGACGGACGACCACGAATTGCTGCGCCAACACGTGATGGCGAGTTTGTCGAGCCCCGAGATGAAGTCGCGTGGCGTGTCGCCGCACCTGCACTACTTGATCGAGAAGATGATGTCGAAAGACCCTTCGCTGCGCTTCCAGAGCTGGGCCGAGCTGCGCCGCGAGGTCGAGGAGACGCGCGAGACGCTCGAGAAGATGCGCGCGATGAACACGGTCGACGACGCTCCGTCGCGCAAGACGCCGCCGCGCCGGCGCCGGTTCTGAGAGCATCCGGATGCGCGCTGCGCGAGACGTGGATCCCGGGCTCGCGGCGGCCGTGCCGTTCCGCTTCGCCTGTTCGCGCTGCGGACACTGTTGTTCGGGCGGAGACGGTTATGCGTGGCTCGACGTCGACGAGGTCGAGCCGCTGGCGCGCGCGCTCGACATGACTGCCGCGTCGTTCGTCGCGCTGCACGCGCGCGAGGCGACACACCCCGTGACCGGCGAGCGACGACTCGCGCTGCGCGAGCGCGGCGACGGACGCTGCACGCTGCTCGAAGGCCGCAACACCTGCCGCGCGTACACGGCGCGGCCGCGGCATTGCCGTGACTTCCCGTACTGGCCCAGCGTGATGGCCGGCGGCGCGGGGTTCGAGGCGGCGCGCGCGACGTGTCCCGGCATCGCGGTCCTTGTGCCCGGCGAACGCGCGGTAGCCGCGTTTGCGCTGCTGGCCGAGCTCTACGCCGCGCTGGACGAGCATGCGGAGGCGAATTCGCGGCCCACGAGCTGTTGTCTCGACACCAATGTGTCCGACGAACTGTTCATGAGCGCCCTGGAAGCCGATTACGCCGCGGAATGCGCGCGTGCATCCGCGGCAGAGGCTCCGACGGACGACGGGGTGGCCACCTGCCGGCTGGGACGGGCGCGTCCGCTCGGGTGTCGTGGGGCGCAGACGGATCCGGCGCGGGCCGAGCAGGCTCGCGCTCGCTTGCGCGCGATCGAGCGCGAGACCGGCCATCCGGTCGCGTACGGAGCCGCGCACGCGCTGCTCGCCGCTCGCGGTGTGCGCGTGAACGACGAACCCCCGGAGTCGCGCGCATGAAACCCGCTGCCATCGCCGTCGCCGGACTGTCCATCGCTTTGGGCATGGCCGTCGTGCTCGTATTGCGCGACGTGCCGACGAAGAAGAAGCCCGTCGAGTTCGCGCCGCGCACCGCGTCCGAGTCCGACCTGGACTCGCCCTCGCAGCGCACGCCCATCGGCGCGAGTCGCTCGACGAAGGCCTCAGGCGTGAAGGAGCCGCCGACGCGCGGCGTGGATCCGATCTGGGCCGAGAAGAACCGCAGCGCGATCCAACGCCTGGAGAAGGGCGAGTTCTCGGCCGCCGTCGTGATCTTCGAGCAATGCGTGAACGCGGTGCCGCACGAGCCCGTGTTCAAGCAGAACCTGGCCGAGGCCCTCGCGCGCCTCGCGCAGGAAGAGTGGGACCGCGGTGGCACGGAAGGACAGGTCCGCGCGCTCGAGCACATGAAGCGCGCGGCCGAGCTGGCCCCGGAGCGCGAGGACATCGCCAAGCGCCTCGCGCAGATGCAGGGCCTCGCGGAATCCGAGGCCGGCAACTGGACGGAATCGTCGGGACACTTCGACATCTCGTACGACGGCGCGCGCGAGGACCTCGCGTTCCGCACGACCGAGGTGTTCGACGTGCTCGAAGGCTCGTACCTCGACTTCACCGAGCAGTTCGGCATCGATCCCGTCGCCGGCGGTCGCGCGCGAATTCGCGTCGTCTTCTACAAGCGCGAGGGCTTCCACGGCGCGACGGGCATCGGTCACTGGGCCGGCGGCTTGTACGACGGATCGATCCGCGTGCCGCTCGAGGACCTGGGCCAGGAGCGCAATTCGCTCCGTCGCGTGCTGCGCCACGAACTCGTGCACGCGTTCGTGCACGAATCGGGCGGACGCGACGTACCGGGTTGGTTGAACGAGGGTCTGGCGCAACTGCTCGAGGACGGCGACCCGGCGTCGCTGGGACGCAGCCTCGACGCCGCGCGCAAGAAGCTCGCGGGCGCGCCGCTGGCCTCGCTCGAGAGTCTGGGCGGCAGCCTGGGCAAGGTCGGCGATGACACGTCGATCCAGCGCGCGTACGCCGAGGCGTTGTTGCTGCTCGATTTCATCGCGCGCGAACACGGCGATCGCACGCCCTTCGCGATGGTCGCGGGCTGCAAGACGGAAGGTGGTTTCGCGGCCGCGTTCGAGCGCGCGACGGGCATCTCGCTCGCGCTGGCGTTCGAGGACTTCCGGGCCGCGATGACGCGCTGAGGAGGCGATCCGCGCAGACGGGCTTCGTGCCGGCGTGTGCCGTGCGCTAGACTGCTCGCGTCGCGCGCGAGGCTCGCAACCCGAAGGGTTGTCCAATCGGTGGAAGGCCCGTCGAATGGAGACCTTCGGCCGAATTGCGCCCGCTCGCGACCCAACGCCCGAGACTCACCGCAGACGATCCAACGAACGAGAACGACCATGCACGTCCACGAACTGATGACCCACACGCCCGGCGTGTGCACGACGACCGATCACCTCTCCCGCGCGGCGCAGGTCATGTGGGACCGCGATTGCGGTTCCGTGCCCGTCCTCGATGGCGCCGGCAAGCTGATCGGCATCGTGACGGACCGCGACGTGTGCATGGCTGCGTACACCCAAGGTCGCGCGCTGCACGACATCCCGGTGGCCGACGTCATGTCCAAGGTCGTCTACACGATCGGACCCGACGCGACGTACGACGACGCGCTCGAAGCGCTGCAGCGCCACGCCGTGCGCCGCCTGCCGGTCACGGACGCAGACGGCATCCTGCTGGGCATGCTGTCGCTCGCGGACTTCGCGCGCGCGGCGCGCGGTGGGCGCAAGTCAGCCGGAGAGAGCGAACTGGTCGCGGCGCTCCAGAGCGTGAGCCGCGCGCGCGACGGCGCGGCGGGCGCGACTCAGGTCGCCGGGACGCTCAAGAATGCGGGCCTGAAGGACACGGTCCTCGTGCCCGCTGCGAAGCAAGCGGCCTCGCGCAAGCCCGCGACGAAGACGTCGTCGTCCTCGAAGTCGTCCTCGAAGACGGCCTCGAGCGGCAAGTCCAAGCGCCGCTGACAGTTCGCGCGGATCCGTCTCAGCAGCACGTCCCGCACATCGAGTCGGCCGGCCGCGTCAGGTACGCGACCGGCCGTTCTTCTCGAACGCGCCGCATCAGGATTGCATCGCTTCGAGCCGCCGGAACTCGCGCGTGCGCAGGACCGGCTACCGATCACGAACAGGGTTGCTTCGTCACCCCGGGCGCGGACGCGAGAAGTAGTAGAGGCCGAGGTACAGAGCCACCTCCGCCGACCACACCACCGCGAGGATCACGCACAGGCCGGTCCAGATCTCCACTGTTCCAGAACTCAACTGCGGCCGCCTTTCGTCACCGGTTCGAGATGCCCCCTCAGGCAAAAGAGTCGATCGGCATCTCGCGCGCGTTCGATTCCACGCAACTGCCAGAAATCGAAGGAGTTGCACGCGCCGCGTGCCGGATCCGGGAACTCGGGCCGCGACCTGGCGCGAATCCGAGCGTCCACCTGAGGGATGCAGCGCTCGCTCGAGATCGAAGTCGCAGCCGCTCGCACAGGAGCTGAGTGCGAGTACGCCGTGGTGAAGGCGCCGCCGAACGACGTCAGCTTCCGCAGCGCGGCGGAGCTCGTCGCCTGTGTTGCCGGCACCGCGGGGCTGGACGGCGACCCTCCGCTCGATCGTCAGGATCCGACCGCGGAGATCGTACGTGAGCTCGCCGACCTGCCGCGCCTCGCGCGTCGGAGCGTGGGGGACTTGTGTGCGCGGGCTGGATTCTCGGCCGAATCCGCGCTGCGCCTCGCCGCCGCGTTCGAACTGGGCCGACGCGTCGAGCGCGCCGCGCTGCCGTTGCGCGCGCCGATGAACGCACCCTCGCTCGTGCACGCGGTCGCCGCGCCGCTCCTGCGCGGGCTCGATCGCGAGGAATTCCACGCGCTCCTGCTCGACGCGCGTCACCGGCTCGTGCGCACCGTGCACGTCAGCACGGGCACGCTCTCGACCTCGCTCGTCCACCCGCGCG
>JBBQCC010000301.1:0-5258 GCA_038318285.1 Planctomycetota bacterium | reverse complement strand
TAGGAGTGTGTGTGCGGGAACTCGGCGTGGGCTTTGGTATAGAAACAGACCGGCGGCTCACCCGTGATGGAATCGACCGGAAAAACGCGCGCGATCGGCGTCTGCTCGTGGTCGCTCCAACCGCGGAGCGCACACGAGCTGGCGTCGCGCATCGCCGAGTGCGGCCTCGCGCACGCGCAGCTCGCGCTGGGCCCGATCCGGGTCGGGGCGATGACACCCGCCGAACTGCGCGCCGAACTCGCTGCGGTTGGCGTCACGCTGCGGTCGGGGATGATGTCCACGGTGGGCGAGGACTACTCCAGCCTCGAGTCGATCGCGCGCACCGGCGGCATCCGACCCGACGCGCATTGGCCAGAAAACCTGGCCATCGCACGGGACGTCGCGCGGATCGCGCGCTCGCTGGAGCTGCCGCTCGTGACTTTCCACGCCGGGTTCCTCCCGCACGACCCGCGCAATCCCGAGCGTGCGAAGTTGATCGATCGCTTGCGCACGCTCGTCGACGTGTTCGGCGAGGAGGGTGTGCGCATCGGCTTCGAGACGGGGCAGGAGACCTCCGCGACGCTGCTGGAGTTCCTGAGCGAGCTCGATCGGCCGTCTGCCGGCGTGAACTTCGATCCGGCGAACATGATCCTGTACGGCATGGGCGATCCGGTGCTCGCGCTGCGCGAGTTGGGTGCACGCGTCGTCCAAGTGCACGTCAAGGACGCTCGACCGACGAGTGTGCCGGGCACGTGGGGCGAGGAAGTGCCGGTCGGGACGGGCAGTGTCGACTGGCCGGCGTTCTTCGCCGTGCTCGACGTCGTGCAGCCGCACGTCGACCTGATGATCGAGCGCGAGGCGGGCGATCGACGCGTCGCCGACGTGCGCACGGCCGTGCAGACCCTCGGTGGCGTCCTGGGCCAATCCGCGAGCCGGTCCACGTGAGCACGCCCGCATCCGCGCGCTCGGTGCGCGTCGGCGTGATTGGCCTCGGTCTGATGGGGCGCACTCACGTCGAGGCGTACGCGGCGGCCGCGAAGGCGGGGAACGCGTGCCGCCTCGTCGCGGTCGCGGACCCGAACGCGGATCGCCTGTCCGGGCGCATCGCGGTCGAAGGCAACCTGCAGAACGCCTCCGACGGTTCGACGATCCTGTTCGACCCGCGCGTCGTGCGCACGGGCACGAGTGCATCGGGCGTCATCGAGGACGCGGAGGTCGAGCTGGTCTCGATCTGCACGCCGACGGACACGCACGTCGAGTTGGCGATGCGTGCCCTGCGTGCGGGAAAACACGTCTTGATCGAGAAGCCCGTGTCGCTCGATCCGTCCGCGATCGACGCGCTGGCCGAGGAAGCTCGGCGCGCCGACCGCATCTGTATGCCGGCGATGTGCATGCGCTTCTGGCCCGGATGGTCCTGGCTGCGCGACTCCATGCAGGACGGTCGCTACGGCTCCGTCGTCAGTGCCGTGTTTCAGCGCAACGCGAGCCGGCCCGCCTGGAATCCGGCCTTCTACACCGACGCCGCGCGATCCGGCGGAGCGTTGTTCGACCTGCACGTGCACGACGCCGACCTCGCGCACTGGTTGTTCGGGGTACCGGACGAAATCGCCGCGATGGGTTCGCGCGATCACGTCAGCGCGCTGTACCGCTACGCGAACGGCCCGCGTCACGTTCTGCTGGAGGGCGGATGGGACCACGCACCCGGGTTCCCGTTCCGCATGCGGTTCGTCATCGCCTTCGAGCGCGCGACGGCCGAGTTCGATCTGAGGCGCACACCGCGCCTCGAGATCAGCGTAGACGGTGCAGTCGAGACTCCGACCCTCGATCCCATGACGGGCTATGACGGCGAGGTGCGCGCGCTGCTCGACGCGGTTCGTGGCGCGCACATCAACGCGAAACGCGACGACCTGCCCGATCTGGAGCAGGCCGCCACCGTCACCCGCTCGATCCAGCGCTACGGGATTCGCTGAGCGTCGCTCACGGCGTCCATGTCACGCGCAATCCGTTCGAGAAGTTGAAGGCCGCGCTCGTGCAGAACGGAGCCGCGTTGCGGTACCAGATCTGGTAGTAGCGCTGGCCCGGTTGCGTGACCATGCCGCGCGTTGAGATCGTCGGATCGCCCAGGGCGGGAAAGGTCGACGCACCGCTCGCATTGATGCGTGTACCGAGCCGACGGACGATGCCGTCGATGCATTGCAGCCCGTCGCCGAACGGAACTGCGGCGGCGGCGAGCGATGCTTGCAGGTAAAGCGCGCCCGCGTTCGGCATGCCAGACCCTTCCAGATGCAACGTGTCAGCGGACAAGCTCGACATGCCTGTGTCGATCAGCCGCGCGCCTGTTCCGAACGAGTTCGCGCAGCCGGCGCGCTCGACCGGGGCGCTCGCGTTGCCGCACGGGCAGGCGGTGCTCGTTCCGTCGCCGAAGCAGTACGCGACGGCGGTGCGCTCGTAGCGCGCAACGAACCCGTCGAATCCGGTCGTACTCGCGCCCGTTTGCGCGCGCCCGACGACGACGAACGCGTCCCCGGGTGCAACGGCGACGGCCGCGGCGTAGTCGAGCGATCCGCCGGCCGTGGGCGGCAAGCCGTAGGTGACGCCAAAGCGCTTCGCGCCCTGCGCGTCGTAGCCCAGCGCGAACGCGTCACCGACCGTGTCGGCGAGCGCCGGTGCGTACAAGCCGACGGCGATCACGTCGCCGGCGGGCGTCACCACCAGGTCGGAGGGGATGTTCCAGAGGTTGGTCGCGGGTCCGCCGAGCACGTCGTTCACGATGTGCGACCAGATCTCGGTGCCGTTCGAATCGTAGGTGGCGAGCACGACGGCGATGCCTTGGGTGCCCTGAGCGCGCGAACCGAGCACGACGACCCGCCCGAACGGATCCACGGCGATGTCGCGTGCTTCGGCGCCGAAGTTGGGCGATTGCATCGGTCCGGCGATCGTTCGCACCCACAGTTGCTGCCCGCCGGAGTCGTACGCGGACACGAGGATCTCCAGCATCCCCGGACTGTTCCCCGTCGCGCTCGCGGCGAGGTACGTGCGCCCGTCCGGCGCGACGGCGATCGCGCGGCCGAAGCCGCCCGACCCTAGGGGCAGCGGGAGTGTCGTGACGAACTGCTGCGCACCCGTGGAAGAAACGCGCATGAGCACAGGCGTCGGAGCAGAGGTGCTGCTGAGCGTCCCCACCGCGACGATGTCGCCGCCGGGTGCGATCGCGAGGTCGACGATCTCGTCCGGAGGCATCGCGCCCGAGTCGTAGGTCGACGTCCAGTCCAGGTTGCCCAAGGCCGAGTACGCGGCGATCGAGAGGTCGCCATTCCCCGATGGCGCGCGTCCTCCGACGATCGCTCGCCCAGCGCCGTCGACTGCGAGTGACGGCGTCCAACGCGGTGTGCCCGTGATCGGTTGCGCTCGCGACCACGCGACCGCGCCGTTCGCAGCGATGCGCAACACGAACGCGTGCCACTGCGTCTGCGCCAGGTTCGCTGCGCCGCCGACCACGTAGATGCCGCCTTGTCCGTCGAGCTCGATCGCGCTCGGAAACTCGGCGCCGCCCGACGATGCGTCGAACGTCCCCGACCAGAGCGGCATCCCGTTCGCGTCCCAGGCCGCAAAGAACGCCGAGCCGCTCGACTGCGCGGCGTTCGCGCTGGCCGTGCCCGCCGCGAAGACCTGGCCGGTCGCGTCCACGACGACGCAGGACGCTTGGTCGAGGGTGGGGGTCGCGTAGTTCTTCGACCAGGCGAGTTGGGTCTGCGCGCTCACCGACGCGCTCAGGAGGGAAGTTCCCGCGACGAGCGCGAGCCATTGGCAGGGGGAGGTGTTCATGGCGCCGGTTCGTTTTGCACGCTCCGAGGGTCACGAGTCGATCCCCGGCGTCGAACCCAGGGCGGGATGGAATTCCCCTCACGAACGCGCGTCCGTCCGTCCGAAATCGTCCTGTGGCCCGCGCCCGCGACCCTTTCCTCGACGGGCTGCGCGCGGTATCCGTCGCACGCGTCGTGATGCTGCACCTCCTGCAGCACGTCCATCATCCGTTCGTCGCGACGTTTTCGTTCTTCATGCCTGGCATGCCGCTCATGTTCTTCGTGAGCGGAGCGCTTGCGGCCGCAGGCTTGGCAAACGCCGACCGCGCGAAGCGACTGCGATTCTGGCGCGAGCGCGCACGCCGACTGCTCGTGCCGTTTTGGGCCTTCGGCGCAGTGATTCTCGCCTTGTGCGCGATCAGTGCCCTGATCTGGCGCGACGATCCCGCCTACGCGTTCCCGTTCCGCACACTCGCATTCTGGGTGTTGCCGCTCGCGGGTCCGCAGGCCAGCGTCGCGTACGACGAACTCGACTGGCACCTGTGGTTCTTGTCGTCGCTGATCCTGATGCTCGCGAGCGCGCCCTGGAGCGTTGCGTTGCACAAGCGCGTGCCGTTCCTCGGTGCGATCGTCTTCCTCGCGATCGGAGCCGGCATCGAGATCGCGCGCGTCGACGTCCCGGGTGTCGTGCGCAACACGTTTCTGTTCGGTTCAGCCTTCCAGTTCGGGTTCGGCTACACGGACGGACGCATTCGCCGCGCGTCCGGTGCGCTGCTCTTCGCGATCGCCGGCGGGCTGGCGGTGTTCGCCCTGCTGTTCCATGCCGAGCGCGCGCCGAACGCGATGATCCACGCCGAGCCGCTGGCCCTGCTGACGCTCGGACTCGGCTTCGTCGCCCTGTGGATGCGCCTGCGCCCCGTCGCCGTCGACCTGTTCGAGCGCGACCTGTGCAAGCGCTGGATCGCCGCGATCAACGCGCGCGCCTACACGATCTTCCTGTGGGGCCCGATCGCGAACGACGCCGCCGGCCGCATCGTGCGCCCACGGACCGAGGCCGAATTCGTGGTGGAGTTCGCGCTGTCGCTGACGTTCCTGGCCGTGTGCGTGCGCACATTCGGACCGGTCGAGGACTGGGCCGCGCGCCGACGCGGCCCGCGCGCCTCTATTCCGACATGTACGGTGTCTGACACCGTACGGAATTGATTCCAGCAATCAGACGAACTTCGTGTGCCCCGGACGCGGTACGGCCGACGTCACGAGGGGACCGAGCTCGCACTTCGCGGGCAGCTGGTTCTCCTGTGAGTTCAGCGCCTGCTCCCACGTGATCGCTTGGCCGGTGTAGGCGGCCATGCGGCCCATGATCGCCATCAGCGTGCTGTTCGCGGCCCAGTCGGCGTCGAAGCGTTGCGGGCCTTTGCCGCGGATGCCGGCGAAGAAGTCCTTGTGCTCCTCGACGTACATGTTCGACGTCGGGCC
>JBBQCC010000300.1:0-5262 GCA_038318285.1 Planctomycetota bacterium | reverse complement strand
GAGCGTGCCTTCGACGGTGTCGCCGTCGTTTCGCAAGCCTTCGGACACGCCTGGACGCTGAATGGAACTCCGCCGCGCGCGTTCCTGTCCACGCTCTGCGCCTGGGACGTGAAGCTCGGCGCCGGCGAACGCCAGACGATCACCTACTGGCCGGTGGGTTTGACGAAGGCTCTGTGGGTCGCGCTCGCGGGGCTGGCGCTCGCCGCATTCGCGACGTGGACGTGGGTCGCGCGCAGGCCGAAGCGCACCGTCGCCGCGTAGACGATTGCGCGCGCGAACGTGTCGGAAGGTCCCGCTTCGACCGCGGACGGACTCAGAACGTGGGAAGCACTCACACGTTCTCGCGCTGCGAAGCGTAGCCACGAGCTTCTGCTCGACTTCTTCACAGTCGATCAGCGCGAAGCGGCCTCGCCCGCCAGTTCCGCGGTCGCGAACGCAGCCTGGAAGTTCAGACCGCCGATCGGACCCTGCAGATCGAGCAGCTCGCCGATCGCGAAGAGGCCCGGGTGCTTCTTGACGCGCATCGACCCGGCGTCCAACTCGTGCAGAGCCAGACCCCCGGCGGTCACCTCGGCCTGCGCGTAGCCGAGCGTGTCGTCCACCGGCACGGTCAGCCCCTTCAGCGCATCGACGAGCCGCGTGCGCGCGCCGCGGTCGATTTGGTTCGCGCGCGGATCGCTCTCGCGCAATCCGGCTTGGCGCGCGACGACCTCCATCAGGCGCCGCGGAACTTCGATCGGAAGGATGCGCGACAGGGTCGGACCGCCGGGGCGCGCGCCGGCTTCCTGCACGATTTCGCGCAACGCATCGGCGGTCAGGTCGGGCGCGAGATCGATGCACAGCGCGAGATCGACGCGAACTCCCGAGCGGTCCGCCGCCGCCCGCGCGCGTGCGACCGGTTCGGAGAGGTCCATCGCCCCTGGGCCGGATAGCCCGCGGTGCGTGAACAGCACCGGGCGACGACGCCGAGCGATCACGCGGCCCTCGCCGTCGACGAGTCGCGCTTCGCCCGCCTGCACGGAGATCCCCGCCAGTTCCGCGACCCAGGGGGCCGGGCTCGCGAGCGGCGCGAGCGCGGGCACGGGTTCGACTTCCTCGAGCCCTAGATCGTCGAGCCAGCGGTAGCCATCGCCGGTGGTGCCGGTTCCCGGATAGCTCTTGCCGCCCGGACACAGGATCACGCGCGGCGCACGCGCGACGCGGCCGTCGACGAGTTCGAGCGCCCACGTTCCGTCCGCTGCGGGCACGACTCCCAGCACGGCGCAATCGAGTTCGATGCGCACCCCCGCCGCGATCGCCGCGCGCTCGAGCGCATCGCGCACGTCCACCGCACGCCCCGACGTCGGGAAGATCTTTTCCAGCGGCGCCGATTCCGTCGGAACGCCCAGCTCTTCGAAGCGCGCACGCACCGCCGACGGCGGCAGCACCCGAAACGCCGTGGACAGGAAGCGCGAGCCGAGCTTGCCGAAGAGCGCCGCCGCAGCGCGCGGTTCCAGCGTCGTCGTGAGATTGCAGCGCGTGCCCCCGCTCGCGAGCACCTTCGTGCCCGTGCGCGCCGTCTTCTCGAGCAACAAGACGTCGAGTCCGGCACGCGCCGCGCGTTCCGCTGCCCACAATCCCGCCGCGCCGGCGCCGACGACGATGATGTCGGCGCGCATCTCGCGCGGTCGGATCTCGTTCGAACTCATCGCTCAGCCGCCCGACAGCGACGCCTCGTAGCTCTCGGCGTCGTCGTCGAGCGCGCTCTCGTCGGGCGGTGCGTCGCCGTCGCGGTCGGCGAGCCAACCCTCGGGCAGCATCACGCGATCCTGCGCTCCCGACTTGCCGCGCACGGAGCGTAGTGCGGGCAGCGGGAACGGTTCGGTGGGATCCAATGGCGCGACGGCGGCCAGCATGGCCTCGATCGTCCGCACGCGCACGAGCGACTCGCGCACGACGGACGAACCGCGGAAGCCCTTCGTGTACCAGGCGCACCATTTCCGCATCTGGCGCATGCCCTGCTCCTCGCCGAAGAAGTCCGCGAGGCGTTGCGCGTGGTCGGTCATGACCGCGAGGACGCCCCCGAGGTTGGGCGGATCGGCCGGTTCGCGACCGTCGAACGCCGCAGCGAGCTCCGCGAAGAGCCACGGTCGGCCCAGGCAGCCGCGCCCGACGATCACGCCGTCGCAGCCGGTCGCGCGCATCATGCGCAGCGCGTCCCACGACTCCCAGATGTCGCCGTTGCCGAGCACGGGGATCGCCACGTGCGCCTTCAACGTACCGATCGCGTCCCAGTCGGCGAATCCCGAGTACAACTCGCGCGCCGTCCGCGCGTGCAGCCCGATCGCCGCCGCGCCTTCTTCCTGCGCGACGCGTCCGGCGTCGAGGTACGTGATCAAACTCTCGTCCACGCCCTTGCGCACCTTGATCGTCAAGGGCACGCGGCCCGCACCGCGCACGGCGGCGCGCACGATGCTCGCCAGCAGCTTCGCCTTGACCGGGATCGCGCTGCCGCCGCCGCAGCGCGTCACCTTCGGCACGGGACAGCCGAAGTTCATGTCGAGGTGATGCACGCCCGAGTCGACGAGGCTGCGCGCCATCTCCTCCACCTCGGCCGGGACCGTGCCGTACATCTGCACGCTGCGCGGCACTTCGTCGGGTGAGCTCGAAGCGAGCAGTCGCGTGAGACGATTGCCGTGCAAGTAGCCGCGCGAGGAGATCATCTCGGACACGTAGAGGCCCGCGCCCTGCTCGCGGCACACGCTGCGGAACGGGTAGTTCGTCACACCGGCCATCGGCGCCAGCACGACCGGCGGCCACACGCGGAGCGGGCCGAGCACGAGCGGCTGGAACTCGCCCGAGCCCGCGACCGGCACGTCGCGGTTCACGTCGCTGACGAAGCGGCGTTGGGATTGCATCGCGCGGGACCTCGCGGACCTCTCGCCCTACTTGGGCGCGGGTGCGCCGCCTTCGACGGGCCGCTTCTCGGGTGTCTTCGGGGCCGGCTTCTCGGGCGCCTTGGCCGCCAACGCCTTCTTCTCGGCTGACATCGGCAGGCCGCGGCCGTCCTCGACCTTCGATTCGAGGAGGCCCGTCACCGACTCGCCGTTGCCGGAGCTGCGCCGGATCTGCGTCGGGATGCCGAACGGATCGAACTTCACCTCCGCCAGCTGCGAACCGAGCATGCGCACGTAGTGCGTGGACTTGTCGGGATCGAGGACGACCTCCCATGGCCCCGTCGCCGGGTCGTAGTTCTCGAAGAACACGGCCTGGAGCATGCCTGGCTTCTTGTGGTACCCGAGGATCAGGAACGCGGTGACGCTGCCGCAGTCGACGAGCGAGAGCCGCTGCAGCACGGGCACGTTGTCCACGGGCAGGCCGTCCTGCTTGCGTGAGATGTTCATGCGGCCACCGGCGAGTTCGCCCGCGACCTCCGTGACGCGCGCGCCGGTGCGCATCGTGACGTCGAATGCGGAGAGGAATCCGTCGGTGATCGTCTGGCTGACGGTCGTCTCGGTGTCGGGCAACGCGCCCTGGCCGAGCGTGCGCACGCGTCCGCAATAGTCCAGCCCGCCGTCGAACCGCCGCACGACGCCGAAGCGTTCGCCGGACACGCGCACTCCGATCGCGCGCGTCTCGACGTAGCCGCGCAGCACGACGTCACCCACGGGCAAGTCGGGTTCCGCGACGTCGATCGGGCGCTCGAGTTCCTCGCGGACGTGTTGCTGTGTCTCCTTCAACTCCGACAGAAGCGCGTCGAGTACCTTGCGCTCCAGCACGCGTCCGCGCACCACGACGACCGCAGGCTTGTACAACGCGCCGATGCTGCTGCGCGGATCCTCTTGGACGGCGATCATGTCGGCATACTTCGCCTTGCGAATGGTGCCGCGCAGCGTCACACCCATCTGTTCGCACGCGACGGCTGTCGCCGAGCGCACGCAGTCTGCGACGGGGATACCCGCGCCGCGCCACATGTCGAGTTCGTCGAGCAGCGCGTTGCCCGGGAAGAGCCACGGGTTCGGCGCCGCGCTGCCGGGCACCAGCGGCACGCCGTGGTCGTACAGCGACTTCACGACCTGCTTCTGCAGCTGGATGATCCTGCGGCCCGCGTTCAGGTGCGCCTCCGTGGCGATCTTGCGTCGCACGATCGCGTCCTGCTTCCATGTCTGGGCATAGAACGGGCTGAGGTACGCGAGCTCGGGCGAATCCTCCTTGGGCTCGACGAGCGCGCGCCCCCACAGCGCCAGCGTCGGCGTGATCGCGACCTTCTTCTTGGCCGCCAGTTCGATCGCGGGCTCGAAGTCCTTCTCGGTGACGCTGTCCCACGTCTTTCCCGGAGGCAGCAACGTGTCGAGGTGAAAGATGCCGTCCTGCCCGGCCTCGAGCGCCTGCGCCAAGGTCACGTTCTGCGGCAGCGTGCCCCAGACTTTGCGGTGTAGTTCGTGGGACTTGGTGAGCACGACTTCCCAGGCCGACTTCGGCAAGCCGGGCAGGAACGTGAGGTAGTCCGGCGGTTGTTCCAGGCCGAAGAGCGTCGCCAGCTTCTGCTCGGCCTGCGCGGCGTCCTCGAGCACGATCGCGTTCAACGTCGTCGCCGGCGCGCCGTCCAGCACCGCGCCCGCGCTCCAGATCGACGGACCCGGGTTGCGTTCCCGCGCGTCGTGCGTCTGCTCGAGCATGATGCGCCCGAGGTCGTTGCCGACGTCGCGCACGAGCGTGATGCCCGCGCTGAGGTACAGGCGGTCGTGGTCCGCGTCGAAGTTCACCATGCCGTCGACGAGTCCCGGCAGGAGGTGCATGCCGGTCAGGTCGACGACGCGCGTCCCAGCGGGTATCTCGACATCCGTGCCGATCGCGGCGATGCGGTCGTTCTCGATGAGGACGGTGGCCACGGCGGGCGTGACACCGGGCTCGAAGGTGTGGACGGTCGCGTTCTTCAGTGCGACGAATTCACTGCCCGCGAGGGCGAGGATCGTGATCAGCATGCGGAGTTCGGCTCGTGGGGTGAGGCGCGGCCAGGTCGAGGCGCCCCGCGTTTCAGCACGCATCATGGCACCGGGCGGCGGCCCGAGGCGAGGGCGCGCGTGCTCGTACGCTATCCTCACGCGTTCCGTGAGACCGGATCGCGCGTCCGCGAGGCCCGTGTCCGCCCGCGCCCGCGCACCGTCGCCCCCCCCCCCCCCCCCCCCCCCCCCCCCCCCCCCCGAGCCCGCCGCAAACCCCCCCCGCCCCGGGCACCCCCAAACAGCCCCCCCCGGCCGGGGTATAACCGGGGCCCCTGGC
>JBBQCC010000299.1:0-5277 GCA_038318285.1 Planctomycetota bacterium | reverse complement strand
TGGCCTGGATCCCGCCTGTGCAGTCCGCCGCTGAGCGTCCGGATTGGTTGACGCCGGCCGACCTGCTGCTCACGGCGCGCCGCGGCGAGGTCGCGGCGCCCGAGCACATCGCGCTCCTGCGCGCGGCCGAGGACGTCGTGTCGCGCCGAACCGATCCGGAACGACTCGGACCGGCGCTCGAGGATCTCGTTGGCCGCGTCGATCGGTTGGCGGCCGCGCGCGGCGAGCTCAAGTCGATCGACTTGGAGGTCACGTACCAGCGACTGGGCCTGTTGAGCTGGTCGACGGCGTTGTTCCTCCTGGGATTCGCGCTGTGTTGCTTGGCTTGGTTGCGCTCGCGTAGCGTCTTCCTCCGTCGCGCATCGTGGGTAGCGGCCGGCAGCGCGCTGGCACTCCTCGGACTCGCCATCGTGATGCGCTGCACGATCCGTGGTCGCCCGCCGGTTTCCACGCTGTACGAGACCGTGCTGTTCGTCACGGCGACAGGCACGCTGGTCGCACTCGTGGTCGAACGCATCCAGCGTCAGCGTCTGCACTTGGCCCTCGCATGCCTCGTCGGTGCGGGTGGGCTCTTCTTGGCGTCCGGGTACGAAGCGCTCGACGGCAAGGACACGATGCCGAGCCTCGTCGCCGTTCTCGACACGAACTTCTGGCTGGCCACGCATGTCACCGCGATCACGCTCGGATACGCGTCGGGCCTGCTCGCGGCGATCCTGGGCAGCACTTACGTGCTGATCGCGCTCGTGCGCGGCCCGCGAGCCAACCGTGATGTGTTGCGCGGACTCGCGCGATCCGTGTACGGCATCGTGTGCTTCGCGCTGCTCTTTGCCGTCGTCGGCACGATCCTCGGCGGCATCTGGGCCAACGAGAGTTGGGGCCGCTTCTGGGGTTGGGACCCCAAGGAGAACGGCGCACTGCTGATCTGCTTGACGATGATCGCGATCGTGCACGCGCGTCGATCGGGCATGCTGCGCGAGCTGGGTACGTGCGTCGCCGCGGCGTTCGGCGGAACCGTGGTCGCGTTCTCGTGGTGGGGCGTGAACCTGCTCGGCGTTGGACTCCACAGCTACGGCTTCACGAGCGGCATCCACCGCGCGCTGTGGACCTACTACGTCGTGCAGTGGAGCGTGGTCGCGCTCGGCGCACTCGTGTGGCTCCGCCGGCGCGGCGCCGCGCGCGGCGCGCAGGACTCGGCGGGCGGCGAACGGGCGAACGACGCACGACCTCCCGGTGCGCGCGGCGCGAGCGAGGTACCTGCGGCCTTGCCGAGCTCCAGGCGGGGTGTCGTGAAGAGCCGCGCGCGATAGATCCTCGTTCCCCTCAATTGGCCCGACACGTCTTGCCGAACTCACACACGAAGGAGCGGCGCAAGTGTCCCCGCTCGACGCCGTGGAGAAGGAACAAGAGGAGACCGTCGTGGCCGCATCGACCACATTCCGTCCGTTCGCATCCATCCTGTCCGTTTGGGTGCTGGTGGCAGGCTGCGCAGGAACTTCCGAGCGCAGCGAGAGCGTCGAGCAAGTCGACGCGCTGCTGCAGAGAATCGAGCGCGTGCAGGCCGAGACAGCCGTCGCGAAGGAGAGCGCTCATGCCGCGCTGAACGAGCTGTGCACGCTCGTCTCTCCGAACTTCCAGGGCGATGCCGCCATGGCATTCGCGAAGTTCATCACCGCGGCCGAAGCGTCCGAGGAACAGGGCGAGTCCTTGCGCGATTCCGTCGAGCCGATGGCCAACGCCGCAGACGACATGTTTCGTCGCTGGACGAAAGACATGGAAGCGTTCGGCAACTCGCGCATGCGTCAGCGCAGCCAGACCCGCCTCGACGAGACGCGCACCCGCTACCAGGGCATCGTCGGTGCGACGCAAGCCGCGCAGATCGCGCTCGACGCCTTCCACGACGACTTGCGCGACCACGCGCTGTTCCTGCGCCACGACCTGAACGCGACTTCGGTAGCCTCGCTGCGCAGCGATGTCCGAGAGATGCGTCAGCAGATCGACGGCCTCGACATGCGCTTCGACGCGACGGTCGCGGCGGCGCGCGAGTACGTCGAGTCGGCCGCGCTCTACGGCCAAGTCGAGGTTCAAGTCGTGACGCCCGACGCCGACGTTCGTCCGAACTCTACGGACGAGAACGCGACGAACAGCGCGCAGCCCGAGGCACCTCTGGCCGCGCGCAAGCGCACGGTCACGACGCTGAAGCCCAAGGCCGCGACGACGCGACCGACGCCCCAGCCGGAGACGCAGCCCGCGCCGACGGACACGTCGGCCCCGAACTCGAACCCCGTCACGCCGCCGAAGAACACGTCGTCGGCCGGGAACAGCTGAACCGTCACGCGCGACCTTCGTCGTGCGCTGAAGGACACGACGTGCACGCGAGGTCCCCGACTCGGGTCCGGAAACGGCGCGCATGAGCTGGGTTCTCCTCGTCGTCCTGGTTCTCGCACTGGGCGTCGCGCTCGGCGCGGCGCTCTTGCGTCGTGTCGAGCTCGGTCGCATGGAAACCAAGCTCGCCGAGCGCGCGCAAGCCGTCCGCCTCGGCAGCGCAAAGGCGCAGCTTCAGCATCCGATCGTCGATCTGACGTTGTGCGTCGGCTGCGGCGCCTGCGTGCGCGCTTGCCCGGAGGACGGCGTGCTCGACCTCGTTCACGGACAGGCGATGGTCGTGAACGGCGCACGCTGCACGGGCGTTTCGGCCTGCGAGGCGGAGTGTCCGACTGGAGCGATCACAGTCGCGTTGACCGACACGGACACGCGGCGCGACATACCGGCTGTCGCTGATTCGCTGGAGGCGGTCGGCGTTCCGAACCTGTTCCTCGCTGGCGAGCTCACGGCGCGCGCGCTGATCCGCAACGCGATCCTGCAGGGCACGGCAGTCGCGGCCGAGGTCGCGCGGCGAAAGATCGCGGCAGCGCCGGAAGGCGAACTCGATCTCGTCATCGTGGGCGCGGGACCGGCGGGTCTCGCATGCTCGCTCGAAGCGCAGCGTCATGGACTCGACTTCGTGACGCTGGACCAGGAGCCGGCCATCGGCGGAACCGTGGCACGCTACCCGCGCCGCAAGCTCGTGCTGACGCAGCCCGTCGAGTTGGCGAACGGCGCGAGCCTCGATCGCAGCACGTACACGAAAGAAGAGCTGATGGACTTGTGGTCGCGCGTCGCGGCCGAGAACCAGCTCCCGATCCGCACGGGCGAGTCCGTGCGCGAGCTCGAACGCACTCCGGGCGGCGGGTTCCTGGTCCGCACGGCGACGGGTTCCTTGACCGCGCGTTCCGTCTGCCTAGCGTTGGGAAGGCGCGGTTCGCCTGTGAAATTGGGCGTTCCGGGCGAGGAAGCGTCCAAGGTCGCCTACGCGCTCGTCGACGCGAACGCGTATCAAGGTCGACAAGTGTTGATCGTCGGCGGTGGCGAGACCGCGGTCGAGGCCGCGCTGGCGCTCGCCGCACAACCCGGCAACGAAGTCACGCTGTCGTACCGCAAGGACGGATTCTTCCGGATCAAGCAGAAGACGGAGGAACGTCTGCGCGAGCGCGCGGCCGCGGGATCGATCCGCGTACTGCTCTCGAGCCGCGTGCTGGCGATCCACGAGTCTGCAGTGGACGTCGCGATCGCACAGGACGGCGTGGAGAGCGCCTGGTCGCTGCCGAACGACGACATGTTCGTGATGGCCGGCGGGACACCGCCCTTCGCGCTGCTGGAATCCGTCGGCGTGTCCTTCGATCCAACCGCGCGACCCGCGACGGCACCGGTGACCGAACAGGGCAGCGGGCTCGTGCGCGCGCTCGCGATCGCGTTCATCCTGAGCAGTGCAGTGCTGGCCTGGGCGCTGTGGAACAGCGACTACTACGGCCTCGATCCGCACGACCGTCCCGTGCATCCGGACCACGCGAGCTTGCGCGCCAGCATGGGTACCGGGCTCGCGCTGGGCATCGCGTCGGCTCTGCTCGTAGTCGTCAACTTGGCGTACCTGCTGCGTCGAGCCCCGCGCGTGAAGTGGTTCTGCTTCGGAACTTTGCAGGCGTGGATGACGAGCCACGTCGCGACGGGGGTCCTGGCGCTGCTGCTGGCGCTGTTGCACGCCGGCATGACCGCGGGCGATTCGATCGGCGGCCACGCGCTGCTCGCGCTCGTCGTGCTGTTTGCAAGCGGGGCGATCGGGCGCTACCTGTACGCCTACATTCCGCGCGCGGCGAACGGGCGTGAGCTCGAGTTGGAAGAGGTGCGCGTGCGACTCGCGCGCCTGACCGACGCCTGGACGGGTTCCCAGCGCGCCTTCGCCGAACGTGCGCGCACGGCCGTGTCGGACCTCGTGGCGAAGCGTCAGTGGCGCAGCTCGCTGCCCGGTCGCGTCGCGTCGCTGGTACTGGGACAGCGCGAACTGAAGCGAACGCTGAGCGACTTGCGCGCGGAGGGAGTCACAGCTCAGATCGCTTCGGCGCAGCTCGAGGAGACGCTCGTCCTCGCGCGCGAGGCCCACCGCACGGCCATGGTCGCCGCACACTTCGAGGACGTGCGCGCGCTCGTCGCCGGATGGCGCTGGATTCACCGCTGGGTCGCGTTGGCGCTTGTCCTGCTGCTCGTGCTGCACGTCATCGTCGCGTTGACCTTCGGCACGGCACGTTCCGGCGGAGGACTGATGTGAAGCTCGGCAGTCCCAAGGTGTGGGTGACCGCGTGCTCGATCGCCGCGGTCTTGTTGATGGCGGTCGTCGACGTCGACCGCGCGTCGCCCGGCCCCGTTTCGAGCGTGCACGCGCGCGTGGCAGCCATCGAGGGCGGCGACAGTTGCAGCGCCTGCCACGGAGGCTGGTTCACGTCGATGACGGAGGCCTGTCTCGACTGTCACGCGGCGATCTCGGAGCAGCTCGAGCACGGCCACGGCCTGCACGGGACGTTGGATTCGGCAGTCGCGCAGAGCTGTGCTACGTGTCACGGCGAGCACCACGGTCCGGCGTTCGACGTGACGAACATCCGCTCGTTCCGAATGGCCGGCGTACCGAAGCCGCTCGAGTTCGATCACGAGCGCATCGGCTGGAAGATGGACGGTCGGCACCTCGCGATCGCCTGCGCGGATTGTCACACCAACGCCCGTATCGATGTCCTCGGGGAGGGCATGACGCGCTTCATCGGGTTGACTCAGGACTGCGCCAGCTGTCACGAGGACCCGCACGAAGGCCGCATGCAGGTCTCGTGCGCGAGCTGCCACGGCCAGACGCAGTGGGACGAGCTGCACTCTCTTGGACACGAGAAGAACCTGCCGCTGGTCGGTGCGCACGGCGCC
>JBBQCC010000298.1:0-5293 GCA_038318285.1 Planctomycetota bacterium | reverse complement strand
GACGAGCACGCGGCGCACAGGCAGAGGCATGCGGCCGCGATCGAGGCGCGGATCGTTCGAGAGAAGGACATCAGGTGGTGGGGCGGGCGGCGCGCTCGCTGGGCGCGTTGCGGTTGTGCACGGACAGGAAGGCGCGATGGGAACGCGGCCGAGTTTCGAGATGGTAGTCGAGGAAGCGCTCGATCCAGTCGCGGACGCGGACGATCCGATCGGGCGCCGCAGCCGCGGGCCAGGACGGCTCGCGCAGCCGGCGCGCGTCCTCGAGCACGTCGAGAGGCAGCGTGCCGACGCGCAGTCCGCGCGCGCGGCCTTCCTCGGCGCAGCGGGTGCACATCCGGCCGCCGCCGCCGGCGGAGAACGGGACGCGCTGCGCGGGACTGGGCTCGGGGGGCGCGGGCGCACCGCAGGCGGCGCAGGTCTCGAGCGCGGGCGAGAAACCCAAGTGGTCGAGGTAGTCGAGTTCGAACCGGGCCAGCTCGACGTCGGCCGCGGACGAGGTGTCGACGGGCGTGTCGGCGCCGGTGTCGGCCGCGCTCTCGCCGGCGGCCGTGCGCGCGATCGCGTCGAGCGCGTCGAGCGCCGTCTCGGAGCGCGCGAAGAGCCGCGCGTCCGGCGGTCCAAAGCGCGCGGCCAGGTCGAGCAGCTCGAGCACCGTGGTTCCCGCGCGGTACGTCGCCAGGGAAGTTGCGAGGGAACGGCGGCGCTTCTTCACGTCACCCGCGCGCAGGTCGGCCAGCTCGCGTCCGGGCGACTGGTTCCACTCGATCGCCACCGTGTCGAACAGGTCGAGAACGCAGTAGAACCGGGACGTCGTGCGGAACGCCCCGCGCGCAAGCAGGTGCACCCGCCCGTGCCCCGCGGTCGCGACGTGGACGACGAGCGACGATTCGCTCCAGGGGTGGCGCTGCAGGACGAGCGCGCGGTCCGTGCGGACGGGCATGGCGCGGAACGTAGCTCAATCCGCGCGTGTTCGTGCCGCCGCCCTCCCGCGATCTGGACTACAGCGGCGCGGTGTTGGTCGCGCTCTCCGGCGTGCGCTGGATCCCGACCCGCAGGACGCGCCGGTCGCTGGCCGCCAGCACGCGGAATTCCGCTCCGGCGGCCTGCACGACCTCGCCTTCCTTGGGCACGTAGCCCAGCTCGGACAGGACGAAACCGGCCAGCGTCTCGTACCCGGCCTCTTCGGGGATCTCGGTCCCGAACTCCTCGTTGACCTCGGACACGTGCAAGCCCGCGTCCACGTCCGCGCTGCCGTCGGGCAGGTGACGGATCTCCTCCGGCTCGTCCGCATCGTCCTCGTCGTCGATGTCGCCGACGAGCTCGATCACGATGTCGCCCAGCGTCACGAGTCCCGCAGTGCCGCCGTACTCGTCGAGCACGATCGCGACCTTTTGTTTCTCGCGGCGGAAGTCGGCCAGCAGTTCGCGCACGCTCTTCGTCTCGGGCACGAACGGCACCCGACGCACGAGGTCGCGCAAATTTTCGCCCTCGAGACGGCGCTCGGCGGCGGCTTGCACGACGTCGCGCGCGCTGACGAGGCCGACGATCGTGTCGAGCGAGCCGTCGTACACCGGAATCCGGCTGTGCCCGCACTGGGCCAGCACGCGCGCGGCGCCGACCAATCCCTCGCGCAACTCGACGCCGAAGATCTCGGTACGTGGCGTCATCAGCGTCGACACGGCCGCGTCGCGCGTCTCGATCATGTTGCCGATGAGCTCGCGCTCGGTCTCGTCGAGGTCGCCGGACATCTCCGAGTCCTCGATGACCTCGCGCAGGCCTTCGACGATCTGTCGCGAGGTGTTCGGGTTCTGGTCCAGGCCCACGGCGCGCTGCAGACCGGTGCGCACGATCTCCCACGTGCGCACGACGAGTCGCACGGGCAGTTGGAACGTGTGGAAGCCGGGCAGCACGCGCCGCAAGAGCGCATCGCCGCGGTGCGCTGCGATCGCGGCCGGCAGCGCTTCGCAGAAGATCAGGATGGTCGGGATCGCCAGAGCCAGTGCCAGCGCGGCTTGCGCCCACGTGCCGGATTCGCCGGCGGTGAGGGCGCGGTAGATCAGGATCGGCAGCGCGGAGCGGCAGGCGACCTCGAGGACGCCGGCGCTCGTGGCCAGGGTGTCCGACTGCTCGACGTAGGGTTCGAGGCGCGCGCGCTGGGTCGCGTCCAGGTCGGCCAGCAGGCGCGACTGCGTCGAACGCTGCAGGGCGATCCGCACGGTCGCGAAAGTGCTCGCGCCCAGGAGGAACGGGAGGAGGGGCAGGGCCCGGGCCGCGACCAGGGCCAGGTCGGGCATCAACTCGGGCGGTGGACTGGTGGCGAGCAAGGCGGAGCGGCGTGGACTGCGCAGGGTCACCGACCGGACCCGCGCGGAGGTGCATCGTACCTTCCGCGACGGGACGACACGGCGATCCGCTGTTACGGCCACGAAACGCGACCCCCGGCCGAGGCCCTCGCGGGCGCGTCAGGAACTCTCAATCGCGGGTCGAATCGCGAATGGAACTCCTTTCCAGGCGCAGAGTTGCCGTCGCTTCCTCCAGACGAGTGCGGGTTGGCCGCCAGCGAGGCACGTCCCTCGCTTCTGCGGAGCCGTGGTCACGCTCCCTCCCCTCTGCGTCGTCGGTCACGTCCGCCAGTCCCTGAACGCCGGCGCGCTGGCCTGCCTGCGCGCGCGCGGGATCGGGATCGATCCCGAGGAGGGCGAGTCGCTGGACGCCTGCGCGTCGCGTCTCGAGACGCAGCTCATGTTGGCCTTTCAGGAGTCGGGGACGAGCGACGATTTCGAGGCGCTCTACGAGCACGCGCGCGGACCGCTGCTCGTCTGGATCACGTCGCTGGCGGCCGGCCGGCGGACCGGTCTCGACGCGGCCGAACTGCTTCAGGACACGTTCGTGAACATCTACCGCTATGCGGGCAGCTTCCGCGACCAAGGCCCGCGCACCTTCCGCGTCTGGTCGCGCACGATCGCCGGCAACCTCGTCCGGCGTTCGCGTTTCGAGACCCGCCGTTCGTTTCAGGCGATGCCCGAGGGGATGCAGGAGCCGACCGACCGCCGCGACGGCCCCGCGGCCGAACTGCTCTGCGCCGAGGACCAGCGGATCCTGAACCACGCTTGGATGCTCCTCCTGTCGCGCTACGTCGCGGCCTACGAAGAACTGAGCGACCGCGACCGCAAGGCGCTCACGTTGATCGAGGTCGAGGGGCTCAGCTACCAAGCGGCCTGCCGCGAGCTGCGCGTCGGCCTGTCCAACCTCAAAATGATCCTGTTCCGCGCGCGCCGGCGGATCCGCTCGGCGATTTCGGCGGACTTCGGCGTCCCGCTCGTCCGCGAAACGACGGTGCGGACCCCGCGCCTGAAGCAGGCCGGCTGAAACGAGACCGGCGGAATCCCGCCGACGGAATCTCCACGATCCGGGAGCGTCGTCCGCTGCGCGCAGATCATGTCGAGGGCGCCGATGCTGGCCCCGTGGCGCCCACGTTGCCATCCTGCCCAGCTCGCGGCGTGCCGCGAGCCCCCGCAGATTGACGAGTCCGAGCCTATCGCTGTCCGTGATCATGCCGGCCTTCGACGAGCGCTATCTCGTGGCGGAGTGCGTGCGCCGCGTGCTGGCTCTCGAGGATCCGCGCATCACGCGCCTCGAACTGATCGTGGTCGACGACGGTTCGACGGACGGTACGCGCGACATCCTGCGGCGTCTCGCGGCCGAGAACCCGGAGCGCATGCGCCTCGTCGAACACGCGCAGAACCGCGGCAAGGGCGCGGCGGTCGCGAGCGGACTCGAGTTCGCGACGGGCGACGTGACGCTCGTGCAGGACGCCGACCTCGAGTACGACCCGCGTGACATCCCGCGCCTCGTCGAGCCGTTCCTGTCGGGCGAGGCCGACGCGGTGTTCGGTTCGCGGTTCCTGGTCGGCGAGTACCGGCGCGTTCTCTACTTCCGGCACACGCTCGCGAACAAGCTGTTGACCGGTATCGCGAACGTGCTGACCGACCTGAACCTGTCGGATCTCGAGACCTGCTACAAGGCCGTCCGCACGAGTTTGCTGCGCTCCATCCCCATCCGCAGCCGCGACTTTCGCATCGAGCCCGAGCTCGTGTTCAAGTTGCAAAAGCGCGGCGCGCGCATCTTCGAGGTGCCGATCCGCTACTCGGGCCGCACCTACGAGGAAGGGAAGAAGATCCGCGCGTGGGACGGCGTGCTCGCGCTCGGCGCCATGCTGCGCTGGTGGCTGATCGACGACCTGTACAAGCCCGATGAGCACGGCTCCAACATCCTCGTCAGCATGTCGGACGTCCCCAAGTTCAACCGCTGGATGGGGGATGCGATCCGGCCGCACTGCGGCGACCGCGTGCTCGAGATCGGTTCGGGCATCGGGAACATGACGCGCAACCTGTGCCCGCGCGAGGCGTACACGGCGAGCGACGTCAACCCGCTGTACCTCGAGTACCTGCGCGGTGCGTTCCAAGGCCGCCCGTACCTCGACGTGCGGCATTGCGACCTTGCGAACCCGGACGATTTCGCGGCGCTGGAGGGCAAGTACGACACGGTCGTCTGCTTGAACGTGCTGGAGCACGTGCCCGACGAGGCCGCGGCGCTCGCGAACGTGCGCCGCGCATTGTCGGTGGGCGGCAAGTTCGTGGTGCTCGTTCCGCAGAACCCGAACCTGTACGGATCGCTCGACGAGGTCCTCGGCCACGTGCGTCGCTACACGCGCGAATCGTTGGGCCAGTCGCTGCGCGACGCCGGATTCGAGGTCGAGACGATGTTCGACTTCAACCGCGCGACGACCCCCGCCTGGTGGTGGAACGGGCGCGTGCTGAAGCGGCGTCACTTCGGTCGCGTGCAGCTGAAGGGGCTGAACTCCAGCGTGTGGTTGATCCGCAGGCTCGATGCGCTGCTGCCCTGGCACGGGACGTCGGTCGTGGCGGTGGCGCGCAAGCGCTGAAGAATCCCTTTCGGCGTCGCGCGGACGCTACCCGTCGCCCGATCCCGGATGTTGAACCCCTGATGGCGTCGAGATGGGTGATCCCTCACCGCAGTCGCCGAGTGGCGACTGCAACGGACTCGTGAACGAGATGCGGAAGGAAGGTTCGATCGGGGAGACCGCCGATTGAAACGGCACAGATTCGAGCAGTCGGCCGCGACTTGGCCAGCACCACGTCGATGGTGTGCGTGAGGAACTCGGGGGGGTGCGAGTGCTACCTCGACACGACACGTTCCGAGCTCGCGTTGCGGTTCCAGCGCGGGAAGCGCGCTCGAATCGTCACTCGGACATGCGCCCGTCGACTTGGGT
>JBBQCC010000297.1:0-5345 GCA_038318285.1 Planctomycetota bacterium | reverse complement strand
GCTGCGATCGAGCCCGGCGCTGCGACGCATGGAACCGCCGTCGGACGTTTTGCAGTCCGCGTTGCGCGAGATCGTCGCGCGCGCCGACACGTTTCGCTTCACGACCGACGCCGCGTTCCGGCGTTGGCTCCTGACGATCGCGCTGCACAAGATCGTTTCGAAGACGCGCTACCACGGCGCTGCTCGGCGGACGAGCGGGCGCGCGGAGGACCTGGCCAGCCGCCTGTGGGAAGTGCCCGCGCGCGACGCCGGTTCGCACGCCGGCACGCCCAGCCGCGACGCGGCGCACGCCGAGGACCTGGAGCGATTGCAAGCCGCGCTCGACGGCCTCGACGACGAGGACCGCGAGATCGTGTGCCTGCGCCGCATCTTCGACGTGCCGACGAGCGAGATCGCCGAGATGGTGGGCCTGGCCGAGTCGACGGTGCGCTGGCGGCTCGCGCAAGCGATGACGAAGCTGGCCAGCGAGCTGGACTGAGATCGAAAACCCCGTACGAAGTCAGGTAAGTTCGGCCGGGGTTTTGCGGCCCGTCAGAGCTGCAGTTGGCGCATCAGGTCTTCGAGGTCGACCTCGCGCAATTCGTTCCGGCCGATCGGGCCGAACTTCTCGAACTTCATGCGCTCGCCTTCGGAGCTCGTCTCGAGCGGCGACACGCCGCGCACTCGGTAGCGGCGCGGGACCTCGCCCAGGAACGCGGCCTCGTCCTCGACGGCGCGGGCCAGCTCGTCGGACACGACGCGCGGCATGCCTTCGCGGCGCTCGAGGGCGACGCGGGCGCGGACGCAGACGTCCAGCGTGCTCTGCAGGTTCGTGCGGATGCGCCCCAGCCGTTCTTGGTCCGCCTGGGGCTGCGCCAGGCTGTGCTTCACCTTGGCCGTCGCCACTTCGAGGACGGCGATCAGGCAGTTCAGCTTGCGCATCAGCCGTTCGCGGTACTCGGGCGAGTCGAGGTGGGTCTCGGAAAACGGTTCGTCCTGCGGTGTCTGGCTCATGAAATCGGTTCCGGTTGTGGCGAACACCGAAGCCTATCCCCGCGCCGCGAGGCAGGCCGGAATCCGGGCGAAACGGGCCCGATTCAGAGCGCGGAACGCAGGATGTCGAGGACGTCGGCCTCGGACACCTTGCCGATCACGAAGTACGTGCACCGGCCGCGCACGGCCTCGGCGACGCAGAACGAGCCCACCTGGGCGATCCGGACCATCACGGCACCGCCGCGTGGGGTCGCGGCGTGGACCTGGGGCATGCCGTCCGCGGCCACGGGATCGGCGGCAGCGTCCACCGCGACCGCAGGCTCTTCCCGCTGCAGGAAGAAGACGTTCTCGAGCCCGTCGCCGTACACGCGGCGGACGTAGGTGTCGCCGGCCAGCTCGACGACCTCGCTGGAGACCTCGCGATAGCCGCGCGGCAGAATCTGCGGGCGCGCGGGCGCGAAACCCTTCGGCAACTCGGCGCCTTCGAGCGGCGTGCCCGCGTAGAGCTCGGCGTGGAACTCGACGCCCTCGAGGGACGGCGTACGCGTGAACTCCAGGAACGTCGTGGAGGCCACGACCACGCCGGTCGCGTCGCGCTCGATCGTGCGCAGGACGAGCCCCGTCCGCGGGTCGACGGCCAGGCGGTACGAACGCCGCGGATCCGCGCGCGGCGTGACCTCGATCTCGACGCATTCGACGCCGGCGACGAACGCGGGTTCGTCGACCACGGTCACGGCGTAGTTCCCCAGGAACAGCTCGAGATCGCGCACGCGCAGATCGCGGTACTTGAAGAAGAAACCCTGACGCGCGCGCTGCAGCTCCTCGAAGATCTCGCGCTGGGGCTGCGTCATCGACGGTGAGACCACGGTCACAGGTTCGATCGCGTAGTGACCCGCGCCGTCAGCCGTGATGCGCTCGTCGTAGACCAGGTTCGCGGAATCCGCGCCCACGGTGGCAGCGTCCGCGGGCAGATGGATCTCGACCCGGCGCAGACCGGCGTGCGCGACGCGCTCGGGCGCGTCCACCATGGACACCAGGAAGGGCAGCGACGGCTGGTCCTGCGCGATGACGAGCTGCTCTTGGGCCGAGCTCGTGGTCGCGGCGACCTCACCGCTGCACGCGGCAGCGACGCTGGCGATGCACAGCGCGACCAGCGCGGTCAGCATGCGCGCGGTGAACGGGGCTGCCGCGCGCATCAGAGCTTCTCCCGCGCGATGCGCTGGGCGTCGACCCAGCCGCCCGTGAACCCCGACAGCACGTCGGCCGCGACCGGGTCGAGGCTGCGCACGGAATCGACGTGCTCGACGATCAGGAGCGGACCGCGGTCGGCGGCCTGCGTGCCGGAACGCGCCTGCGCCGAGTCTGTGCCCGCCGTTTCTGTGCCCATGTGGCGCGGGCGCAGGACCTGGGTCAGGACGAGCGACCCGAGGACGAGCACGAGACCCGCCGCCAGGAGCACGGTGGTCAGCACGCGCGTCGCCGGACGCGGTCCAGCCGAGCCCAGACGATGCTCGAGGTCCGCGGGAGCGCGCAGGCGTTCGAGCCGACCCGCGTAGCGACTGGCGAGCGCCTTGGCCGGGTCGACGAGGTCCTCGCCGACCAGTCGGTCGAGTACGGCCGGCGTGCGCGACACCGCGATGCGGCGTGCGAGGGCATCGGGCGCCGAGAACGGCGTCAGGGCGGTGAGGGCGCGGATGGCGCGACTCTGTCGCGCGCCGGCTTGCAGGGCAGCGACGATGGCCCCGTCCATCTCGGCGGGCGCTTCGACGCGCGCGAGGTCGCGCAGGAACGCGATGCGCACCTCGGCGCGCGCGAGATCGCGACGGCACGCAGCGCAGCGGCTGAGGTGCGCGTCGAGGCTGGAGGCGTAGGCGTCGCGCAGTTGCGCGCTGCCGCTGTCGTCGATGGAGCCGTCGGTACCGGCCTTGGCCTCCTCGACGCGGCGCTCCGCTCGCTGGAGCAGCGCAAAACGCGCGGCGTTGCAGTCCTGGCCGCGATCCTGGGGTGCGCGTTCGAGGCTCATCGACTCACCGCAGGTAATGCCGGTCGAGGACCGGGGTGAGTTCGCGGTCGAGCGCCTCGTGGGCGCGCGACAGCCTGGACTTGACGGTTCCCAGAGAGATCTGCAGCGCTTCTGAGATCTCCTCGTACGACAGGTTCTCGACGAAGCGCAGTACGACGATCGCGCGCATCTTCGGCGTCAGGCGCGAGATCGCCGATTGGATCTCGGCCTCCAACTCGTGCCGCGTCGCGGCGTGCAGCGGCGCCTCGGTCCGATCGTCGCGCAGGTCCGCGCGGGCCGACGGCCGCGTCGACTCGTTCTGGACCTCCAGCGAAGGCAGCCAGCGCGAAGCCGCGCGGCGCTTGTGGTCGATCGCCGCGTTGACCGCGATGCGGTAGACCCAGCTGGAGAACTTCGACTCGAACCGGAAGTCCGCCAGCTTGCGGAACATGATCCCGAAGGTCTCTTGGCTCGCGTCGAGCGCGTCCGTCGCGTTGCCGGTGATCCGGAAGCAGACGTTGTAGACCCGATCCTTGTACTGGTCGTACAGACGACGGAACGCACCCTCCAGGCCGCTGGGTGCGGTGGCCTGGCAGGCTTCGACGAGCTCGCGATCCGGATCGACTTTCATCCCGTACTCAGGACTATCGACGGACCGCGCGGGCGTTCGGTTCCATCCGCGGGAAGGAGTTGCAAAATCCTTCGAAAATAGCGGGAACGAGCGCTCGATGAACGGACAGACACCGCCCGGAGACGGCCGCCGCACAGACCTCGAAAATCACGTCGATCCCGCGCTGAGCCGCAGCTCAACCACCGATCAACGCGATGGGATCCACGGTCGAATAAGTCGAGCCGATCGAAGACGAACACGAGCCCGGACAGTAGCCGTCGAACCCTTCGATGCACGCCGCCGAGACGACCTCGCGGGTGACCATCGCACCGTTCACCGCGACCGGCGTCGAGCGCTGGACGCACACCGAACCCTCGCTCCACGACGAAGGCACCGAACCGGGTCCACCCGCAGGCAGAGGGACGTAGATCGTGAGGGTCGGACTGGGCGCCGGCCCGATGGGCGGCGCGGTGGGACGCGGCAAGGGCGCGATCAGCGCCACGATGCCGTCGACATTCGTCAACTGCACCGCGTCGGACGAAACGATCGCGGCCGAACCCGGCAACCGCACCGTCGCGAAGAACGTGACGTGCCCCGCCGCAAGGATCGAATCCATCTGCATCGGGATGTCCATCAACGTGAGCAGCGACTGGCCGCCGACCCCCGTCGTGACCTGCATCGTGCTGTGCGACGCGATCCAGGAGTTCGAGAACGTGAGCGTGCGCCGGTTCGAGTGCGCGCTGAACGCGAACTCGATCGTGCGCGGATTCGGCACCGTCGAATACATCGCGACGAGGACGTGGATCTTGCCGTCCGCCCCCGCGTGCGCCGTCATCCCAATGTGGACCGGCGTCGTGTTCGTCGGCACCTGGCTGGCGAACAGCGGCGACGAACCGCGCGCCAGCTCCTCGAGGTCGCCGAAGCCGTCGCCGTCGGAATCCGCCGCGAGCGGATTCGTGCCCAGCACGAACTCCTGCAGATCGTTGAGGAAGTCCGCATCCGTGTCGCCGATCCCACCGGGGCCGGCGGACACGGCACGAGCTCCCCCGAGCGCGATAACGAGCGCACACGCCGCGAGCGCGAAGCGCGCGATCGGCATCCCAGCACCGGCGTACCGGCCGTCATTTCCAGCGAGGAGTCGACGCATGGTGGCCTCCAGCGACGTCATCCCGAACACGAGCACCGAGGCACGGACGACCCACGCCTCTGGCACCAAGGTACGGTCAAGCCCCGGAAAGGGGGCAGGTAACCGAGTTTCGGGGAGGGCCGAGGCGTGGAGGGCGGCGCCTGAGCGGGCGTTCACCGTCTCGGCGGCTCGGGCGCGGTCGGCGCGGGGCAGCGAGTCGGTCGGCGGTGCAGCCGGCCTGGTGACGGGGATCGCAGCCGACGGCGCTCGGCCGCGACCGTCCCGGAGCTCGAGCTAGGTTGCTAGACTGCGTCGCTCAGCACGCGCCCGTAGCTCAGCTGGATAGAGCGGCGGCCTCCGAAGCCGCAGGCCACTGGTTCGAATCCAGTCGGGCGTACCACCACTTTTGGCGTGATTTGGCCTCGGTTGGCGCGATTTTGCGCGATTTGGCCGGGTGGCAAGAAATGGGCCGTTTCTGAAGGAATCCGCGCCCCGTGCCAACGGATACAAATTCCGACAAACGGGCACACCAGCGGGACTCTGGTGCGTGCAACATTTGGTGCAACATGTTGCGGCGGCAACGCTGCGAAATGCGACGTTTCTGGATGGAGCGTCGGCTCGAAGCCGACGGCCAG
>JBBQCC010000296.1:0-5375 GCA_038318285.1 Planctomycetota bacterium | reverse complement strand
ACCGTGCTGGGCGAGACGCGCATTTTGCCGCAGCCGTTTTGGGTGCTGGCCACGCAGAACCCGATCGAGTTGGAGGGCACATACCCGTTGCCCGAAGCGCAGCTCGACCGATTCCTGTTCAAGGTCGAAGTGCGCGGCGTCGGTCGCGAGGCGCTGCAGGCGATCCTGACCGAGCGTTCGTGGGGCCAGCCGCCGCAGCTCGCGCCCGTCGCGGATGCCGCAGCGTTGGATCGCCTGTTCGGCGTCATCGCGCGCATTCATCTGCCCAAAAGCGTCGCGGCGTACGTCGCGCGCCTCGTCGACGCGACGCATCCGCACTCCGATCTCGCGCCGAACGCGGTCAAGACCTACGTGCGCTACGGTGCCAGCCCGCGCGCGGCGATCGCGATCGCCGAAGCCGGGCGCGCGCACGCGCTGCTGGCGGGCAAGCCCAACGTCGGCTTCGACGACGTGCGCACCGTGGCGGCGAGCGCGCTTGGACACCGCCTCGTGCTGGACTACCGCGCGCGTCTCGACAACGTCGGCGGTCGCGAGGTGACGAAGGCGGTTCTCGAAGGCGTCGGCGAGATCGAGGAAGCGCTGCCGCGCGAGGTGTCGGGTGCGCGCTGAGTTCGCGGTAGCACTCGTCGCCGTTCTCGCGCTCGTGTTCGGCACGCCCGCTCGGGCCGGTGAGACCTCGTTTACCGTCGACGGCGTGGAGGTCACGCTGACGGCGAATTGGCCAGCGACGCTGAACCACGGCTGGCAGCCGGTGCGCGTGCGCATCGCGAACCCGACCGATTCCGACCGTACGCTATCGCTGGTATTCACGGGCAACGCCGGCGGCAGCACCGACCTCGTGCAGCGCGGAGTCCGCGTCGCGGCGGGAGCAACCACCCAGTTCGAAGTGGCACTGCCCGCCCGCCCGAGCACGTCGAACGCGTACTTCGCGACATGCACGGTGGGCGGCGACCGTGAATTCGGAAACGTCGGCGCCGAGCAGGCCTGCGACTCCACGGAGCGCATCGTCCTTTTCGCGAGTCGCGCGGGGCCTTCGACCGTCAGCGCCGCCGACTGGGCGACGCGCCTCTCGGCGGAGTCGGAGCCGCGCGCGCCAGCGCCGACACCACCGGCGTTCCGATTCGCCGGACCGGTGCCTGTCGCGACCGCGATTCCGGCCGTTCCCGACCACGTGCGCGTCGCGGGCATCGCGTATGCGGAACTGTCCGCGCTGAACGAGGCCTATACCAGCTTGCACGCGCTCGTCCTCGACGTCGGCGAGGGCGAACTGCCACCGCGCGGCGTGCTCGACGCGATCGAAGCCTGGGTACGCACCGGCGGAGTCCTGGCGATCGGCGGCCGTGGCGCGCACGCCGTCATCGCGAAGGAACCGGCGCTGCGCGCGTGGGTCGAGCCGCGCTTCCTGACGCGCGAGGCCGAGGGCTACGCGGAGTACGCCTGCGGCATGGGTCTCCTGCTGGTGCTCGAGGGCGACGGCGTGCTCGTGAGCGCAGAACAAGTCGCGGCGCTCAACGCCGCACTCGAGACGTTGGCGCCTTTGGACAACGAACCGCTGCGCAGCGCGTTCTACTTGCAGATCCCCGGCATCGAGATGCCGTTCCGCTCGTTGACGTTGATCCTGATCCTCTTCGCGATCCTCGTCGGGCCGGTGAACCTGATCTTCGTGCGGCGCAGCAAGAAGCCGGCGCTGCTCCTGCTGACCATCCCCGCGATCTCGATCCTGTTCTCGGTCGGCCTCGTCGCGTTCGGCATCGTCGCGCAAGGCCTCGACGTGCGCGCCACTTCGGATTCGATCGGCGTGCTCGACCAGCGTGCGCATGTCGGCAGCTCGCACGAGCGACGCCAGATGTTCGTCGGCCTCGCGGCAGGTCCTGGACTCCAGCCGGGGCCGGGCGCAGTCGTGCAGCGTCCGCTCGGGGACGCCTCCGATTGGCGCGCGCGCAACGAGTACCGGGTGTCGGTCGGCGAGAGCATGACGCTCGCGGGGTCCTGGCTGCCCGTGCGCACGCCCACGAAGATCAGCATCACCACCGACCGCGCTGCACGCGGTCGCATCGACGTCGAGCACGGCGCCGACGGCTGGAAGATCGTGAACGGGCTCGACGTGACCGTGAAACAGCTCTTGTTCCGCGACTCCGCGGGTGAGTTGCACGCGTTCGAGGGCCCCATCGTCGCCGGCCGCAGCGCGCTGGCCGAGCCGAACGGTGCCGACGGGGATGCTTTGGCGGCCTTCGAGAAAGAACGCGTCCTGGCGCGTCACGTGCAAGACGGCGGCCCGCTGCCGCGCGGCTCGTGGATCGCGCGCGTCGACGGGTCGCCGCTCTTGGACCCCTGCGGTCTCGAGTACGAGGAGCAGGTCTCCGACCACGTGATCCTGGGCGTCGTCGAACTCGCGGAGGGCCGCTGATGGCCGCGCTCGAGATCCGCGGGATCACGAAGACGTTCGGCAAGCTGGTCGCCGTCGATCGCGTGTCGTTCGTCGTCGAACCTGGACGCATCACGGGTTTCATCGGTCCGAACGGCGCGGGCAAAACGACCACGATGCGCATCGCGGCGACGCTGGAGCTGCCCGACGACGGTGACGTGCTGCTGGACGGCGTGTCCGTGCTCGACGACCCGCGCGCGGTGCGGGCGAAGCTCGGGTTCATGCCCGACAGCTACGGTGCGTACCCCAGCACGACGCTGTGGGAGTATCTCGATTTCTTCGCGCGCGCGTACGACCTCACGGGTGACCTGCGTCGCCACCGCGTCGAGGAGGTGCTCGACTTCACTTCGCTCGGACCGCTGCGCGAGAAGGAGATGAATTCGCTGTCGAAGGGCCTCAAGCAGCGCCTGTGCCTGGCGAAGACGCTGCTGCACGACCCCAGCGTCCTCATCCTCGACGAGCCTGCGGCCGGACTCGATCCGCGCGCGCGTGTCGAGCTGCGCGAGCTCGTGCGCGCGCTGGCCGGGATGGGCAAGGCGATCCTCGTGTCGTCGCACATCCTGACGGAGCTGGCCGAGATGTGTGACGACATCGCCGTCATCGAGGCTGGTCAGCTGAAGGCGAAGGGCTCCGTGCACGACGTGACGCGCGGCATTCAAAACGTCGTGCCGGTATTCGTGTGTGTCCTCGAGGGCGTCGAGGTGCTCGAACGCGCGCTGCTCGAACAGCCCGGCGTCGAACGCGTCCGTCGCGACGGCGAAGGCGTCGTGTTCGAGCACGCCGGGACGCCCGAAATGCTCAGCGGCGTGCTCGCCGCGCTGATCGCCGCCGGTCTGCGCCCGATCGAGTTCACGCCGCGCGGCATGGACCTCGAGGACGTCTTCTTGTCCTTGACCGAAGGCAAGATGCAGTGATCTCGGGCGCGCGCAGCGACCGCTGGAACGCGGTGTTTCTGAAGGAACTGCGGCAAGCGTTGCGCGGGCGCACGTTCGCGTTGACGTTTCCTGTGACGGTGCTGCTCGGCGTCGGTCTGGCCATCGCTGTGCTCGTGGACGCGGCGGGTCGGCCCAACCTCGGGCCGACGGTGTTCCTGCCGATCGTCGGGGTTCTCGGCGTCGCGGCCCTCGGGCTCGTGCCGTTCTCGGCGTTCCAGTCCATGGCGGGGGAGTGGGACGAGAGCACGCACGACCTCCTCGTGCTGTCACACCTGTCGCCGATGCGGATCGTGCTCGGCAAGCTGCTCACCGGGGCCGTCGAGTCCGCGCTGTACGTGTGCGCGTTCCTGCCACTTTTGTTCTTCACGTTCCTGCTGACCGGCGTGAGCGTGATCGACGTCGTCGGGCTCGTTGCGCTGCTGTTCGCGGCGTCGCTCGCCATGAGTTGCCTGGCGATGGCGCTCGCGGGTGTTTCGCGCGCGAAGATGTGGCGCGTGATCCTGTTGGCGTTGCTGGCGGGTGTCGGATTCCTGACGTGGCTCGGCGGCTTCTACTTGGTCGAGTCCGTCGTCCAGCGCGGTCGCGGCATCACGTCGCCGTACATGCTCGACGAACTCGGCGTGGTCCTGTGCCTCATCCTCTTCGTCGGATGGGTCGGTCTCGCGTTCGCGGCGACGCGCATCGCGCATCCGGAAGACGATCGTTCGGGACCCGTGCGCATCGCTGTTACGGCTGCGCACGTCGTCGCGCTCCTGTGGCTGGCCCTCGATCCGTTCGGATCGATCGGGCGCACACCCGTCTTGCCCGTCACGATGGCCTTCGGCGTCGTTACCGCTTGTTTCGCGGTCTTCTTCGTGACCGAGCCCGATCGCCTGCCGCGCCGGGCGGCCGCGCGCATCCCGAAGAATCCGGTCCTGGCCGTCCTCGCAACCCCGTTTCTGCCCGGCGGCGGGCGCGGCGTGCTGTGGTGGTTGCTCCAGCTGGCGATCCTATTCGTCTGGGCGGTGTGCGTCTCCGAACCGACCACGGCGAGTACGAGCGGCGTGTGGGACGTGCGGGCCTGGAGCGCGGCGACGATCGAGGGCTGGGCCGCGCTGATGGCGTACTTCCTCGTCTACCTCGCGGGCTTCTCGCTGGCCCTCACCGGATTGCGCCGCCGCTCCTACGGACCGCTCGCCGCACGTCTGATCCTGCCCAGCGTCGCCGTGCTCTCCATGGTTCTGCCAATCCTGATCGGGTTCCTGGTCGAGAACAAAAGGTGGTCCCAAGGCGAGCACGCGTTGATGCCGTTCTGGGTGGCGACCAACTCGGGCGCGAGCGATCCGCGCCGCGTGGCGATCGCGATCGCGATCCTCGTGCTGGTCACGAACGCGCAGCGTCTCGTCCAGGCGGTGCAGGAAGTTTTCCAGGCGAGTCGCGCACGTCGCACGCGGGCCGCGCAGCGCGAAGAGGTCGCCGTCCATGCAGCCTGACGCTATCGCGAGCCCCACGTTCCTCGAGCGCATCGGGGCGCGCGCGAACCCCGTCCTCGTCAAGGAGGTGCGCTCGGCCCTGCGCGGTCACACATTCACGATCGGGTTCCTCCTCGTGCTCGTGCTGGCGCTCGTCGCGAGCACGATCGCCATCGTCTTCTCGACGATGGAGGGCGATACCTCGCCCGCGGGCATGCCGTACTTGATCGCCGTCTCGATCGTGTTCGCGCTGGGCGCGCACGGTCTCGTGCCGTTTTCGGCGATGGCAGCGATGAGCGCCGAGCACGACGACGCTTCGCTCGAACTCCTCCAGTTGTCGGGCATCTCGGCCGGCCGCGTCGTCCTCGGGAAGCTCGGTGCGGCCGGCGTGCAAGCGGCGCTGATCTACGCCGCATTCCTGCCGTTCCTGGCGTTCGCGTTCCTGCTCGAGGGCGTCGACATCGCCGCGCTGTCGATCGCGATCGCGGCTTCGTTCCTGGCGTCGATGGCGTTCTCGTCGTTCGCGATCCTGCTCGGCGCTTCTGCGCGGCGTCGCTGGATGCG
>JBBQCC010000295.1:0-5389 GCA_038318285.1 Planctomycetota bacterium | reverse complement strand
GCGCCCCGGTCGGGGGCGCCGGGCCGCCCGGCCCCCCCCCCCGGGCGGCCCCCCCCCCCCACGCCGGCGCGGCGGGAATCCGACGTCGGCTCGGCCGGCGATGGATTCGCTGCGCGCATGCGTGTCTGGAGATCCGTCACGAACTCAGGGTGCGTCGTGTCCGGCCTCGAGGTCCACGACGTTCCGTGCGATCTCCTCCGAATCCTCGGGCGAGGACTCGGACGAGGCGATTCCCGCCCCGTCCGCGGCGAACTCGCAGGACGTCTCGGGCCGCAGTGCGTGCGGTCCGACGAGGTCTTCGAGCACGACGCGCGCGGACGTCGGACTGACCAGCGCCGCCACCGCGACGCAGCCGACGAGCAATGCGAGTCGCAGACCGGGTTTCATCGGACGCGCGGCCGGTTCGACGAGGAGGAGGACGGCCTCTCGGCGGCGACGACCAGTTCCTCGGCCTTGCCGGGCAGCTTCAGGCGCGCGCCGATCGCGAGGCGGTTCGGATCGACGCTCGGATTCGCACCCGCGATCTCCTTCCACAGGCGCTCGTCACCGAGCTCGCGGCGCGCGATCGAGCGCATCGTGTCGCCCTTCTGCACCGTGCACACGCGCGGACCGGAGTTCGACTTCGTGGCCTTCTTCGACGTGGGCGACGTGGCGACGGGCTTCGTCGCGGTCTTCGCGGACTGGACCTCGCTTTGCGCGACTTGCACCGCGGCGCCACTGGGCAGCACCAGTTTCTGACCGACGTCGAGGCGCTTCGGATCCACCTTGGGGTTCAACGCGGCGATTTCCTGCCAGCGCGATTCCGCGCCGAGCTGCACGCGCGCGATGCGGGAGAACGAGTCGCCGCTCTTCACGACGTACGCATTGCTCGACGCGGCCGACGGAGCGGCAGGCGTCTTCTTCGCGGCCGGCGGGACCAGCGGAAGCGGATTCGACGCGACGGTTTCGGTCGGCACGTCGAGCTTGGGCTGCGTAGCGACGAGCGGCAGATCCATGGTCTGCCCGCCCAGGCCGGGGTTCGTGATCGTCGAGGGCGCCTGCGCGCCGCCAAGCGAGCTGACGTCTTGCGGCGTCCCTTGCGGCGTCGCTTCGGACAGCGGCATGTCCGGGTTGGCGACCTGCGACGGGAGGACGGGCGTTTCGAAGTGCGCGACCTCAGCCGGCTTCGGCTGGTTCTTGCCTGTCAGGCGCGACCAGAAACCGGGCGACTTGCTGTCTCCCCAGAAGGAGATGGCGACGATGGTGACGAGCAGGAAGACGAGGGCGATGACGCCGTAGCGTTCGATCTGTTGCATGGCCGGAAGACGGAGCTCGGGGACGGGGCATCGACCGCGTGGTCGATGCTGGTGGGGAGGCAAGCGATCGATGTGATCGCTGCGGTTCGGGACAATGCGGCGACCTAGAGGGTCACCGCTGGGACGGTTTGGGGTTCGACGGGTTCGTTTCGAAGAGCACGTCGGGGGCGTGCCGCGCCGAGGGCGAGGCCGACCGCGAGCGACGACACGACGAGGGACGTGCCGCCGTGGGAGACGAAGGGCAGCGTCATGCCCTTGGGCGGTGCGAGGCCGCTGACGACCTGCAGGTGCACCATGGCCTGGAGCGCAACGGACAGCATCAGCCCGAAGCAGCACAGCGCGGCGTAGCGATCCTTGATCGAGAGCACGAGCCGCAACGCGTACCACAGCAGCGCGACGTACAGCGCGATGAGCCCGAGTTGACCGAGCAGGCCCAGTTCCTCGCCGACGAGCGCGAACACGTAGTCGGAGTCGAGGTACGGGACGCCCGCGTTGCGGAACAACCCCTGACCCAGGCCGACGCCGGTCCAATCTCCGCTCGCGATCGCCTCGGTCGAGCGGAGCACCTGGTCGTTCTGAGTGTGGCCGAGCCACATCTCGATGCGGTGGCGCACGTACGAGACGCCGGTCAAGAGCGCGATGGCCGCTGCGCCGGCCGCGAACACGAACGGACCGGAGAGGTGCGCGAGGCGCGCGCCGCCGACCCACATCGTGATCAGGAAGCACGACAGGAAGAGCAGCGCTCCGCCCAGGTCCGTCTCGCACACGATCAGCGTGAACACGACGAGTCCGAGGCGCAGCATGGGCCACACGCCGCGCTTCCAATCGGTGACGTCGGCGGCGAGGCGGATGCAGCGATCCGCGACCCACAGGATCATCACGATGCGCGCCAGCTCGGACGGCTGGAACGTCAGACCGCCCGGGAGCGGCAGCCAGCGACGCGATCCGTTGACCGCGGACGGCACGCCCGGGACGTAGACGAGTGCGAGAGCGAACAGCGACGCCGCGACGAGCGCCGGGATGAACCGTCGCAAGCGGTCGGGTCCGAGTCGGAATCCGACGAGCAGCGCGCTGAGCGCGGCGCCACGGAAGAACACCTGTTCGAAGAGGCCGCTCCAGAAATCCTCGGGCGCCTGCGTCGTCGCCGCGTGGTTCGCCTGGATCATGAGTCCGACGCCGGCGAGCGTCAGCACGATCCAGAACAGGCGGATCGCCGGTTCGGTCGGGTCGATGTCCTGCGCGCGGATGCGCATTTCGTCGAGGCGATCGAGCAGGCTGAGCTGCTGTTCGCGCGGGACGACGGTCCCCGGCGGCAGCGCCGCGGCGGTCTTGAAGCGCGCCATGTCACCGCACCTTCAGGAGGGACAGGCTCGCCATCGCGCACAGTGCGGCGATGATCCAGGCGCGGGTGACGATCTGCGTCTCGGGCCACTTCGGGCCTTCGCGGAAGATGCCACCCTTCACCTGCAGACCGTGGTGGATCGGCGCCATCGTGAAGATGCGCTTGCCGCCCGAGCGCTTGAACCACTGCGTCTGGATCAGGCTCGAGAGGAGTTCGGCGAAGAACACGAACCCGAGCAGCGGCAGGACGAGTTCCTGCTTGGCGACGAGCGCCATCCAGGCCAGCAATCCGCCCAGTGGCAGCGAACCCGAGTCGCCCATGAACACGCGGGCCGGGTGCGCGTTGTACCAGAGGAATCCCATGCAGGCGCCGCACAGCGAGCCGCCGACGACGGCCATTTCCGACGCAGCGGAGACGTGCGGCAAGCCCAGGTACAGCGACCAGTCGGGACGACCCGTGACGTAGCACATCACGGCCAGCGTCAGCCCGGCGATGATCATGCAACCGGCGGCGAGGCCGTCGAGACCGTCCGTGATGTTGCAGGCGTTGCTCGTGCCGACGACGACGAACCACTGGAACGCGACGAAGATCGCGACGCCGACGAGACCCATCGCGGCCAGCGGGACGCGCGCGTCCTTGAGAATCGGCGGGAAGATGTCGATCAGCGTCCAGCGACCCGTGCTCCAGGCGTAGTAGACGAACCCGCCCAGCGCGAACAGCGTCGCCAGCGACAGGCCTACCATCTTCGCGCGCGGCGAGAGGCCCTTCGACTTCAGCACGGTCAGCTTGCGGAAATCGTCGACGAATCCGGTCGCCGCAAGCCCGAGCGTCAAGAGGATCGCCAGCACGACGTGGATGTTGTCGAGGCGGCACCACAGGAGGACAGAGGCCAAGAGCGACGCGACGAGGAAACTGCCACCCATCGTCGGCGTGTCGCGTTTTCCGCTGTTCTGCGTGATCGTGTCGAGTTCGGCCGAGTCGCCCTTCACGCCCTCGCGCACTTTGCGCGCCGACAGCCAGGCGATGGCCGGGCGACCGAACAGGATCGCGAACATGAACGCCGTCAACGCGGCCATCCCCATGCGGAAGGAGATGTAGCCGAACAGCTGGACGCTGAAGACGTCGTCGAAGATGCCGGGGAACATCAGGCCGCGTTCCCTTGCGCCGGTGTGTGCGCAACCTCGCGTTCGATGAGCGACTTCACGAGGCGATCGAGACCGGTGAGACGGCTGCCCTTCACCAGGACGACATCGCCCGTGTCGAGCACGCGCGGAACGCACGCGATGGCCTCCTCGGTGTCGGAGAGGTGCAGCACGCGGTGTTCGGGCATGCCTTCGCTGAGCGCACCGGCCGCGGCGGCGCGCGTCAGATCGCCGACGAGGACCAGCAGGTCGATGCCGCTGCGCGCGGCTTCGACGCCGATCTCGTGGTGCAGTTCGGGCGCGAGCGGTCTAAGTTCGAGCATGTTTTCTAGCACGACGACGCGCCGACGGTGATCGTGCAAGCCGGTGAGAGTGCGCACACTGGCGCGCGCCGACTCGGGGTTCGCGTTGTAGCTGTCGTCGATCAGCGTGTAGCGTCCGCACTGGATGCGATCGAGGCGACCGCGTCCGGCGCGCAAGCGCGACACGGCCGGCAACACGTCGTCGAGCGAGAGCCCGATGCCGCGGCACGCAGCCAGCGCGGCGAGCAGGTTCTGCACGTTGTGCAGGCCGAGCAGCGGCGAGGTGACCTCGCGACCTTCGAGGCGGAACGTCGTGCCGCCGGGATGGAACCACACCTCGCGCGCGTCGAGGTCGCCCTCGCCGTCGAGGCTGAACGTCAGCACGCGGCAGCGCGCCTCGCGACGCATCGAGCGCGTCCAGGGGTTGTCGGCGTTGAGAACGCAGAATCCGTCCTCGGGGAGCGCTCGGACGAGCGCGCCCTTCTCGACCGCGACGCCTTCGACGGTGCCCAGCCCGGCCAAGTGCGCCGCGCCGACCGTGGTCACGATGCCTACGTCGGGTCGCGCGATGCTCGCGAGGTGCGCGATCTCGCCCGGACCGTTCGTGCCGATCTCGACGACGAGCGCTTCCGTCGCGTCGTCCGCCTGGAACAGCGTCAGCGGCACGCCGATGTCGTTGTTGAAGGAGTTCGGCGAGCCGAGCGTCGTCATGCGCGACGCGAGCAGCTCGACCAGCATGTTCTTGGTCGTCGTCTTGCCGCACGAACCCGTCACGCCGATGACGCGTGCCGGAATGCGCGCGCGGTGCCAGCGCGCCAGGTCCGCGAGCATCGCGCGCGGGTCGGCGTGTAGGAGGATGGGGACGTCACGGCCGATCGCGGCGACCTCCGTCGGTGTCTCACCCGGCGCGGCGCACAGCACGATGCCTGCCGCGCCCTTGTCGACCGCCTCGCGCGCGAACCGGTTGCCGTCGTGGCTCGGTCCGCGCAGCGCGAACCACAGTTCGCCCGGTTTCAGGGTGCGCGTGTCGGTGCTGACGCCCGACGCCATGCGCCGTGCATCGCCCGCCACGAGCTTCGCCTGGGTCGCCGTGATCACGTCCGAGATACGGAATGCGTTCAACCGATCACCTCCCGCGCCACGGCGCGGTCGTCGAAGGAATGGACTTCGTTCCCGATGGTTTGAGTCGTTTCGTGGCCCTTGCCCGCGATCAGCACCACATCGCCGGGGCGCGCCTCGCCGCACGCGATCTCGATCGCGCGCCGACGGTCCGGTTCGACGACGAGCCGCGCGCGCGCGGACGTCATG
>JBBQCC010000294.1:0-5463 GCA_038318285.1 Planctomycetota bacterium | reverse complement strand
TCGCGCGTATGCACGCGCGGACCCAAGCTGCGCGTCAGTTCCTCGGCCGCGGCCGCGTGACCCTCCGCGAAGTTCGCGGCGACGAGCAGCTCCGACGGAGCGACGCGCGCGATCTCGTCGGCCAGCGTCGCCAAATCGAGCTCGCAGGCCTGAAATCGGCCGGTGGACAGGTCAACCCAGGCCAGCGCGGCCGCGTCGTCGTGCGCGAACAGGCACGCGAGGTGGTTGGCCGAGCGCGCGTCGAGAGCATTCTCCTCGGTGAGCGTCCCCGCGGTCACGACACGCACGAGCTGGCGGTCGACGATGCCCTTCGCTTGGCGCGGGTCTTCCATCTGTTCGCAGATCGCGACGCGGAAGCCCTTGTTCACGAGGCGCAGCAGGTACGAGTCCGCCGCGCGCACCGGTACGCCGGCCATGGCGATCGCGTCCTCGCCCTTCGAGCGCGACGTCAGCGTGATGCCCAGCTCGCGCGCCGCGATCGTCGCGTCCTCGTGGAAGAGCTCGTAGAAGTCGCCCATCCGGAAGAACAGCAGGGCGTCCGGCGCTTCGCGTTTCGCACGCCAGAACTGCTCCAACATGGGCGAGTGCTGACCGGCAGAACGCGCGGGTTGGTCCTTGGGCAGGTACGACGAGCGCATGAGGTGCGCACAGTGTAGGGGAAGGCCGCGCGCGGCCACTCGCGACTTGCGCGCCCGCGCGCGAGGTCGGAGGATCCGGAGCATGACCCGCCGAACCTCGACCTTCCGGACCGCCGTTGTGTGGATCGCACCCGTGCTCGCCCTGACCCTCGTGAGCGCCTGCGGCTCGACGCGGTCCGCGGAGGACGCGCCGCGCACCCCGGAGGCGCGCGAGAAGGCTCTCGGGGATCGGCTGGCCCTGCGCGACCCGCGGACGGGCAACGAGCGCGGCCTGGCCTTCCTCGAGCTGACCCTCGTGAACCCGACCGGGGACCGGGTCACGGGCCGGTGCGCGCCCGAGTGGTACGACGCGCAGGGGGCGCTGGTCTCGGCGGCGGCGGACTGGCAGACGATCGACTTGAAGCCGTCTCAGGAGCGGCGGATGCGGTTCGCGCCCATGCCGGCGGCCGCCAAGTCCTGGAGATTGCGCTTTGGTACGTGAGCGGCCGGCCTCGTCCCTCTGATTTGAGGATTCCTGAAACCGCCGTTCGGCCGTGGGATATGAGCGGCTGTGTGGTGCGTCCTGGGGGACGCTGAGATGAACGAAGCTGGATCCACCTGAGGATCTCCTGACTCGATGCCACGAACCCGCCGAATTTCCCGGCGGGTTCGCTCTATTTCCGACCTGGAGATCGCAATCCTCCACGGTTGCCCCCAGCCAGCCGAAGGAAGTTGGAATTTCGCGATCGGATCCCCGTCCCGACCGGCTCGATCGTGTGCAGCTCGAAGCTGCGCTGGGGACAACTCTTCTCGATGCCCGTCAGCCCGCTGGGTCCGCCCGGTGGGCTGACGTCTTTTTGCGCCCACCCGCGTGGCGGGAGGTCGCGACGGGTAGCTCGCGAGACCTCCGAAAGAAATCGAAGTCGCAATTCGGTCGGCGGTCGGGCGCGGCTCGATCGGGTGCAGCACGAAGCTGCGCTGGGGACAACTCTTCTCGATGCCCGTCAGCCCGCTGGGTCCGCCCGGCGGGCTGATGTCTTTTCCGGTTGACTGCGCCGCGCCGACTCTGGCGCGCACATCCGGACGCGCGCACGAAACTTCGCGAAGTCCCGGTTCGGAGTTGCCCGCGACCCGGCTCGATCGGGTGCAGCACGAAGCTGCGCTGGGGACAACTCTTCTCGATGACGTCAGCCCGCCGGGTTCGCCCAGCGGGCTGATGTCTTTTCCGGGTCGTGCTTCGGGGGCCTGGCGTGTCGAGGTCCCTCGTCCGCAGTCGCCTCCGGCTTCCGCCCCGGGGCGTCCGATAGCATGGCCTCATGGCGCACTTTCTCGTGACGGGCGGAGCCGGGTTCATCGGTTCGCACATCGTGCGTGGGCTCCTGGCACGCGGTGACCGCGTGCGGGTGCTCGACGACCTCTCCTCGGGTCGGGCCGAGAACTTGGACGGTTTGAACGTCGACTTCGTGCGCGGGTCGATCGTCGACCCCGACGTCTGCGTGACCGCTTGCGCTGGAATCCACGGCGTTTTTCACGAGGCGGCGCAGGTGTCGGTGCCGCGCAGCATCGAGGCGCCGCGCGAGAGCTACCAGATCAACGTCGCCGGCACATTGAACGTGCTCGAGGGCTGCCGACGCGCGGGCGTCCAGCGCGTCGTCTTCGCAGCCTCGTCCGCTGCGTATGGAGACACCGTCGAGCTGCCCAAGGTCGAGACGATGACGCCGAAGCCGTTGTCGCCCTACGCCAGCGGCAAGTTGGCCGGCGAGGACCTGCTGCGCGTCTACGGTTCGCTGTATGGCATGCGGACGGTGGCGCTGCGCTACTTCAACGTGTTCGGTCCGCGCCAGGTCGACGACAGCCCGTACACCGGCGTGATCGCGATCTTCACGCGCGCGCTGCTCGAGGGGCGTCGCGCGACGATCTACGGCGACGGCCAACACTCGCGCGACCTGACGTACGTCGACAACGTCGTGGCCGCCAACTTGGCGGCGATGCAGAGCGAACTCGAGCCGGGTACGGTCGTGAACGTCGGGGCCGGCCAGCGCGTCACGATCCTCGAGCTGTACCGCGCGATCGCGGAACTGCTCGGCAGCGACCTCGAGCCGATCTTCGCGGCCCCGCGCGCGGGTGACGTCCGCGACAGCTTGGCGTCGATCGATCGCGCGCGCGCGCTGCTGGGCTACGCACCGGCGGTGGACTGGCGCGAGGGCATCGCGCGCACCGTCGCGTGGTACCGCGAGCGCGCTCGACCGGCGCGCGTGTAGAGCCGTCGGCGCGCCCGCGTTCCGCCCACTGAAGGACCTGCGGGACCGCGTCTGTGGGGCCCCGGATGCGGCTTCCTTGCCGGGTTTCCGCGACCTGGATACCCTCGGCAGCTTCACACGCTCCGGCCCGAACTGCGCACGCCCCTCCTGGGCCGCGGGGCCCGGAGAGGACCCGCCATGACCCTGACCGCCGACTTCCGCCAGGACCTCGAGGCCCTCGGCCTCAAGACCGTCACCTACAAGTACAACCTCTCCAAGGAAGAGCTCTTCAAAGAGGCGGTCCAGAACGACCGCGGTCGCGTGCGGAAGGACGGTCCGAGCACGGACCAGAAGGCCTTCGCGACGAAGCTCGGCGACAAGGGGCCGCTCGTCTACTACACCGACCCCGATTGCACGGGCCGTCGCGTCAAGGACACCTACTCGGTCGGTTGGCCCGAGGTCGTCGACCAGATCTGGTGGAAGGCCGACATGCAGCAGTACGACCCGGCCAAGTACCAGGGTCTGTTGCAGCGCGTGCTCGACCACCTGAACGCGAAGAAAGCCACGCTGTACGTCAAGGACGTCTTCGTCGGCGCGGATCCGGCGTTCGCGATTCCGTACCGGTTCGTCGGCGAGTACGCGACGCACGCGATGTTTGCGCACAACATGTTCCCGAAGGACTTGAAGGGCGTTCGCGACATCGAAAAGCGTCGCTGGACGATGATCAACGCACCGTCCTTCGTGTGCGTGCCGGAGCGCGACGGTTGCCGCTCGGAAGCCGCGATCGTGATCGACGTGAAGAACCGCATCTGCCTCGTCGCGGGTCGCGCGGATTACTGCGGCGTCGTGAAGAAGACGATCTTCACCGTCGGGAACTTCCTGCTGCCGCTCGAAGGTCGCCTGTCGATGCACTGCTCGGCGAACGTCGGCCCCGACGGCGACGCGGCCATCCTGTTCGGCCTTTCCGGCACGGGCAAGACGACGCTTTCCGCGGATCCGGCTCGCCGCCTGATCGGCGACGACGAGACGATCTGGAGCGACAACGGCCTGTGCAACCTCGAGGACGGCTGCTACGCGAAGCTGATCGACCTGAACAAGGACGCCGAGCCGGTCATCTGGGACGCGCTGATGAAGCCCGGCACCGTGATCGAAAACGTGCCTGCGCCCAAGGGCAAGACCCTGGCTGAGGTCACGCCGCACGAGTTCGACTTGTCCGACAAGTCGATCACGGAGAACACGCGCTTCAGCTACCCGCTGTCGGTGATCCCGAACGTGATGCCCCATGCGCAGGGTCCGCATCCGGCGACGATCGTGCTGCTGACCGCGGACGCGTTCGGCGTGCTGCCGCCGATCTCGGTCCTCGATCCGAAGCAGGTCATGTACCACTTCATCTCGGGCTTCACGGCGAAGCTCGCCGGCACGGAAGTGGGCGTCACGGAACCGCAAGCCGCGTTCTCTTCCTGCTTCGGCGCGCCGTTCATGGCGCACAAGCCCAGCGTGTACGCCAAGCTGCTCGCTTCGAAGATGGAGAAGCACAAGTCGCGCTGCATCCTGCTCAACACGGGCTGGAGCGGCGGCGCGTACGGCACCGGCAAGCGCATCTCGATCAAGGACACGCGCGCGCTCCTGAACGCGGCGCTGCGCGGAGACCTCGACGAGGGCAAGGTCGAGTACGTCACGCACCCGATCTTCAACATGCGGATGCCGAAGTCGTGCCCGGGCGTCGACGCCAAGGTGCTCGACCCGCGCAACACGTGGAACGACAAGGCTGCGTACGACGTCGCCGCGAACAAGCTGCGCGATCTGTTCCGCAAGAACTTCACGGAGAAGAAGTTCGCGGAGCTCGGCATCGAACCGGTCATGTGATGGGGACCACTCCCAGCGTCGAGCCGATCTACCGCAGCAAGCCGACGGCTAAGAGTCTGTGGCGCGAGTACCGGCTCTACGCCGATCACATCGAACTCGACTCGATCCCGTGGGGGACGATCCGCGTGCCGCTCGAGGACGTGAAGGCGGTCCACGTGCGACCGCCGATGGTCATTTTCGACGTGTTTCGCGGCGATTACGGGCTGGGCGAGCTGATGCGCACGCCCAAGCTCGACATGGCCGACCTGGCCGAGCACGTCGCTCTGGAGAAGACGGGCTTTTGGAAGCAATTCCGCTTCACGCCCGACGATCCCGAAGCATTCAAGGCCGCAGTCGATCGCGCGCTCGCCGCGCGTCGCACGGGTCAGGAACACTGATGTCCGACGCGAAGTCGCACTACATGGCCGGCCTGAAAGCGTTCGGCCAGAACCAGTTCGAAGAAGCGATCGTCGAGCACCGCAAGGCGCTCGAGCTGAAGCCCGACTGGCCCGACGTGCTCAACGCGCTCGCCACCGCGCAGAGCAAAGCCGGCCGCCACGACGAAGCCGTCGCCACGATCGAACGCGCGATCGAACTCGCCCCGACCGACGCGTTCGCCTTCACGAGCTTGTCCATCTTCCTGCAACGCCTCGGCAAGATCCCCGAAGCCGAGGCCGCCGCCGCGAAAGCCCGCCTCCTCAACTGGAAGGAAGAGCTGAAGAAGAACCCGAACGCCCCCGAGCCCGAAGGCGGGTTCAAGG
>JBBQCC010000293.1:0-5465 GCA_038318285.1 Planctomycetota bacterium | reverse complement strand
GGCACGAAAGCGTCGCGCGGCGGCGGCGCATCCGAGCGAGTGGCGGGACGCCGCAGCGCCGGTTCGGCGCGGCGGGCGAGTTCGTCGCGCGTGCGTGCGTCGGCACCGCGGTTCTCCGGGCGCGGATCGCCACGCGAGGACTCGCGCCGGGGAGCGTCCGCGCGCGGAGCACGGTCCCGCGTCGGAGCGTGCCCGCGCGGACCAGCACTCCGCGGAGCAGCATCGCGCGGGGCGGAGCTGCGCGGAGCAGCATCGCGCGCAGCGGCAGCGCGCGGAGCTTGATCGCGCGCAGCGGCAGCGCGCGGAGCTTGATCGCGCGCAGCGGAAGCGCGCGGAGCTTGATCGCGCGCAGCGGAAGCGCGCGGAGCTTGCTCGCGCGCAGCGGCAGCGCGCGGAGCTTGATCGCGCGCAGCGGCACCGCGCGGAGCTTAATCGCCCGCAGCGGCAACGCGCAGAGCTTGGTCGCGCGCAGCGGCAGCGCGCGGAGCTTGATCGCGCGTAGCCGGACCGCGCGCAGAGTCTTCGCGCGCAGGGGTACGGCGCGGAGCTTCCTCGCGCCCAGCGACACGACTCGGAGCGGCACGGCGCGGAGCGGAGCCCTCGCGCGAAGCCGGAGTCTCGCGCGGTTCGGCGCCCGGGCTGCGCGGAGCGTTCGCCGGCGCCTCGTCATCGCGGGGCCAGCGCGGCGCATCGTCGCGCTGGCGCAGCGGGCGCTGGCGACGGTCGACCGGGTCGTCCGGACGCGGCTCGATCTGGCGTTCCGGATCGGCGGCGCGCGGGGCGCGCGCGCGCGCGGGCGAGTGCTCGTCGCGCGGCCAGGAGTGCTCGGGATTCTCGGGTCGCTGCGCGCCGGCAGCACGCGGTGCAGAACGTTCGCGCGTCGGCGCCGGACGCTCGTCGCGGCGCGGCGCACGCTCGTCGCGCGGGGCCTCGGCCTCGCGGCGCGGGTGCTCCTCGCGCGGAGTACTCGCGGGGCGTTCCGTGGGACGCTCGCGCGTCGTCGGTGCCTCCGCCTGCGCGGCAGCTCCACGTCGCGGTGCTGCCTCTCGCCGCGGCGCTGTTTCCCGCTGCGGCGCTGTTTCCCGCTGCGGCGCTTCGCCGCGGCGCGCGGGACCGTCGTGAACTACGGGCGCATCGTGGCGCGGACCGCGCGGGCGCTCACCGCGCAGCGGCGGATCGACCACCGGGATCTTCCACGTGGCTTCGCGCTCGATCTGCGTCCACTTCCGGCGGTCGATGCCGCCGACGAGCGTGATCGCGCGGCCCTTGCGTCCGGCGCGGCCTGTGCGGCCGATGCGGTGCGTGTAGTCGGTAATGTCGTGCGGCGAACCGTAGTTCACGACCGTCGACACGTGCTTGACGTCGAGCCCGCGCGACGCGACGTCGGTCGCGATCAGCGCCTTCACGTCGCCGGTGCGGAACGCGGCCATCACGCGGAAGCGCGCGGCTTGGTCGTAGCCGCCGTGCAGCGCCTTGATGGAGAACGGCATCCGCTCCAGCCGGCGGATGAGCTTGTCGACGTCGGTGCGGCGCGGGCAGAACACGAGGAACGTGTCCTCGGCGTCGCTGTTCTCGATCAAGCGCATCAGCGCGAGCGTGCGGTCGTCGTCGTCGAGGAAGATCACGCTCTGCTCGATGTTGTCGACCGTCTTCAGTCCGGCGGCCGTCGCGACCTCGGCCGGATCGCGCGTGTTCTCTCGCGCCAGCTTCAAGAGCTCGATCGGGAACGTCGCCGAGAACAGCAGCGTCTGCCGCTCGTCTGGCGTGTAGGAGAGGATCTCCTTGACGTCGTCGATGAAGCCGAACTCGAACATGACGTCGGCTTCGTCGAGGATCGCGAACTCCGTCCAGGGGAAGGACAGGAACTTCTGCTTGTACAGGTCGAGGATGCGGCCGGGCGTACCGACGACGACCTGCGCGCCGCGCTTGAGCGCCTTGACCTGCGGCTCGAGCGGTTCGCCGCCGACGATCAGCGCGACCTCGATGCCGCGCGACTTGCCCAGCTCGGCCAGCACGCGCTGGACCTGCTCGGCCAACTCGCGCGTGGGGCACATGACGAGACCGAGCACCGACGCGCGCGCCGGGTCGATCTTGGCCATCATCGGCGCGCCGAACGCGAGCGTCTTGCCCGTGCCGGTCTCGGCCTTGGCGATGACGTCCTTGCCCGCGAGCACGGGGCCGATCGCGAGTCGCTGGATCGGCGACGGGACCGTGATGCCCATCTCCTCGATCGCGAGCTGGGTCGCGTCGCCCAGTTCCCAGTGACGGAACGTGGTGATGTCGGGCGGGGTGAGCGTCGGGTCGAGCGGGCGGATCGGTGCGGAGCTCTTGGGCTGCGCCGTGCTCTTGGGCTGCGCCGTGCTCTTGGGCTGCGCTGCGGCGGATCCGGTTTTGCTGCTGCGACCGCGCGAAGAACCGCGGCGGCCACCTTGGAATTGGGGTGTCAACTTGGAATCGATCTCAGGCTGGATGGAATGGAACCCCACTAGAGTAAGGAGTCGCCGACCGTCCACAAGCCGACCGGCTGGAATCCCCGTTTGGGCGCCCTTCCGGGCGACTCGGGCCCCATCGCGCGGGGCGGAGCTGCGCGGAGCACGGGCGATCCCCATCCGACGCCGGCCACTACGTGAAAAGTCGACCGGATGACAGGCTGTAGGCATGGCCCGCAAGGTCGTCCCGTCCCGACACGTCGCTCTGCTGCGCGGCATCAACGTCGGTCGCGCGAAGCGCATCGCGATGGCGGACCTGCGCGTCGTGTTCGAGGACCTCGGCTTCACCGCGGTGCGCACCCTGCTGAACAGCGGGAACGTCGTGTTCGGCGCGGACGCGAAGGCGTTGCGGTCGGCGGCCGCGCGCATCGAGAAGGCCGTCGCAGAGCAGGCCGGGATCGCGTCACGCGTCACGGTCGTCCGTGGAGACGACTGGGAGTGCATCGTGGCGGAGAACACGCTCGTCGACGTCTCCGACGATCCGTCGCGCTTGCTCGTCGCGTTCCCGCGCGAGCCCGCAGACCGCGTGCGGCTCGCGCCGTTCGCAAAGAGGAAGTGGGGGAAGGACCGGTTCGCGCTGGGTTCGCTGGCCGCGTACCTGTGGTGCGCGGATGGCGTGCTCGAGAGCGAGTTGGCCGCAGAGGTCGGCCGCAGCCTCGTAGACGCGGTGACCATGCGGAATTGGAGCACGGTCCTGAAGCTGCACGCGCTCGTCACGGCGACGGATGCGGGCTGATCGTCGCACGCATCGCACGAGACCGTAGGATGCGCGCGCACCGCCAAGAGAACGGGATCCCATGCGCATCGTCACCTGGAACGTGAACTCGGTCCGCGCGCGCCTGCCGCGCGTGCTGGAATTCCTGCAGCGGGTCCGTCCCGACGTCGTCTGCCTGCAGGAGACGAAGTGTCTGGACGAGGTGTTCCCGCTCGAGCCCTTCGAGGACGCGGGCTGGAATTGCGCGACGTACGGCCAAAAGACCTACAACGGCGTCGCGATCCTGGCGAAGGGGCGCATCGAGGACGTCGTGCGCGGCATGGACGATGGCGTCGAAGACAACGAGGCGCGCGTCATCTCGGCGCAGGTCGGCGACACGATCATCGTGAACGCCTACGTCGTGAACGGCCAGGAGGTCGGCGCCGAGCGCTACCACTACAAGCTGGCGTGGCTGCTGCGCCTGCGCGACTTCGCCGCGCGGCGCTGTCCGCTGGACGAGAAGGGCGCCCTTTGCGGCGACTTCAACATCACGTTCGACGATCGCGACGTGCACGATCCGGCGGCGTGGCACGAGAAGATCCTGTGCAGCACGCCCGAGCGGAACGCGCTCGCGGGGCTGACGGGTATCGGGCTGAAGGACGCGTTCCGCAAACACACCGAGGAAGGCGGCCACTTCACGTGGTGGGACTTCCGTACGCGCGGGTACCAGCGCAAAGCCGGGCTGCGCATCGATCACTTGCTGCTCACGCCGCCGGCGTACGACGCGCTCGAGGCGTGCACGATCGACGTCGCCGCGCGCGAGGGTCAAGGGCCCAGCGACCACGCGCCGGTGATCGCGGATTTCTGAGGCCAAGACGCGCGCCGCGAACGTGATCCGTCCGGTTTTGCGGAGACCGGACCGATCGCGACGAGGACAGCAGCCGCCCGCGGCCGCTACTCTCTGCGACCGATGTCCACGATCACGATCTTGACGTGCGCGCTCGCGCTGGCCGCCTCCGGAACCGAAGACGCCGCGAAGCCGGCCTGGGACGTGCAGAATCCTCCCGGGCCCGCGCGCGATTTCGCGATCGACGTGCGCGAGGGCACGTGGATGAACCTCGACGTGCGACCGGACGGCGCGGAGATCGTCTTCGACCTCCTCGGCGACATCTACACGCTGCCGATCGCGGGCGGTGAAGCCCACGCGATCCAGTCGGGTGTCGCGTGGCAGATGCAGCCGCGCTACTCGCCCGACGGAGAGTGGATCACGTTCACGAGCGACGCCGGCGGCGGCGACAACGTGTGGGTTGCGAAATGTGACGGCAGCGCGGCGCGTCCGGTCACGAAGGAATCGTTCCGCCTGCTGAACTCGCCGGTGTGGTCGCCCGACGGCCAGTGGATCGCGGCGCACAAGCACTTCACGTCGCGGCGTTCCCTCGGCGCGGGCGAGATCTGGCTGTACCACGTGTCGGGTGGCGAAGGATTGCAGTTGACGACGCGCGCGAGCGAACAGAAGGACCTGGGCGAGCCGGCGTTCGACCAGGGCGGACGCGTGTACTTCAGCTTCGACGCGACGCCCGGTGATTCCTTCGAATACAGCAAGGACGCAACGGCGGGCATCTACGCGATCGACCGATTGGATCGCACGACGGGCGAGCGCGTGCGCGTGGTCGACGGACCCGGCGGCGCGTGTCGCCCGACGCCGAGTCACGACGGGAAACAGCTCGCGTTCGTGCGCCGCGTGAATTTCGTCACGACCTTGTTCGTGATGGATCTCGCGTCGGGCGAAGCCAAGCCGATCTACGCGCCGCTCGAGCGCGACATGCAGGAAACGTGGGCGATTCACGGCGTGTATCCGGCGTTCGCGTGGATGCCCGGCGATCGCGAGATCGTGCTGTACGCGCAGGGCCGCATCCGTCGCGTCGATGTCGCGACGCGCCGAGCTCGCGAGATCCCGTTTCACGTGCAGGACACGCGCAAAGTGCAGGACGCCGTGCGCTTCGCGGTCGAAGTCGCCCCGCCCGAGTTCCCGGTGAAAGCCCTGCGCAGCGTCGCCGTGTCACCGCTCGGCGATCAGGTTGCGTACCAAGCGCTCGGTCACGTGTGGTTGCGCGCGTTGCCGGATGGCGAGCCGCGTCGCATCGCGGACGACGATCGGCGGTTCGAGTTCGAGCCCGCGTTCTCGCGGGATGGCCAGAAGCTCGTGTACACGACCTGGACCGACGAGGGCCTCAGCACCATCGTCGTGCGGCAGCTCGGCGGAGTCGGAGAGCAGGTCATCA
>JBBQCC010000292.1:0-5477 GCA_038318285.1 Planctomycetota bacterium | reverse complement strand
TTGCGGACCCGTCACGCTGGCGGCCGGTCGCAAGTACACGGTCCAGATCGATCTCGCCGCGGACGCCGGATCGCAGCGCATCGGCGATCTCGTCGCGCTGATCGATCGTCGCGCCGGGCGCAAGCCGTGATGACGTCGGCGATCGCCGCGCTCCTGGCCTTCCAAGCTGCGCAACAGATCGAGTGGAAGCCGCGCGCGGACCTCGACCGGACCCTGCCCGCGTCGATCCGTGTGCGCGAGGGCACGGATGCAGCGTTGCCGCTGCGGGCCTGGGTCGTCGAGGCCGGTCCGGATGCGGCGCACTGGCGACCGCGCGCCGTGTTGGCCGACGATGTCGATGGCGTCGAGCCGGTGCAACAGCTCGCGCGCGAGGCCGGGGCCTTCGTGGCGATCAACGCCGGCTACTTCGGCGCGGGCAAGTCGCTGAGCCTCGTCGTCGAGGACGGACGCATGTTGAGCACGCACGCGACCACGATCCGGCGCGACGGCATCGACCTGCACCCGACGCGCGCGACCTTCGGCATCGCGAAGGACGGCGCGTTCGACATCGCGTGGGCTTTCGACGTCGCCGGCACGCTCCACCGCTACCCCGAACCGAATCCGTTTCGCGCGGGCGTCGCGCAGGCTTCCCCCAGCGCGACGTTCCCGGTAGGCGGTTCGCGCTGGGACGTGCGGCTCGCGATCGGCGGCGGCCCCATGCTCGTCGAGAGCGGTCACACGCGGATCACGTTCGACGAGGAGGCCTTCCCGGGTTCCGGTCTGGGCGACGTCGATGCGCGCCATCCGCGCACTGCGCTCAGCTACACGCAGGACGGCCGGATCCTCCTGCTCGTCGTCGACGGGCGTGCGGGCGAGAGCATCGGTGCGACGCTCGGAGACTTGGCGCGCGTGCTGACCGCATTGGGCGCGGTCGAAGCGCTCAACCTCGACGGCGGCGGCTCGTCGACGCTCGTCGTGGCCGGCCAAATCGTGAACCATCCGTCCGAGGAGTCGGGCGCGCGCGAGGTGGCTTCGGCGTTCGCGCTCGTGCCGCCGGAGCGCACTCCCTAACTCGACGGACCGCGCACCAACACGTGCTCAGCGCGTCTCGAGCGCCGCGCGCAGCTCGCGCTCGCACAGGAAGAGTGCGCGCGGCACGTGGAAGCAACCCTTGTACGGCCCGCCCTTGAAGCGCTGCGAGACGACGCCGCGGCGATCGAGGTACCCGAACCACTCACCGAACTTTGGATCCGGGAAGTGATCGAAGGTCCAGTCGGCCACGGTCTCGAAGCGTTCGAACCAGCGCGCGTCGCCGGTTTCGCGCCACGCCATCAGCAGGGCGACCAGCGCCTCGCAGTGCGGCCACCACAGCTTCATCGACCATTCGAGCTGCTGTGGGCTGAAGCCCTCCGAGTCGAGGAAGTAGAGGATGCCGCCGTGCTCGCCATCCCAGCCGAGTTCGAGCGCACCGTCGATCATCGCCAGCGCGTCGCGCGTCAGTTCGCGGTCCTGCACGCGCCGTGCGTGATCGAGCAGGAACCATCCGCACTCGATCACGTGACCCGGATTGATCAGCCGACCCTCCGGTGAATCGAGACGTGCTCCGTCGGCGCCGATCGTCTCGAAGACAAGGCCGCGCTCGCGATCGATGTGGCGCCGGATCGAGGCCACGCAGCGCGCCTCGATCTGGTCGTAGTCGTCGCGATCGCCGAACGTGGGCGAACCGGGCGCGCCACGAACCTCGGAGATCAGGTTCAGCAGGATCATCGGCACGGCCAACTCGCTGGTCGCGACCTGTCCGCAGAGACGCGGGCGACCGAGCGGTGTCGGATCGAGGGTCCAGCGCAGGATCGCGTCCAGTTCGCTCAGCGCGAGCTGGCGGTACGTGTGGTCGCCGCTGGCGCGCGCGTACTCGGCGAAGGCCAGGACGTAGAAGCACTCAGCGAAAATCTTGCGCTGCAATGCCAGAGGAGCGCCGGTGCGAGTCAGGCTGAAATAGACGCGGTCGTCATCGCGACGGGCGTGCTCACGCAGGAAGCGTGCGCCCAGCGTCGCGGCGTCGAGCAGTTCGCCGCGTGACTGCCCGGTGCGTGACTGCCCGGCGCGCGTCGGCTCGGCGTGTGACTGATCGTCGCCGCACAGCTTCGACAGCATCCACACCTGCCGCCCCTGCAACCACACGTGCTTCTTCGTGTCGAAGCGTCGTCCGTCGCGATCGAGGCAGTTGAAGTACCCGCCGTTCTCGCGATCGAGCGAGTGCTGCATCCAGAACGGCACGACGCTCTGGTGCAACTCGGCGTGCATCCGCGATCGCCAGGACTCGACCCGTGCGCGCGCGATGTCAGACATTGCGGCTCTCCAGTTCGCGCTTCCACTGCATGTAGAGACCGTGCAGCCCCTTCGCGGACGGGAACATCGAGTTCGGCGAGAGGAAGTGCGAGAACTCGAACGTGATCAGCTTGTCCACGCCGGCCGAGCGTGCAGCGTCCATCTTGTAGTGCAGCTTGGGCCACGCGATCGGCGGGAACTTGATGTGGACATCGCGGTCGAAGCTCTCGACGTTCGACCAGCTGACCAGGCCGTGCTTGCGGGCGAGGCCGGCATTCAGCGCCAGGAAATCCGGCAGCTTCGCGTACTCCACCTGTCCGTCCTGGAAGGCGACGATGTCGACCAGACCCTCGATGCGAGCGAACACGCGGTCCCACTCGTGCTCGTGCTGTTCCAGCGAGATCGTGGAGCCGAACTGCTTCGCGCCGCGGATGTAGGGCGAGATCAGGATCGGCACGCGCTTGAGACCGCGCAGGTGACGCGCGAGCGACTCGTAGACGCGCATCACGCCGTCGTCGAACGCGTCGATCTCGTGGCTGATGTACCAGCCGGCGAGGGCCGGGCTCTGCCCGTAGCGCGCGAAGAACTCCTCGGTGAACGCCAGGTTGACGTCGATCTCGGCCTGGTGCTCGCCCGCCGTCCAGTGCCGGCCCGAGTCGTAAGTTCCGAAGAAGAGCTTCAGACCGAACTGCTCGCACAGCTCGAGGAACAACGCGACGAGGTCCTGTTGGACGATGAGGTACCCGAACCGCCCGCGCAGGACCGCGGAATCGAACGTGCAGCGGTCTTGGTAGCCGGCGCGGATCAGGACGACCGTGTCGATCCCGAACGCGCGCATGGCCGCGAAGTCGCGGGTCCACGCCTCGCGATCCCAGTTCGCGGAAGGGATGTCGTGACTGATCTCGTCGAGGAACGTGCCGGTGATCATGCGTGCGGTTCGAGAGCGAAGGCCAGGGAGACCAGTCCGTGTGGAGCCAGATCGACGCGAACCCAGCCGTCGGAGAGAGGCAGGTCCAGTCCAACGCGCCCGTCGAGACCGATGTGCGCCGCGCCCCTGATCGTGCGACCGGCCAGCGCCGCCTCGCGCAGCGCGATCCGCACAGAACGTGGAGCGGCGGCGCGGTTCCAGACGCGCAGCAGGATGCGCGCGTTCGACGCGTCGAGCTCCAGTGCGGACAGCTCGACGCCCTTGCCGTCGATCTCCACGAGCCGCCGTATCTTGGGATGCTCCGTGCTCGTGCTCCCGAACGGGACGAGGCGCGCCTCGGTGACGAAGCTCGGCTGGGACCAGGCGAGCGCGCGCGATGCGAGGGCGGGTATGGCGGACGCTGCGACAGACGCGGCCTCGAGGCCGAGCTGCACTTCGAACTCGTGCGTTCCGAGGCACTGCGCATCCGGCGTGTCCAAGCTCGGCCCGGCCTGGACTCGACGCCAGCGCGCGTCGCCGCGCGAGAGCTTGCCGACGCAGCGCAGGAGCGTGAGCGCGAGCTGCGTGCGCTCGCCCTCGATCAGCTCGTACTCGTGCAGACCGCGATGCGCGACCACGAGGGTGGCCCGCTCTCCCGGGACGGCGACGAAATCGCGGCTGAACTGGGTCGGGTACTCGAACTCGCCCGGGAACGCCGCGTAGCGCTCGGGCGTGCTCTCCGGCGTCCCCGGGTGGACGATCGAACGTTCCCGGATCTCGAAGGCCCCGCCGACCAGCGACCGCGTCGCGCGACCGTCCGTTGCGAACAGCACACGCAGACGATGGTCGCGCGCCTCGTTGCGTACGCGGACGCGCACTTCAGGCGACCCGCCGTCTCGAGCGAGGCGGATGCGCATCGAAACGCTCACCCCGGCCTCCTTCGCATCGATCATCCGCGGGCTCCGGATCCTCCAGGCGACGCGCAGTTCCGAGAACACCGCACCGCGGGTGGTCGGCCCGAACTCGGTGGCTTCGAGTTCGCGCGTCAGCAGCGTCGCCTCCTCGGGAACCGGCCCGTACGTGTACTCGTCGCCCACGTCGGCCGTGCTCTCGAAGGCGACGGCATCGCGGAGAAGGGTTCGCGTGGGCTCGTGCTCGATGTCGACACGGCCCTCGGCGTCGATGGAAACGCGCCATTCCGCGTTCGCGATCGTCGAACTGCTCGCGCGAGCGGGTTCGGTCCGGTCGGGTTCGGCGACGTTCTCTCGCGGTTCGACGCGGAGCCAAGCGATCGAGTGCACCGGTTGCCGCAGCAGGAACGCGAAGCGCAGCCGGGTCCCCCACCCCGCATCCAGGTGTCGCGCCCGGAACGCGTCGCGCTCGACCGTGATCATCTGGACCGCGATTCCTCGGCCTGCTGCGTCGAACACCTCGACCGCGCTCGGCGCGACGCCGCCCTCGACACGCGGGACGAAGACTTCGGCTTCCATGATCTCGGGCGTGTCCACGGAGGCCGTGCGCAGGGCACACAACCACGTTCTCGAACCGTCGCGTCGCAGACCGAGTTTCCGCGCCAGCTCGCGCACGCTTTCCGCGGCCACACTGGCGGCGATCTCCTCGACTTCGCGAAAGCGCACCACGTCGTCGAGGTGCACGGCGTCGATACTGCACCCGCAGATGTCGTCGTGCGCGTGATTCAGGATCAGAAGTCGCCAGGCTTCGTCGACGAGCGCCATCAGCGCCGCACCGCGACGACCCGCGGCGACCGCGAGTGGCTCCGCGACGCGCTCGAGCAGCCACTGCGCCCGATGGTTCGCCAGCTTGAGGTCCACGCGCGCGGACCAGACGCTGGAGAGGATCGGATGGTGCTCGTTCCCCAGCAGCTCGCCCGTGTGCACAGGGAGCGCCGCGCCGGATCCTTCGACGTGGTCGAGGTACGTGCCGATGCCGCCGTGCACGAACTCGATCTCGGGCAGCGCCGCGCGCACGCCCGCGAGCAAGGCCGGCAACTCGGGTTGGAACGGCATGTGGTCGCATCCGTTCAGGAGGATCGCGCCGCCCGAGGGCAGGCGACCCGCGCGCGACGCGAGCGATGCGTTCACGCGCTGGACGGCGAGTTCGACGCGCGGCTCGAGCCCTTCGAAGTCGCCGAACGCCTCGGGCAATCCCAGTGCGCTCGCATCGAGGTAGCCGTCGCGCAGGTAGATGGCCGTGACCTCGCTGCCATCGCTCGCGCGCCAGCGGAACTCGCAGCCCAGACGCT
>JBBQCC010000291.1:0-5497 GCA_038318285.1 Planctomycetota bacterium | reverse complement strand
CACGGGCGCGTGCTCGATCGGGACGGGGTGCGAATGCGCCGCGAAGTCCCCGTCGGCGTCGCCGTCCTCGAACAGGTACGGGTAGTCCTTGCCGTTCGCGTTCACGAACGCCGCGGCCTTGAGGTCCTGCGTGATCTTCGTGACCGCGTCCTGTGCGTCGATCTGCATGCGACCGTCCACGCTGCCCGCGCGGCCGAGCGCTCCGACTTGGTCCACCGCCTCGACCAGGCTCGCCGCCAGGAGGAAGAGGATCGTCGCCGAGATCGTGACTTCGATGAGCCCGAGGCCCGATCGTCCGTGGAACTGCTTGTGTCCGATGTGCATATCTCTCTCCTCGGTTCAGCGCGTCTTCATGCTGCGCAGCGTCTTCGTGCGCGGGCGACCGCGCGGATCCGTCCACGTGACCGTCAGCACGATGGACAGCGGGTCCGGGACCGCGCCGCCGGTGTAGCCCGGGTAGTCCGCGACCATCGACTCGTTCGCGAGGTGGAGGTTCGTGAACGCCGCGATCGGCTGGTCGTCCGCGTAGGCACTCGTCGCCACGGGGATCTGGTCCGGCGGGCGCAGGAGGATCTGTTCCATCGCCGCCTGCAGATCCGCCATCGCGATGCTCGTCTCGCGCGACGTCTGCAGCAGCTCACGCGATCGGAGCTGCCCCGTGAACGTCGCGAGCACCGCCACGAGCAGCACGATGATCGCGATCATCAGCTCGACCAGCGTGAAGCCACTGCGACGGCTCCCGACCTGCTTGTGTCCCTGCGTCTGCATCCCTGCCCCCGGCATCGCCGTGCACCGACAGGTTGTGTCGGCGCGCACCGGTCGGCCCTGCCAAGCCTCGCGGTAGGGACGTCTTCGGAGCCGTGGACATGGCTCCCGCAGGAATTCGCATTCCTAACGAAAGCGTTTCAACAGCGCGAAAAGGGCTTCCACGAGGTCCAGGCTGTCCGTCCGGACAGGGCCTTCGAGGGGCAGCGGGGACGTGGAGGGCTGCCGGGACTCGACACGCCGCAGGCGCTCGGTTCGCCGCTGCCGCTCGCGCTCCGCCCCGCCGGCACGCACCCAGCCCAGGACGCGCTCGAGCTCGAAGGTGTCGAGCCAGACGCCGTGCGGTCGGCACACATCGACGACGACGCCCGACCCGCCGCCGTGGTTCCGGCGGTTCATGAGTTCGCCACACGCCGGGCATCCGCGGTAGACCACGCGCTCCACGTGCGGCGCCTGCGCGCGGCCGGGGAAGGCGGAAGTCCCGGCGGCGATGCCCGCTCGCTCCGCCGCAGTGCACAGTTCGTCGAGCACGCTCGCGGCGAGCCACAAGCCGCCGCAGCCGGCGCATTCCGTCAACCGGTGCGCGCCCACCTCGCGCTCGCGCAGCGCTCCGGCACAGGCCGGACACGGCGCGGACTCCGCGCGCGGCGCGAGCGCCTGTTCCCCGAGGCGTTCGCCGCAGCTCGGACACCAGCCCGCTCCGACCGGAGCGCGCGTGGCGCAGTGTGCGCAGACCCGGGAGCGTCCGCGCGCTTCGAGCGCGATGCCGGCGCTGCACCAGGGGCACGACGCGTCGCCTTCCTGGAACGAACCGCCACAATTCCCGCAGCGCAGGGGCGCGACGTGCACGGGGCTCGGCGCGGACGGGATCTCCGGGGCGGGGGCCATGGAAGTCCGATCGGCATCCGGGCCGCGCCTACTGGGATTCCAGCGCCATTTTGCGCGCGGTCCGGATCGGGCTAACCTCTTCGCCCTCGGCTCGCGGGGTTCGCGGCCGGAAGACCTTTCCAGGACATTCCATGCGCACGATCTTCGCCTTGACCGCACTCGCCCTGCCGCTCGCCGCGGCGCTGCCCCTCATGATCGAAAAGGACTACACGAACGTGCCCCCCGACTCCGCCGGAATCGTGCGCATGCAGAGCGAACTGGCGGCCTGCAAGCTGTCGCTGGCCGACGCCGTCACCGCCGCCGCCAAGGACACCGGCGGCGCCATCGAGCGCGCCGAGTACAAGATCGAGGATGGCAAGCCGACCTACGACATCTCGGCCCTGGCCGGCGGCAAGGCGTGGCGCGTGCGCGTCGACCCGATGACGGGCGCGATCACGAAGGGCGAGCTGCCGGCCTACACGTTCCCGGGCGACCCGCTCAACGGCGCCTGGACCACGACGCCGTCCGGCCTGCGCTACTACGACATCAAGGAAGGCACGGGGCCGATGCCGAAGGGGCCCAAGTCCCAGGTCAAGGTCCACTACACGGGGTGGCTGCTCGACGGCACCAAGTTCGACAGCTCGGTCGACCGCAACGAGCCGGCGACCTTCGGCCTGAGCCAGGTCATCGGCGGTTGGACGGAAGGCGTGGCGTCGATGAAGGTCGGCGGCAAGCGCAAGCTGCTGATCCCGGCGGGCCTCGCGTACGGCGACCGCGGCCGTCCGGGTATCCCCGGTAAGGCGACGCTCGTGTTCGACGTCGAGTTGCTGCAAGTCGTCTCCGACTGAACGCGACCGTCGGCACCCCGCCGACAACACTGCCAAACACGGCGCGCGCGATCGAGGTCGCGCGCGCCGTGTTCGTTCCGCCGTGTTCGTTCCGCACCAGTTCCACTGCGGTGCGTCGTCGGGCGAGCGGCCACGGATCCTTCGGACCGCGCGCGCGACACTCGCGCTCCGGTCGGAGCGGCCCGGCGCCCGAGCCGTGGACGTGGTCGCGCGGTCAGAGGGACATCAAGGCGAGCAGCAGCAGGACCAGGGTCCCGATCGCCAGGACCAGCAGCGCGATCTTCACCGCGGAGTACGGCGCGTCCCCCACGACCCGACCGTTCGTGCCGTGGACCAGCACCGCGAAGTCCTTCCCGCCGTGCCGGTAGGTCAGGCTCCACACCGGCAGCAGCACCAACTTCCAGCGCACGTCGGACACCGTGTTGCGGACGCGCAGGTTGCGCTGCGTGTCGCCGGGCACGTCGCCGGAGCAGCGCTGCTGTTGCCGCGTTTCCATGCGACCCAGCGCGTCCTTCCAGCCGGCCTCGAGGTCGATCGCGTACTCCTCCGCGCCCCAACCCGACAAGTACTCAGGCCTGTACGGCACGAGCGCTTTGGTGTCGTAGCCGCCGAGTTGCGCGGCGAGCTTGGGGGCGAGCCCCTTCGACGCGTGCACGAGCAGGTCGTCGAACACGTCGCGCCGCTCGCCGAACGCGGGCTCCCAGCGCACCTTCTGCACGGGAACCATGCGGATCGACATCTTGCCGTTCACCATGACGGGCCGCGGCTCCATCACGGTGTAGTACCAACCCGCGTCGGCGCTCCACTGGCTGTGCACGTTCGCGTCGAACGTCCAGGCCGGCACATAGAGTCCTTGCGCGTCGGCGACCCTGGCGTGCTTCAGGTCGTTCAGACGGAACCACAGACCCTTGCGCCAGTTCGCGAACGACGTCTCGACCTGTGTGCGCGCGACGTCGAGCGGGATCACGGACTCGGGGCGCAGCGCGTTCCGGTACGAACTCTCCTCCAGGATCGTCGGCGCGCCGCAGAACACGCACGAGGTCGACACGTCCTGTCCGGTGAAGTTCGTCTTCGCGCCGCAGCGGGTGCAGCGCGCCGCGCGCGTCTCGACGCCGAACCCGCGCGCCGCCGTGCCGACTTCCTCCAGCGTGCGCTCGAGGATCGTGCCCTCCAGCCGCGGGACGGGCAGATTGTGTCCGCAGTAGCCGCACGAGAGCGCGTCCACGGACGGATCCCAGACCATGTTCGCGCCGCAGTTCGGGCAGCGGATCTGGACGGACCGCGCGCCCGACGACTCGGCCTCGGAATTCGTTTCCGACTCGGTGGCCGCGCCCACGGGAGCCGCAGCGCGCGACGTGGCGTCGGTCGGGCGCATTCCCGGCGAATGGGACGGCGGCAGAGGGGGCGGCTGCGTCACGTGAGGCGTGATCCTACGCGGAGGCCCCGCAGACCTTCGATCCACTTCCCTCGGGGCTGAAGGTTCGCGTACGGTGTCGCGTACACAGGCTCTGTGTCCGGGCCGTTCGCCCGACCGACGAAAGGAATCCGCCGATGGGTGTCATGGACTGGTTCAAGGGAGGCGTGGGCGAGCTCGTCATTGCGCGCCCCGACGACGCGAAGGGTCATGTGGTGTGGAAGCACCCCGATCCGACGATCCCGAAGTTCGCGCAGTTGACGGTGAACGCCGACGAACAGGCCGTGTTCTTCCGCGACGGTCGCGTCGTCGGAACGCTCGGACCAGGCCGGCACACGCTGGACAGCACGAACATCCCCTTCCTGGGCCAACTGCTCGACAAGCTGACCGACGGGCGCCTCTTCATCACCGAAGTCTTCTTCGTGACGATGCGCGAGATCACGGGCGTCAAGTTCGGCGGCCCGATCGGCAACGTCGAGGATCCCAAATCGGGCGTGCCCGTTTCGACGATGGTGCACGGCGAGTTCAGCTTCCGGGTGACGAACCCCGAGCAGCTGATCGTGAACCTGGTCGGCACCGGCGTCGCGCAGGCGTTCGAAGTGCAGCCGTGGATGCGCGAGCAAGTCTTGAAGACGATCCGCGACCGCATCGCGGAGCTCTTGGTGAAGAACAAGTGGCCGCTGCTCGACGTCACGTCGGGCGCGTACACGGAGGAGCTCGAAGTCAGCGTGCTCGGCGCCGTCGACACGCACGTCACCAGCTACGGCCTCAAGATCGCGCGCCTGGGCAACTTCGTCATCGCGATCGACGAGACGGACGCGGTAAACCTCAAGAAGCTGTACACGGACGCGGCCTACCTGCGCACCGTCGGCGGCGTCGGCGCGTACAAGGAGTTCGCGGCTGGCAAGGCGATGCTCGGCGCGGGCGAGGGCATGGCCAAGGGCGGCGGCGGAGGTGGTGACGGCGGCGCGGGCGGATTGCTCGGCGGCGCGGGCCTCGGCGTCGGACTCGGCTTGGCGCAGCAGATGATGAATCAGCAGAACCAGCAGCAACGCGGGCCCGAAGGATTCGGCGCGGGCGTGGTCGGTGGTGCGGGAGCAAGCGGTGCAGCCGCAGGCGGAACATCGGGCGGCGCTGCACCAGCAGCCGGCGCGAAGTTCTGCTTCAGCTGCGGAACCGCACTGCCCGGCGGCGCGAAGTTCTGCCCGTCGTGCGGACAGAAGCAGAACTGAGAGCCCGTCCAACCGGTTTTGCTAACGAGGCCGGCCCACTCCAGTAATGATCTCAGCGCTCTTGCTCTCGTGTCTCGTCCTCTCCCCGCTGTATGCGTTTGAAGAGGAGGATCCTTGCCCTTCAACGTGTCCAGCAACTCCGAGCGCCCCGCTCGATCAATCGGACGGGCCGCCCGGAACTACGTTCCAAATGCTGTTCTCCACGCCCACCCCCGGAAAGGGATCAACCAATTGCGCCGCTACCTGCACGCCATGTCAGATGATTGGTAGCTTGATCTTTCACAGTAACGGAACCACCTGGCAGATCCAGGTCAATGTCGGAGAAGTGGGGTCCTCCGCCCCGCTGTCGAACTACTCCCGTCCTGGCAAAC
>JBBQCC010000290.1:0-5528 GCA_038318285.1 Planctomycetota bacterium | reverse complement strand
GGCTTCTCGGCGAAGACGGACACGCCCATGTCGAGCAACTTGCCGACCAGCGCAACGTGCGTGTCGGGCGGCGTCAGGAGGTGCGCGACGTCGACGTCCAGGCTGGCCAACTCGTCGATGGACCCGAGCACGCGCGCCACGCCGAAGCGACCCGCCAGCGCCTCGGCGCGCGCGCGATCGGGATCGACCAGCGCGACGATCTCGCACGCGCCGATGCCGCGCAGCGCGGTCAGGTGGTAATCGGCGATGTAGCCCGCGCCGATCACGGCGACGCGCGTGGGGCCGCTGCGCTCGCGGGCCGTATGGGCGTGGCGCTGGACCTCGGGCGTCGACATCGGGGGCGATCCAGCCGCGGGGCCGCGGACCGAGGCGGAGAGGATAGCGGAGCGAGCGCCGGGCGCCTCCGTCGTGCTGGGCGGTGCTTTCATGGGGAAAGGACCCTATCGGCACGGCGGCGTGCGCCAGTCGACGCCGTCCGGGCCTCGGACCTCATCTTTTCTCTCAGGTCGCGCCCTGCCGTTCCCGAAAGGACCTCATCTCCTCCTTCTTGGGCCCGGCATCACGACCTCGGTCGCGGTGTGCGGGCCCTCTTCTTGGCACAGGCCGCTTGGAGGCGTTCCGGGCGCTCGCTACGCTCCCCGTTTCCATCGCCCCGGACGCGCAGCCCCGGAGCCCCGCGGCGCGCGACGCATTCCGGAGAGGGATCCGCGCTATGAAGCCCGCCGGTATGACGCCCTCCGCATCGCCTTCCGAACCCTCACGACCCTCGTTCCCCGAGGGCCTCACCTTCGACGACGTGCTGCTCGTCCCGCGCGAGTCGGACGTCCTGCCGCGCGACGCGCAGCTCGCGACGCGGTTCTCGCGCAACGTGCCGCTGAACATTCCGCTGGCGTCGGCCGCGATGGACACGGTGACGGAGGAGAAGCTCGCCGTCGCGCTCGCCCGTGAAGGCGGCATCGGCGTCATCCACCGAAACCTCTCGATCGAGGGCCAGATCCGCGAGGTCGACAAGGTCAAGCGTTCCGCGAACGGCGTCATCCTGGATCCCGTGACGCTGCCGCCGACCGCGACCATCCGCGAAGCGCGCGCGATCATGCAGCGCTACAACATCTCGGGACTGCCGATCGTCGAGGGTGAACGCCGCGTCGTCGGGATCCTGACGCGTCGCGACTGCCGCTTCCAGACCAGCGACGACACGCCGGTCGGGAAGATCATGACGAAGGACAAGCTCGTCACGGCCGCGCCCGGGACCTCGCTGGAGGAGGCGCGCGAGATCCTGTATCGGCACAAGATCGAGAAGCTGATCCTGATCGAGAAGGGCACGGAGCTGGCCGGCCTGATCACGATGAAGGACCTGAACATGCTGCAGGCCTTCCCCAGTTCGGCGGTGGACGCGCGCGGTCGCCTGCGCGTCGCGGCCGCGATCGGCGTGCACGATTACGAGCGCGCCGAAGGCTTGGTCAAGGCCGGCGTGGACGTGCTCGTCGTCGACACGGCGCACGGCCACAGCGCGAACGTCGCCAATACGGTGCGCGAGCTGAAGCGCCGCCACCCGGTCGATGTCGTCGCCGGCAACGTCGCGACGGCCGAGGGCGCGCTCGCGCTCGTCGAGGCCGGCGTGGACGGCGTCAAGGTCGGCATTGGGCCCGGTTCGATCTGCACCACGCGCATCGTCGCGGGCGTCGGCGTTCCGCAGCTGACGGCGGTGCTCGACGTCGTGCACGCGCTCAAGGGATCGGGCGTTCCGGTCATCTCGGACGGCGGCATTCGCTTCTCGGGCGACCTCGTCAAGGCACTCGCAGCGGGCGCGTCCTGCGCGATGCTCGGCAGCCTGTTCGCCGGCCTCGAAGAGAGCCCGGGCGAGGTCATCCTCTACAAGGGCCGCTCGTTCAAGAGCGTGCGCGGCATGGGTTCGCTGGGCGCGATGCAAGCCGGCGGCAAGGAACGCTACCGCCAGGGCGACATCACCGAGACGGACAAGCTCGTGCCCGAGGGCATCGAGGGCATGGTGCCGTACAAGGGCAAATTGAGCGCGTTCGTGTACCAGCTCGTCGGCGGTGTGCGTTCCGGCATGGGATACGTCGGCGCGTCGACGATCCAAGGCTTGTGGGAGCGCGCGCGCTTCGTGCGCATCACCGACGCCGGTCGCCGCGAGAGCCATCCGCACGACGTGACGATCACGAAGGAATCGCCCAACTACTTCCATGCGGAGTGACGTCGAAACCACGCCGCGCGGCGTCCTCGTCGTGGACCTCGGGACGCAGTACGCGCAGCTCATCGCGCGCCGTCTGCGTGAAGCCAACGCTTGGTGTGAGATCGCACCGCCGGCGCGCGCGCTCGAGACGGCGCGGCGCATGAACCTCGCTGGGATCATCCTGTCGGGCGGGCCGGCTTCGGTGTACGCGCCCGATGCGCCGGTCGTGCCCAAGGAGCTGCTGGATCTGGGCGTGCCGGTGCTCGGCATCTGCTACGGCTTGCAGTGGATGTCGCAGACGCTCGGTGGCCAGGTCGACGCCGCGAACGAGCGCGAGTTCGGTCGCACGTCCCTGGTCGTCGCGCGGTCCGAGGCGATCCTCGACGGCATCGAGGGACGCACGGTCGTGTGGATGAGCCACGGCGACCAGATCTCGCGTCTGCCCGCCGGTTTCGAGGTCTATGCGTCGAGCGACACGTGCCCCTTCGCCGTCGTCGGCGACCGGAAGCGCGGCTTCTTCGGCGTGCAGTTCCACCCCGAGGTCAGCCACACACTGCGCGGCACGGAGGTGCTCTCGAACTTCCTCTACCGCGTGTGCGGTCTGGCCGGCGACTGGAAGCCGGACAACATCGCCCTGCGCGAGATCGCCAAGGTCCGCGCGCAGGTCGGCGAGACCGGTGAAATCGTGTTGGGCCTGTCGGGCGGCGTGGACAGTTCGGTCGCGGCCGTTCTGCTGCACAAGGCCGTCGGCGACCGCTTGCACTGCATCTTCGTCGACAACGGCCTGTTGCGTCACGGCGAGCGCGAGCAGGTCGAGCGCACGTTCCGCGAGCGCTTCCACATGGACCTGACGGTGGTGGACGGCACCGATCGCTTCCTGGGCAGCCTGGCCGGCATCACGGATCCCGAGCGCAAGCGCAAGCTGATCGGCCGCGACTTCGTCGACGTGTTCCGCAACGAGGCCAAGCGCTTCCGCTCGGCGGGATTCCTGGCGCAGGGCACGCTGTATCCGGACGTCATCGAGTCCGTGAACGTGCACGGCGGCAACACGGCCGTCATCAAGAGTCACCACAACGTCGGCGGACTGCCCGACGACCTCGACATGGCGCTCGTCGAGCCGTTGCGCGAGCTGTTCAAGGACGAAGTGCGCCAGATCGGTCGCTACCTGGGCCTCGATTCGGCGATCGTCGATCGCCAGCCGTTCCCAGGTCCCGGTCTCGCGGTGCGCATCGTCGGCGAGGTCACACCCGAGCGCTGTGCACTGCTGCGCGCGGCCGACCGCATCGTGACCAGCGAAGTCGAGGGCGCCGGCGTCGCCGCGAACCTGTGGCAGTACTTCGCCGTGCTGCTGCCGGTGAAGTCGGTCGGCGTGATGGGCGACGCGCGCACGTACGAGAGCTGCATTGCGCTGCGTCTCGTCGAGAGCCAGGACGGCATGACGGCCGACTGGCACTACTTGGAGCGCGAGCTGCTCGCGCGCATCTCGAACCGCATCATCAACGAGGTGCGCGGCGTGAACCGGGTCGTGCTGGACATCACCAGCAAGCCGCCCGGCACGATCGAGTGGGAGTGACCGCGGCGGCGTGCCGCGTGACCCGACAGGCTGTCGTCGCTCGAGCTCGCCCGCTGGTTCGATCTCGCCGTGTCGTGTTGGCCCGTGTCGTCCCGACCCGTGCTGTCCCGACCCGTGCTGGCCCGCCCGCGACGTTCGGGTTGCGTCCGCAAGGGGACGGTTTCGCAAGGCGTGTTATTCTCCGCCGACCGCCACCCCCCCCCTTGGCCAACACGATGAAGACCACCCACGCGTTCTCCTTCGCCGTCCTCGTCATCCCGCTCACGCTCGCGTTCGCTGCGGCGGCCGACGACCTGAGCTTCCATCCCGCGAAGGGGGAGAAGGTCGAGAAGGAGCTGCGCGTCGAGGGCGAGTTCCACGTCAAGGACGTCTCCGTGACCGTGAACGGCGATCCGTTGCCGGGCGAAGCGCTCGATCAGATCTCGTCGATGGACCTCTTGCTGTCGCTGGGCATCGACGCGTCCGAGACGTTCGTGTCGACGAAGGACGGCGCGCCGAGCGAGCTGCTGCGCACCTACGACGACATCTCCGTCAGCATGGAGGTCGGCGACAAGAAGGAGGAACCCGTGGGCTCGAATGCGCTCGAGGGCAAGACCGTCCGCTTCCAGTGGGACGACGAGAACTCCGAGTACAAGAAGTCCTTCCACGAGTCGACGGGTGACGAGGCGCTGCTCGAGAACCTGATCGACGACATGGAGGTCCGCGCGCTCCTGCCGACGAAGAAGGTCGCGACGGGCGACACGTGGGAAGTTCCCGCGGAGCACATGACCGCGCTGTTTTTCCCGGGCGGCATCGCTTCGGGCAGCGGCAACAGCTCCGAAGGCGGTCCGGAGTTCGACGCCCTCAGCGAAGCTCTGCACAAGCAGATCGAAGCGGGCTTCGGTCAGTTCAAGGTGACGTGCACCTACAAGGGCGCGCGCGAGGCCGATGGAGTCCAGGTCGGCGAGATCGCGTTCGTGTTCGACGACAAGGGGACGCTCGATCTGGGCTCGATGCTCGACGATGCGCGCGGTCTTTTCGGCGGGGACATGCCCGACATGGACATGGAGGCGAGCGCGACGCTCTCCCTGAAGGGCGAGGGCACGCTGCTGTGGGACCTCTCCACGGGTCACATGCACGCCTACGAGATGCGCTCCGACGTCGGGTTGGACATCCACGTCGACCTACACCTGGACAGCAACGGGGAGAAGGCCGAAGTCTCGATGTCCGGCAGCCTGGGTGGCGACGTCACCTGGGAGCTGAAGCACAAGTGAGCCGCGGGGGCGCCGCGCAGCGGACCGGCGAGTTCAGCTAACGCAGCTCGACGACGGTCGTCGTGCCCGCGACGATCGTGACGCTGCGCGTCACGACGGAGGATCCCAGGTCCGCGCGCAGGACGTACGCACCGGGAGCCAGCGGCACGCTCGTGGCCACGGCGCCGAAGGGCATCCCGTTCACGCTCGTTGCGAGGCCTTGGCGTGCGTCGCCGCGCTGGACGAGGGCGCGCACCTCGATCGGCACGATCCGCCCGTCGGGTGCGGTCAGCGCGAGCGCGATGTTCGCCGCGTCCGCCGCCGACGCATCGCCGTCCCGCGCGACCGGTGCGAAGCGGATCCGGCCGCCGAGTTCGAGGTCCACAGGGACGCGCTGGCCCGTTCCCGGCGCCCATTCGATCGGCCGCGCCCAGGGCAGTGCGTGCGCGAGTTGGCCCTCGTTCGAGTTGCGCGGCGTCCGCAACGCGATCCAGTACGAGCCTGCCGGCACGTCGACCGCGACGCGACC
>JBBQCC010000289.1:0-5551 GCA_038318285.1 Planctomycetota bacterium | reverse complement strand
ATGCGGCTCCACGTCGTCACGCAGTGAAAATCGCTGTCATCCTCGGTCTGCGGCAGCGCGAGGAACTGCTCCCACGTCAGCGTGAACGGGTTCGCGCACGCGCCGCCGACCTCGAGCCGCCACGTCGCGAGGTCGATCTCGGGCACGTCGCCCAGGTCGAGCACGGGCCAGTTGTTCACCGGGCGCTGCCCCGGCGGCAACTGCGGCATCCCGTGGCGATTCCCCGGGCCCGAACCGTCGGGCGCGCGGCCTTCGAAACGCACGTCCACCGTGCCCGGCTTCAGCTTGCGCATGCGCTCGATGTACGCGAGTCGCTTCGCGACCAGATCGTCTTTGCCGCTCATGCGCGCAGCATAACTTGCGGTTCAGAACACGGTCACGCCCAGGATGCGCGCGTACAAGACGAACAGCACCGCCAGCAGCGCGACGTGCAGCAGCAACGTGGGCCAGAACACGGGTAGTCCCGACGCGACCTGGTGCGTCTTCGACATGCTGCGCGCCAAAAAGCGCTGCAGGACGAGGTAGAACCCGCCCAGGATGCCGACCGTCGTCGCCATGGCGATGACGACCTTGCCCCAGTTCGGTAGCGCCGACGCGAGAACTTGGCGCCAGATCCAGTCCTTCGCGACGCCGAGGAGCAGGATCGCCTCGGCCGCGATCAGCCCGCGGTGCAGCACACGACCGAACGATCGGTTGGAGCTGGAACGGCTCGAGGATCGGGCGTTGCGGGCCGTGCTCACGGTGTGGATCGGGGTCGGAGGCGTAGCGTCGCGCGGAGAGTCACTGCCCGGGGCGCGCAAGGTAGAGATCCGACGCGCGCCGAGCCAGCCGCCCGCGTCGCTGGATCGAAGGGTGCGCGGCGTGCAAGATGCGGCGAGAATGAGGATCGACACGCGCTCTGGATTTCGAGCTCACGCATGACCGACCCCCAACCCGCGCCGAAGCGGATCGTGAAAAAGATCCTCGGGGTCGCGCTGCTCACCAGCGTTCTGATCGTCGTGGTGCTGGAGCTGGCTTCGCACTACGCCGATCACGTCCTGGCGCAACGAGCACAGGAACCGGGTTACCGACCTCCGAGCGGCGTGCCGGGCGAGGCGCCGGCGCTCGACCTGTGGGATCGCTTGGCGTACCTGACGCTCGAGTACGGCAGTCCGAAGCGCGGCCTGGAGCAGACGGGCGCGCGCTCGCAGCCCCATCCCTATCTGGGTTACGCGCTGGTTCCGAACTTCAGCACGCCGCCGACCGCGAAGCAGCAAGCCTCGCACAACGCGCTCGGTTTCCGCGGCAAGGCGACCACATGGGAGAAGCCCGCAGGCGTCTTCCGCATCGTCACGACCGGCGGGTCCAGCGTGTACGGCCAGAGCGAATCGTGCGACGCCGCCGTGTGGTCGCAGCAGCTCGAGGACGTGCTCCGAGCGGCGCGCCCCGGCTACCCGATCGAGGTCGTGAACCTCGGCGTGTCCGGCTGGTCGACGCACGAGATGCTGATCAACCTGGAGCTGCGCGGCCTCGACCTCGCGCCCGATCTCGTGATCGTCTACGAGGCGATCAACGACATGCGCTGCGCGCTGTACACGCCCGGCGGGCCCGTGCAACACGACAACACACACTGGCGCGAAGCGTGGCCGACCGACCGGCCCAGCGCGATCGAAGCGTTCGCGTCGAAGAGCCGCACGTACCTCGTCGTGCGCCGCTGGCTGACGAACTACGCATCCGAGCGCGTCGACTTGGGCTTCTACGCGATCAAGAACTACAAGGTCGACTTCGGCGATCTCGATCCGTACCTCCACGCGCCCGATCCGGTGCCGCAGCTCGGCTTCGCGAACACGAAGCGCAACCTGACGAACATCGTCGCTGCCTGCCGCGCGCACGGCGCCAAAGTTCTCTTCGCGACGCAGGCACTGCCCCGTTGGCATCTCGGCGGGCGCCCGTCCGCGGCCGAGCAGAACGCGGGGTTCGAGCACGTGTTGCAGCTCGAGCGCGAGATTGCGCGCGACATGGACGTCGCGCTGGTCGAATCCGGCGCCGCCGTCGAGGCCGCCTGCGAGGCCGAGATCCAAGCGAAGATCGCCGAGAGCGTCGCGGCACAGCCCGAGCGCCCGCGTGCCGAGCTCGAGGCCGAATGGCGCCGACCGGGCCGCAGAGACCTCTTGTTCTTCCAGGAAGTGCACCCGAACGACCGCGGCTCCGTGCTCGTCGCGCACACGATCGCGGACTACCTGCTGGCCTCGGACTTGATGCCCAAGTGAGCGCGCGCAGGGCGGTCGGCCCCGCAGAGCGCGCGACGTGATGCGACGCGCGACGTGATGCGCACCGTGAGGAGCGCACGCGCGCGGTTCAGTTCCCCGTCACGTCGACTGCGAGCTTCATCCCGCCCGCCAGCGTGAGGTCGCTTCCGCCCGCGCCGCCCGGACCGTCCAAGTCCAAAGTGACGCGGACGTCCTCGGCTCCCGCCAACGCCAGCGACACCGCGCGGCCCGCGGCGACGTCCCAACGCAACTCGCCCGCGCCGCGGAATCCCCACGCGATCGTGCTCTTCTCGACGCGCACGCCGTCGTAGCGTTCCGGAGGCGTCAAGATTTCCTGGCTGAACGCGGTCTGGTCCTTCGCGGAGCGCAGGTCGAGCTTCAGCGCGACGCGCGCGATGCCGCCTTCCACCGCGGTGAGCGTCGCGTCGCAGGTGCCGGTCGTCGTGCCGCCGAACACGGGGTCGAGCGGGCCCGCGACACCCAAGGCCACGGTGCGCACGAGTTGCGGATCGGCGCCCTGTGCGAAGCGGATCGGCACGAGCCCGCCGTAGGCGAAAACATCCTCGATGCGTCCGGGCGCGATCTTCCAGCTCGAACCGACTTCGACGGGCGCGTCGGGCAGGAAGCACGACAGGTCGATGGCGACGGAGATTCGTGGCAGGAATTCCTCGCTCGTCTCGAGGTCGTCGTACATCCGACCGTACGTGCGGCTCTCGGGCAGGTAGCGGAAGAGAACGCTCGCGCCCTTCAGCGGCGAGGTGCCCTCCAGCGCGAGCGGGCGTGCAGGACCCGTCGTCGGTTGCAGCCGCATGTCCACGTGCACGTCGGCGCCCTCGAGCAGCCGCGAGAACAGCGTCGGGCGCCCCCCCGCGACCTCGCGCACGCGATCGACGAACCGCAGGCTGGTGCGGCCGCCGAATTCGAGCTGGTCCTGCGAGATCTGGACGTCGCTGCCGACGCGCGTCGCCAGGCGCTGCACGACGAGCGTGTGCTCGAGCACGAAGGCGTGTGTGATGCGCTGGTCCGGTTTCGGCGTGCTGCGCAGCGCGACGCTCTCGCCGACGTACGCGGAGGCGGGTGCCGCGGACAGCGAGGCGCAGAGCAGCGCCGCGATCGTCGTACGCCACAGGGTCGTACGCCACAGGGTCGTACGCCGCAGGGTCGTGTCCAGCAGGGTCGTGTCTAACAGGGTCGTGTCCATCAGGGCACCTTCTTCCCGTCCGCGTATTCGCCCGACAGTTCGATGCTCAAGTCACCGTCCTCGGTCCACACGAGCCACGGTCCGTACCGTTTGCCGCCGCCGAATCGGCCCTCCGACTTCTTGTTCCCGTTGGCCCACCAGTAGGTCCAGATCCCCGTCTCATCGCCCTTCGTGAAGGCACCGCGGTAGTCGCGCTGGCCGTTCGGATGGAAGCCGACCCACTCGCCCTGCATCTTGCCGTCGACATAGGAGCCCACGGCCATGACCTCGCCGTTCGCGTGCCAGCGCGTCCACGCGCCCTCTTCTTTGTCGTCGGCGAAGCGTCCCGACCACTCACGCGAACCGTCGGCGCGAAAGCGCGTCCACGTCCCCGAGCGCACGCCGCGCTTGTACGTTCCTTCCGACGCCTTCACGCCCGTCTGTTTTTCGTAGAGGACCCACGGACCGTCGGGCAGGTCGAAGCGGAACGAACCGGTGCGATCCAGATCGCCGCGCTCGTTCCAGTACGACCACGCACCCGTCCGTAGTCCATCCACGTACGCGCCCTCCGAAGCCTTGGTCCCGTTCGGATGCCAGAACGTCCACGGTCCGGTACGCTCGCCCTGCGCCCATTCCCCCTCGGAGATCTTCACGCCGGCGCGCGACCAGTAGCTCCAGCGACCGATGCGCTCGTAGTCGTGGAAGGATCCTTCGTAGAGCTTCGCGCCGTTGTCGTGCCAGCCCGTCCACGCGCCTTCGCGATGTCCGTCGACGACCGGCCCCGAGCGCGACCTCTCGCCGTTCTCGAAATAGATCGTGACGATCTCGGGCGTTTTGGGGCCGGCGCTGGACGGCGCTTGCGGGCCTGACACGGGCGCGAGCGCTGACTGCAGGAGGATCGAGCACACGAGGGTCCACATCATCTCGCCCCCAGGTTAGCGCGCGCGGCGCCGGGACCGCTGCACGTCTTGGCGATCCATCGGTCGTGGGATCCGTCGTTCAGTTCGCCGCACCGCCGTCGAGTCCGAACACGCGCACATCGTCGGTGTAGACCCCCGTGCGGCGCCGGTCGAGCGACCCGTCGGCGTGCCAGAAGCGCCAGGGACCCTGTTGCAAGCCGCCGCGGTATTCGCCCTCCGAATGGCGCTCGCCGTTCTCGTACCACGTACACCACCAGCCCTCGAGCACGTCGTCGACGAAGGTGCCCTCCGCGCGCCGCTCGCCGTTCTCGTGCCACGAGGTCCACACGAGGTTCTTGCGGCCCGACTGGTAGTCGCCCTCGCCCGCGCGCACGCCGTTCGGATGCCAGGTCGTCCACACGCCCTCGCGGGCGCCGGCGCGGAACTCGCCGCGCACGAGTTCGTGTCCACCCGGGTGCCAAGCGTGCCAGGCACCCTCGAGCCGACCGCGCGACCACGTCCCCTCGCTGTGCCTCCGTCCGCCCCGATGCCAAGTCCGCCACGGACCTTCGCGGACACTGCCCGCGTATTCGCCCTCCGACGCGCGCACGCCGTTGTCGTGGAAGAACTCCCAGCGCCCGGTCGCGAGCCCGCCCGCGTACGAGCCGTTCGCGCGCGCGGTGCCGTCCGCACGCCAGAACGTCCACGCGCCGCTCGCCGCGCCGCTGTCGAATGCGCCCTGCGCGCGTCGCGCACCGCCGGAGTGGAAGCGCGTGCACCAGCCCTGCTTCGCGCCGCGGTCGTACTCGCACTCGGACAGCTTGCGGCCCGCGCGCGTGAACGTCGTCCACGTGCCCGATCGGCGACCCTCCACGAGCGGCCCCTGCGCCGCGCGCGTTCCGTCGTCCCGTCGCAGCACGTGCAGCATGGAATCGGCGCGACGAACGTCAGTCCGCGACCTTCTTGTCGGCCTGGTACGTGCCGCTCCAGTCCGGATCGCGCGTGCCGTCGGCCTTCCAATACACCCACGGACCCTCGCGCAGGCCGGCCTTCATCACGCCTTCGATCTGCAGCGCGCCGTTCTCGAACCAGTAGCGCACGGGACCATCCTGGACTCCGGCCGCGTACGTGATCTCGCTCTTCTTGCCGCCGTCCGGGTACCACTCTCGCGCGAGACCGTCCGTCTTGCCGCCCGTGTAGTGCGTCTCCGAGATCAACTGCCC
>JBBQCC010000288.1:0-5566 GCA_038318285.1 Planctomycetota bacterium | reverse complement strand
GCTGCTCACGTGGTTCCGCGACGCCAAGGCCGTGTGGATGCCGTTCAACGTGCCCAGCACGATCCCGGTTCCGCTCGAGATCGCCGGTCGCAAGGCGGCCGAGTGGACGCTGGCGCTGAAGACGGAAGTCGTGCTGGTCGGCGCCGGCGCGTTGATGAGCTTTCGCACGGCGTGGTCGCTGCTGCTCGGCAGCTTGCTGACGTACGGAGTGTTGGCGCCGCAGCTCTTCGCCGACGGGCGCATCGCCGAGGTCAGCTACAAGGCGATCGTGCAGTGGACCGTGTGGCCCGGCGCCGCATTGCTGGTCGCATCTGGACTGACGTCGTTCGCGCTGGATTGGCGCAGCGTCGCGCGCTCGTTCTCGGGACTTGCGGGCATCTTCCGTCGCAACAAGACGGTCAGCGCAGATCCCATGGACGCGGTCGAGTGTCCGGGTTGGTGGTTCCCTGCGGGATTCATCGTGCTGGGCCCTGTCGTCGTCGTGCTGATGGCTGTGCTGTTCCAGATCCCTCTGTGGGCCGGGTGCATCGCGGTTCCGCTCGCGATCGTGATGGGTTTCGTCGCTGCGCGCGTGACGGGCGACACGGACGTGACGCCAACGAAGGCGCTCGGTCCCGTAACACAGCTCGTGTACGGCGTCATCACGCCCGGGAATCTGTCGGGCAACATCATGAGCGCGAACGTCACGGGCGGGATCGGCCTGCACTCGGCGGATTTGCTGACGACGCTCAAGACGGGATGGCTCTTGGGCGCGAATCCGCGTGCGCAGTTCTTCGCGCAGCTGTTCGGCGTCGTGGTCGGCGCGGCGCTGATCGTGCCAGCGTTCGACCTCCTGGTCCCCGACGTGTCGAAGTTGGGCGGAGAGGAATGGCCCGCGCCGTCGTGCCTCGTCTGGGCCGGCGTGTCGAAGGCGTTCGCGGACGGCATCGGTTCGCTCGAGCCGTTGGCGCGGCAGGGGATCCTGTTGGGCGCGGTGCTCGGCGTCGCGCTCGCGCTGCTGGAGAAGTTTGCGCCCAAGCGCGTCAAACCATTCGTGCCGTCGCCGTCGGGCCTCGGCATCGCGATGGTCGTGCCCGGCAGCAACGGACTCGCGATGTTCGCAGGCGGCGCGATCGCCGAGATCTTGCGACGCAACTGGCGCAAGCTAGCGGACACGTTCGTCACGCCGGTCGCGTCGGGATTCATCGCCGGCGAGAGCTTGATGGGCGTCGCGGTCGCGCTGATGAAGGCGACAGGCACTCTCTGAAGCGCGTGGCCGCTCGCAGTCGTCTGGCTGCGTTCGCCGCCGGCGTCACTACCCGATCTTGCGCCAGCTTTCGCGGCCGTTTTCGAGCTCGTTCACGAAGTCGATCTCGGCGCGCATCGATTCGGCCGGTTTCTTCGGCGATTCGTCGGGGTTCAGGCAGAAGAGGTCCCAGGCCTCGCCCTTCAACTTCCACTGGCGCACGTGCCACTTGCCGGTCTTCGAGCGCTCCAGGGGGAACGCGATGCAGCGCCAGGGCTTGTACTTCCAGCGATCGCCTTCGGTCGCGCCGACTTTGTGGAGGACGCAGCCGTCGTTCGCGAACACGCACCAGCCCTGTGACACGGCGAGCGCGGGCAGGCCTTCCTTCTGGCGCTTGCTGACGAAGCCGTCCTTCTCGATCTTCGCGCGCGCTTCGGGGCGCAGGTGGGGGAGGAACTTCGCGAGGTTCGCTTCGATGCGTGCGTACTCGGCCTTCTCGACCGGCGGGCGACCGTTCTTGCAGCAGATGCCGCCGCAGGTGGGGAACACGCAGTCAAAATGCGCGGTCTCGACGTTCGAGATCGGGACTTGCGGCGCGGCGTCGGCGTTCGCTCTGGTGTTCGAGTCGGTCTTCACGTGTCGTATCTCCGGCAGTAGACGAGCTTGTCGTCGCCGCACGCGTAGAAGTCGCGGATGCGCGCCGCGAGCTCGAGCCCACAGCGTTCGTAGAACGCGCGCGTCGCGGCGTATTCGGGCTTCGAGGCGGTTTCGATGATCAGCAAGCGGCCGTTCTCGTCGCGCACCGCAAGCTCGACAGCATCGAGAAGGGCGCGACCGAGCCCCTTGTTGTGTCGCGCGGGATCGACCGCGATCCAGTACAGGTCGTACGTTCCGACCGTGCACGGCGTCGCGCCGAAACAGGCGTAGCCGGCGACATCACCGTCGAGCTCGGCCACGACGAAGCGGTAGCCGGCCTCGCGCGGTTCGTCGACAAGCTCGAGTGCGACGTCGAGTTCGGCTGGTGAAAACGCTTCCGTCGCTGCCAGGATGCGGGCGATCGCGGCGCGGTCGCGGGGCTCGATGTCGCGCAGTTTCACGGTGTTCGTTGCTGTCATGGCGCTACCCGATCGCCCCGGCGCGGCGCATGGCGTCGTCGACGATTCGGCGCACGATCTGTGCGTGCGACAGCCCGGCGCGCGCACCGGCTTTCGCGAAGCCGGCATCGGGCGACAGATCGGGATTCGGGTTCACGTCGATCACGCGCGGAGTATCCCGCTCGTCCAGGCGCAGGTCCACCCGGCCGTAGCCCGCGAGGCCGAGCGCGGAGTACGCGGCGCGCGCGGCGGCGTGGATCGCCTTCTCGAGCTCGCGCGCCATCGGCCGCGCGCCGATCGACGGCGTCGCGCGGTAGACGGGCGATTCCTCGTCCCACTTCGCTGCGTAGGTCAAAAGGTGCGGGTGCGCGGCGTCGAGGCGCGAGTAGTCGATCTCGCCCAGCGGCAACACGTCCACGTCGTCACCCGATCCGAGCAACGCGACGTTGAACTCGCGGCCGCTGACGAACTCCTCCACGAGCGCGGGTTGGCGGTACGTGCGCACGACGTGGGCGACTCGCGCACGAAGAGCGTCATCGCCCCTGACGACGCTTTCAGCGTCGATACCGTGACTCGCGTCCTCGCGCGCGGGTTTGACGATCCAGCGCTTCCCACCCAGATCAATTCCGATCGGATCCGTCGGCTGTTCCAGCGCGAAACCGGCCGGGATCGCGACGCCGCGTGCGGCCAGCACGGCGCGTGCGACGCTCTTGTCGAGCGCGAGCGTGATCGCGACCGGGCCCGAACCCGTGTAGGGGATGCGCGCCCACTCGAGCAACCACGCGGACGCTGCTTCGAAGCGCGCTTCGCCGCGCAGGGACTCGACGAGGTGCACGACGACGTCGACTTCCGCATGCGCGATCTCCGCCAGCGTCGCGTCGGGCGCGTCGGGAAGAGCTTCGACGCGCACGGTGCGCCAACCGTTCTCGCGACACGAGCGCTCCCACGCCAGCGCGGCTCCGTCAGCTGCTTTCACGGCCAGCGCGTCGCGCGCGTCCGAACTCGCGAGACTCTCGTCGCGCGATTCGAGAAGGGCGACGCGCAGGCTCATCGCCGCGCGAGCGCCGTTTCGCCGACGCGCGACAGCGCGCTCGCGACGATCTGTTCCACCAACTGGACGTACGTGATGCCGCTGCGTCCCGACAGGATGCACAGATCGCCCGTGCGCGGGTTCATGCCCGGCAGCGGGTTCGCTTCCAGGAACTTCGGTGTTCCGTGCGCATCGAGGCGCACGTCGACGCGCGCCACGTCGCGGCAACCCAGCGACTTGTACGCGGCCAGCGCACAGGCTTCGGCTGCACGAAGGGTCGCGACGGAAACGCGCGGCGGCACGAAGTATTCGACCTGTGCTTCCCAATCGCGCTTCACCTCGAGCGAGTACACGAACTCCTCGGGTTTGGCGACGCGCGGGGCGATCTCCATCGCGCCGATCACGCGCGCGGAATCTCCGGTGCCGACGATGCCGATCGTCATCTCCGTACCGGAGACAAACTCCTCGATCAGCGCGGGTTCGCCATAGTCGCGGACGACGCGCAGCGTTTCGCGGCGCAGTTCGGCCAACGTGCGCACGCGCGAGCTGAGGCGCACGCCCATGCTGGAGCCCTCTTGGTTGGGCTTCACGATCGCGGGCAGCTCGAACTGGAGGTGTTCGGCTTCGCGTTCGTCCGTCACCACCAAGAACCGGGGCGTCGCGACACCGTCGGCGGCGACCAGCTTCTTCGCGGCGGCCTTGTCGAGCGTCACGGCGGCCGTCAGCGGATCCGAGTGCGTGCAGGGCACGCGCAACATCTCGCACACGGCGGGGACGTGGGCCTCACGCGAACGCGTGCCGGCGCTTTCCGAGATCGTGAACACGAGGTCGGGCGGGTCAGCCAGCAACCGTTCGACGAACGCGCGACCGCCGCCGAGCTTCACGGGCTCGTGGCCGAGCGTGCGCAGCGCGGACGCGATCGCCTCGACCGTCTCCTCGGAGTCGTACTCCTCGAGCAGGTCGTCGGGGCCGTCCGCGCGCGCCGTCTGGTCCGACTTCAGGTCGAACGCAATGCCGATGTGCACGGGCGGACCGTCACGTACCGGGGGTGCTCGGCGGCGCGACGGGCTCGCCCGCTGCGGAGCTCGGAGTCGGGCTCGGGCCCGATTCGGCCGCCTTTTGCAGCCTTTCCTCGCGGGAGTGCCCGCGATGGACCCAGCCGCTCTTGCCCACGACCGGTTGGCCGTCGGCGCGCACGCGCGTCTTCTTGCCGTTGCCGTTGGCACCTGACCCGTTGCCCGCGCCGTTCGTGCCACCGTTCGTGCCACCGTTGCCAGCGCCGTTCGCGCGCGTGCTCTTCTTGCCGTCCGTGGCGCCGCTACCGTTCGCGTTCGGCACGGCGCGCGACGCGCGCGCCGGACGCAGCTCGCCCGAGTGCGGTTGTTCCGCATCCGGTTCGCTGTACTCGAAGACGCGGTGCTGGAAGTTGCGCAGCAGCGCCTTCTTGCGCAGCGGGTCGTAGTGCATCAGGTACTCCGGCTGCACCGGGATCTTGCCGCCGCCGCCCGGACCGTCGACGACGTACGTCGGAATCGCGAGACCCGAGACGTGACCACGCAGTCCCTCGATGATCTCGATGCCCTTCGAGATCGGCGTGCGGAAGTGTTCCGCGCCGCGCACCGGATCGCACTGGTACAGGTAGTACGGACGCACGCGCATCTTCATCAGGCCCGTGACCAACGCGCGCATCGTCGGCACGTCGTCGTTGATGCCCTTGAGCAGCACCGACTGGTTGTTCAGCGGGATGCCCGCGCGTGACAGCTTGTCGCAGGCCGCCGCCGCTTCCGGCGTCAGCTCGCGCGGGTGGTTGAAGTGCACGTTGATCCACAGCGGGTGATACTTCTGCAGCATCTCCACGAGCTCGTCGTCGACGCGCTGCGGCAGCGAAACCGGCACGCGCGTGCCGATCCGGATGATCTCGAGGTGCGGCACCGCGCGCAGCTTCGCCAGGATCGATTCGAGCTTCTTCGTGCCGTACGTCAGCGGATCTCCGCCCGAAACGATCACGTCGCGCACCGCCGGAGTGCGCGCGATGTAGTCGACCATGCGGTCGATCTCGACGTCGGGGACGGCGTCCTCGTACATGATCCGCTTGCGCGTGCAGTAGCGGCAGTAGATCGCGCACGAGTTGCTGATCACCATCAGCACGCGGTCGGGATAGCGGTGCGTGATGCCCGGCACCGGCGAGTACTGCTCCTCGCCCAGCGGATCCTCCTC
>JBBQCC010000287.1:0-5595 GCA_038318285.1 Planctomycetota bacterium | reverse complement strand
GAGCTTGCCCGACACGGTCACGTCCGCGGTCAGTTCGACGGTGCGCAGGGGCTCAACCGTCGCGCCGGCATCGAGCGACGAGTAGGCGACCGCCGCGAGGGCAGCGGCGCCGAACCCCGCGCACGCCAGCGCGAGCTTCATCGCTGCGGGGCGTCGGGGTCGGCGCGCCACCAGTCCGTCGACGCGACCTGTGTGATGCCCTGCTCGTAGGGCCGCGGCTGCCAGCCGAGTTCGTCGACGGCGTTACTGATGTCGTGCTCGTGGTGCAGGTTGAAGTACGCGCTCGCGCGACGGTCGTCGGTGACGTCGGTGAAGAGTCCCTTCACGAGGATCAGGCGGTCAGCCCACTTCTTCGAGATGTTGCGGCGCTTCACGCCGCCGCCTGCGGCGCGGATCGTCAGGTCGAGGAAGTCGTTGTAGGGGATACCCGTCGGACCGGCGAGTTCGTAGCAGCAGTCCACGCCGCGATCGAAGTCGAAGAAGCGCAGCACCGCGTCCACGACGTCGTCCACGTGCACGGGATTGATCTTCGACAGGCCGTCATGGGGGACCCAGATCGAGCCGCCCTTCGCCGCGCATTTGCGCAAGAGCGGCGCGGTGTGCCGATGGTCGCCGACGCCGTAGACGAGCGTCGGACGGAAGCTCGCCCAAGGGATGCCCGATCCGCGGATCAGCTTCTCCTGCACGCGCTTCGAGTCGCGGTAATAGCTGTAGACGGGCGCGCCGATCACGGCCGAGCTGACGACCCACACCTGGAACGAGCTGTGCGCGCCGCGCTTGGCCTCGTTCAGCAGGGCTTCGGTGCCCTGGATGTTGATCGCGCGCATCTGGTCCTCGCCCAGGTGATCGTGCGCACTGGCCACATGGATCAGGAGTTCCGTGCCGGTCAGGAAACCGTGCAGCGATGCGGGGTTCGTCAGGTCGCCTGTGTGCACCTCGACCGCGGCTCCCTCGGGCGCATCGAAGGCGGCCTCGCGACCGGGCCGCACCAAGACACGCAAGGAATGCCCCTGCCGCGCCAAGGCGTGGACGAGGTAGCGACCGATGAATCCTGTGACGCCCGTGACCGCGATGTTCATGAAGTGGCGGAACAGGATACAGCGTGGAGGACGGAGGGGTCAGCGTGCTCGATCGAGATCCTCGAGCGCGGTCCCGAGATTGTCCGCCGCGGCCGTGAAGCCGTGGGGCAGTTCCAGCAGGAACACCGCCAAGGCCGCGCGGTGTGCACGCGCCGCGGGCAGCAAATCCGCGGGCAATTCCGCGACTCCGGCCGGTTCGATGGCCCAGGCGAGCACCTCGGTGCAGTATCCCGACAGCGCCGATCGCGGCGCGCGGAATTCGATGACCGGTCGCGCATCGCGCATGGGTTCGGTCCCGGCCGCGAACGCGCGCAGCCGCTCGTCGCCGGCCACACGCAGGCAGGCGATCTCGCGCGCGCTGTCGATCCGCGCAGCGGCGAGGTGCTGCTTCACGAGGGGCGGCAGCAGCTGGTCGCCGAGGTCGCGCTCGTGCGGCAGCTCCGCGCGCGATCCGACCAGCACGAGATCGTAGGCCGTGACCCAGGCGCTCGTGTGGGCGAACGCGGCACACCACGTCGCGGCGACCGTGCGCACGTCTTCCGTGGACAGCTCGTACAAGGGCAGCCACTGCGAGGCCACGCCACCCGGTGCCAGGTGCGCTTCCATGGAGCGGAAGTGTTCCAGCGTGTAGAGATCGCTCGACCCGCGCGTCCACGGATGCACGGGATCCGAAGTGATCAAATCGAACGATTCGTGCGCGAGCGCCAAGCGGTGGCGCCCGTCCGCGATCGTGACCTTGGTGCGTGGATCGTCGAGGACGTGACCGTTCCACGCTCCGAACGTGCGTGCCGCGCTCCGCACGGCCGGCGAGATCTCCGCGATCTCCAGCGATTCCAGCGTCGGCAGGTCGAGCAGCGACCCGGCGGTCATGCCGGTGCCGAGTCCGATGACCAGCGCCTTGTGCACGTCCCCGTGCAAGAGGCCGGGTACGTGACCGAGCAAGTACTGGAGCCGCTGATCGACGACGGCCGTGGACGCCTCCGCCTTGCCGTTCACGCGCAGCGCGCGGATCGGCTCGCCGCGGCTCGACACGGAATCGTGCACGGACGCCGTCGTGTGCGCGTCGTGCGCCAAGAGGACCGGCGGCGGCGCCGCACGCTCGTCGGCCGGGAACAGCGACTGGGTCGCGATGGCCAGCGTGCCCAGTGCCGACAGCGCGAGGAACATCTTGCGCTTGAAGTCGATACAGGCGGCCGCGACGAGCGGCGCGACGACGGCAACGACGATCGCTCCGCGCGGACCGAACGACGGAATCAGCACGAACGCCGCCACGAGGCTGCCGAGCAGCGCACCGAACGTGTTCCAAGAATAGGTGCGCGCGATCCAGCGCTCCCGCTCGGCGTCGGGATGTCGCGCCGCGATCGTGCCCGCCGCCGCGGGCAACGCGACGCCGAACGCGATGGCCGGCGGCAGCAGCGCGAGCCCCGCGAACAACGCGTGCGACAGCCACGCGCGCAGCACAGAACCGCCCTGTACCGCGCGGTTGGCTAGACCGTGGAAGAGGTCGACCTCGCCCAACTGGTAGCGCAGCGCGAGCAACCCGCCGACCACGAGCAGCGGCGCGACGACCGCCGCGAGGAACAGTGCGTCGTGCGAACGGCGCGCGCGTTCGGTCAACGCGCTCTCCGGAACGCCCGTGCGCGTGCGCCGCGTGGCGAGCTGACGCGCGCCGAGCCCGATGCCCAGCAGGAACACGCACAGCACGATGCCGAAGGCAAAGACGGATGCGCCGGTGACCGTGACGAGCAGCCGCAACTGCGCGATCTCGAGGACGAGGCTCGCGAACCCGAGGATCGCGGCGGGGACGAGCAGCGCGTCGAACCGACGCTCCGTGACGGCAAGATGGCGCTCCGTGGACTGTCCCGCGTCGGACCGCAGCAGAAGCGCTGCCAGGCCCGCCGCCACGGCCTCGATGGCCGCCGCCGCCCACAGCGCCCCGGGCAAACCGAAGGCCGGCAGCAAGACGAAGGGCGCCGCGAGAGCGCCGGCCGCAGCCCCGAGCGTGTTCGCGCTATAGAACGCGCTGGTCTCGGCCGTCGCCTCGGCCCGCGATCGCACCGCGAGCCGCGCCATGAGCGGCACGGTCGCGCCGAAGCCGAGCGTCGGCGGCAGCAGCACGAGGACGGCGAAGCCCGCTCGTCCCGCGAAGCTCTCGATGGGCGGCACGTTCGCGAGCACGAACGGGGTCGCTGCGGCCCAGGCTGCGATCGCCAATTCGAGACCGACGTACAGACGCAACGGCGAGCGAGCCGCCTGCGCGACGCGCGCGAAGAGGATCGCGCCGAGCCCCAGGCCGAGGAGGAAGACGGAGACGACGATCGCCGCGCCGGCAGCATCGCTGCCCAGGATGCGTGCGAGCCACCGGGCCCAAACCGTCTCCTCGACGAGCGCGGCGGCCCCGGAGAGGAAGAAGACGACGTCCGTGCGGCGCATTGGGGACACGGTAGGCGGGGCGCGCGCCCCCTGTCACGCCGGAAGCTGACCCAGTTGAGTGTCCGTACACTTCCCCTGCGATTGGATGCGGACCGATGCCACCAGCGGTGGGGTCCGCGCGACCGACAACCACTCAACTGGGTCAGCTTCCGTTCGTTGACCTCCGCCCTGTGCCCCCTCCACTCCCCACTCCCGCCGTCGGCGTCGTGTGCGCCCTCGAAGGCGAACTCGGGTCGCTGCGCCAGCGCATTCGGTCGCGCACCGCGATCCAGGGCCTCGAACTCCTCGAGCTCGACCTCGGTCCGGCTCGCGTCCTGGCCGTCGTGTCCGGCGTCGGCAAGGTGCGCGCAGCTCATGCCGCGTCCGTCCTCGTCGGCGCCGGAGCGCGGCGGGCGTTGCTCGTCGTCGGGACGTGCGGCTCGCTCGCGCGGGCGCTGCGCGTCGGGGCGCTCGTCCATGCGACGAGCGCGGTGCAGGTCGACTTCGCTGTCCGGGCCGACCGCGAAGTTCTTTCCGACCTGACGTTGCGCAGCGCTTGGCGCGCGGTCGCGCCCGGGCCGGAGGTCGTCCTCTTCACGGCGGATCGTCCCGTACTTTCGTCCTGGAGGCGCATGCGGCACGCGCGGACGCGTGTGGAGCCGTGCGCGGCGGACATGGAGACGGCCGCGGTCGGAGCGGTCGCGCGCGCGGCCGGCGTGCCCTGGGCGGCCCTGCGTGCCGTCACGGACGGTGCCGGGTTCTTCTCGGCGCGCGAGTTCCGGCGGCACTACCCCACCTGCGCGGGGCTCGCGGCCGATACGGTGGAACGCTTCGTCTCCGCCGAATCCTTCCCCGGAGCATCCGCCGAAGAGTCTCGAGGGTGAGTCCCTTCGTGGCCCCTCGGTCGGGCGCTCGCTAGGATTCTCGCTGGCAGCGCGAACCGGTGGTCCCCGTTTCGTGATTCACTCGACCCGACGAACTGGATGCGCACCTCACGTGAGATCGGGGGGGGACTGCTCGCGGGAGCGTCCGAACCTTCCGTGAGCATCCTCGGCACCTTCCTGCGACGGAATTTCGAACCCGTCGTCCTGTCCGTCCAGGTCCTCGTGGACCTCGTGGTCCTGATCCTGGCGTGTTGGATCGGATACCTCGTCGGGGAGCGGCTCGGTGGTCTCGGTCCCGACGTGCGACCGGAGCTGTACCAGAAGCTCTCGGCGCTGATCGCCGCGGTGTGCCTCGTGTCGTTCCACACCTTCGGGCTCTACAAGCCGACGAAGTCGCTGCTGAACATGGCCGAGTTCCAGGCGATCTGGAAAGCGACGGTCGTGGCGTTCCTGGTGCTGTTCACGTTGATCGTGTACCTGCACAACACGCAGCAGACGGCGGCCGGGCCGGTGTTCGAGGTGCTCGTGCCCGTGCACCGCATCATCGACCTCGACATCAACCCGAACACGCTGTCGCGGCTGACGCTGCTGGTCACGTTCGGGCTCGTGCTGGCACTCACGACCGCCAGTCGCTTCGTGTCGTTCAAGACGATCCAGCTGCTGCACCGGCGCGGTATCGGCAACCGGAACATCCTGGTGTACGGCGCGGGCGATACGGGCCGGAAGCTGCAGCGCAAGTTCATGCTCGTGCCGACGCTGGGTCTGAACCTCGTGGGGTTCGTCGACGACAACCCGGACGAGCGCGATCCCTCGATCGAGCGCAACCGCATCCTGGGCGGTTTCAACGACCTCGAGTTGCTCGTCGGCCTGCACAAGGTCAGCGAGGTCTTCATCGCGATGCCCGAGGCGCCCGAGGACACGGTCATGCGCCTCGTCGAGGAGTGTGAGCGCCTGGGCGTCGTCTACAAGATCGTCCCGCGCTTCTATCACCTCCTCGCATTCAAGGTGCGGATCGAGACGCTCGACTCGATCCCGCTCATCATGCGGCCGGATCGCCGGCAGACCTTCCTGCAGACCGCGTCGCGGCGCGTGCTCGATCTCGTGCTCGGCAGCATCGTTCTGATCATTTCTGCGCCGGTGCTGCTCGTGACCGCCGTGCTGATCAAGCGCGAGTCGCGCGGTCCCGTGTTCTTCGTGCAGTCGCGCATCGGCAAGGACGG
>JBBQCC010000286.1:0-5670 GCA_038318285.1 Planctomycetota bacterium | reverse complement strand
AGTAGTCCGCTTCGTTGTAGTCCGAGCCGGAGGCGGGCAGGATCACCGGCGACTGGAACGTGCCGTTCCCGTTGTTCTTCAGCGTGTTGTCGTCGAAGTTGCTCCAGTTGAGCCCGTAGATGTCCAGGTCGCCGTCGCCGTCCTGGTCGGCCATCTCCTGCTCGTAGTGCCCGCCGCCGGTCGAGTAGTTGGGCGGGAACGCCGAGCCGGTGACGTCGCGGAACGCGAGGGCGCCCTCCTCGACGAGCCGGTTCTGGAACATGCGCGGGATCTCCTGGCGCGCGCCGTGGAGGATGTCGAGGTCGAGGTCGCCGTCGATGTCCCCGAGGTCGATGTCGAGCGGCGTGGACGCGATGTCGCAGTTCACACCGGTCGAGTTCGTCGTGTCGGCCGACTGCGTGCCCTGGCACCAGATGCCCGGGTTGCCGTTGGCGATCGTGATACCGCCCAGCTGGAAACCGCTCGGGTTGAACTCGACGAAGTGTCCCGCGCCGTCGTTCAGGAAGATCCGCGTCGGTGCCTGACCGCCGAAAGCGCCGCCGTACGTCGAGTGAACCAGGTCGATGTCCCCGTCGTTGTCGAGGTCGCCGAAATCGCAGTCGCACGAGAAGTCGATGAACCCCCCGTTGATCAAGAGCGACGGCGCGATCGAGGATCCGGGCTGCGCCAGCCCGCTCCAGTGCGCCGCGGTCTGGTCCTGGTAGAAGCCGATCGTGCCGGCTTGCGACCCCATGTTGTTCCACCAGCGGTTCGTCTGGTTCGAGATCTGCGATGTGTTCGACACGTACAGGTCGACGTCACCGTCCTGGTCGTAGTCGACGAACTCGACGTCGCGGCTGTCGTCCAACACTGCCGGGAACTGCTGCGTCGTCCGGTTCGTGAAGACACCGATGGGATTGCCGACGTTGAAGGAGTTGATCCACAGCTCGTTCTGGTCGTTCCCCGAGTCGCCGCCGTTCGCGAAGGCCGCGTCCCAGTCGCCGTCGTTGTCCACGTCGGCGAAGTCGACGTTCTCCGTCGCGCTCGAGCTGGGCGGGACGTCCGTCGTGTTGTGCGTGAACTGCGCCGACGCAGCGGGGACGAGGACGGACAGGGCGACGAACGGTCGGATCAGTTGCATGGGGGGCTCGCTGTCGGGAGGGGCGGTCGAGTTCGGACCGTCGGATCCGAAGCTACTCCCTCCGGCGCGCTTTGGAACCAGCCGAGATGCGTGAATTCTCGGCCAGAACCGGGCCGAGCACCCGCAGGCACGCCGCACTCAGCCGCTCGGTCGTGATCGAGGCGTTGTCCGCCTCGGCGCGGTACGAGCAGTAGTCGGCGGCCGTGCTGCACACCTTTTCGCCCAGGCCGTAGAGCTCGATCTCCGCCGCCGAGGTCGGCGCGAAGAACGCGACGACGCGCCGTTCCAGCGCGATCGCGACGTGCAACGCGAGGCTGTCGCTGGTGACGAGGAGATCGACCCGACCGACGAGCGCCGCGAAATCCAGCAACCCGTTGCGCGTCCCCGCGTCCACGGCGCGCGCGCCCAGCCCGACCTGTGCGAGCCCCGCGAGGATCCGCGCGTTGCGCTCCGCTTCGCTGTCGCCGCCGAAGACGACGAAGCTGGCGCCCGACGGCAGCGTGTCGGCCAGCGCGCGCGCCAGATCGACCGTGCGCTCGGGCGTGAGCTGCTTGGAGGTCCAGCGTCCGCCCGCGCCCGTGTTCAATCCGATGACCGGGCGTCGCACATCGAGCTCGTGACGACGCGCGAACTCCGCGCCGAACTCGCGCGCTGCGGCCGGCAGGTGGAGCGCCGGACGGCCCATCGGCACGCCCAGCATCTCGGCGTAGATCTGCGGCTGACTGCGTGTGTTCGCAACTTTGAGCGCGTCCGCCGCGACCTTGCCGTGCACGGACAGCAGTCCCATGTCGAACCACGCGGCGACATCGGCGGTGTAGACGCGGCGACCGTCCGCGGCGAGCGTCGCACCCGAGAGTTCGCGCGTTCGCAACCGGCTGGCGAGCGCGCACAACGGCTCCTCGTCGTCCAGCGAGATCACGCGCGTCCAGTCCGTTGCGGCGAGGCGCTCCTCGGCGGCGCGCAAACTCGCCGGATCCTGCGCGTGCACTGCAACGACTTCGGCGACCAGCGGATGCGTCCGCACGAGATCCACTGCGCCCGGAGCGGTCGCCCAGACGATCCGCGCCCCCGGCAGCGTCGCCGCGAGCCCGGGCAGGATCGCGGTCGTGCGCAGCACGTCACCGAGGGCGGCGGTCTTGAGGATGAGGACGTGGGTCACGGGGGGGCGCACTGGAACAGGCGCGGGTTTCATCGGCAATCCTGGGCTCCGCGCTGGGGTCCGGATCGTCGGAACCGGCAAACGGGCGAGCCTCAGCCGCCGGAGAGGGCGACGACGAGTTCGAGCTCGTCGCCGTCCCCCACCGGGTCCGCGGCCCCGACGCGCACGCGATCGCGCATGACGACCGGCACCGGCACGCCCGTGCGTACGAGCCAGTCCCGCGCCTCGGGATGCGCGCGCGCAGCGGCCTCGAGGACTTCGGTCAGCGACGCGGGTAGCGCCAACTCGACCGTGCGCGGCGCACCGAGCGCCGTGCGCAGCGGACCTGTCGCGTGCAGCACGACGCGACCCGGCATGCGCGCCGGCTCGGGCATCGAGCGGGCGGGCGTGTTCGAGACGACTGGCCACTCGCGCTCGCCGTCAAGTTCGAGTGCTGCACGCTCGCCGTGCAGGTCGAGCACCGCGCGCGTTCCCGCCGCTGCGCGCGCCGCGTTCGTCGGCGCGCCGTGCGCGTCGATCCCGCGAAACCTGCGGTACTCGTCGAGCATCCCTGAGCGATCCAGATCGCGCGCCGCGAACACCGGACGGTCCGCGTCGGACGCTGCACCGAACTCCAGAGCGAGTCCACGCTGCAGGATCGCGATGGAAGCGCCGGCGGCCAGCAGGGCGCGCCCGTCCTCGCCCAGCGTCGCGCGCACCGCGTCCGGTGCGATCCAGCGCGCGAGTCCGTCGAGGTCGAGCACGCCGTCGGCCACGAGTGCCGCGGCGGAGAACGCGCAGAATCCAGCGGCGTCCACCGCCGCCTGGAAGGACTCGGTCCAGGCCACGAGTCGCCCCTTTCCAGCCGGATTGCCCGGATCTTCCGCCCCCGCCGGCAGCGGCCAAGGCGCCAGCAGTCGTTCGAGTCGCGCGCGGTCGGGCACGTCAGCCGCGAGGAACGCGAACGTGCGCATCGGGTCCGCACCGCGCGTCGACACGCACTGCCCGAGCAGCGACGCGAGGTCGCCGTCGGCGCGCGCCGACTGGCCGCGCACGCTCGCGGACTCGACACCCAGTTCGCGAGCGAGCCTCGCCGCACCCTCTGCGATGCGCGCGCCGAATCCAGCGCGCGCCGGGACGTCGTCGAGGACCGCCAGCAACGCCGGGACGTCGCCGCGTAACACACGCGCCTCCTCGACGTGCTCGACGAGCAACGCCAGCGCGGCTCCCACCTCCTTCGCGTCGAGCCCCAAGTCGTCGCAGCGCGCGAGCAGCGCGAACGGTCCGGCGACGTCCGCGAACCCGAGCGCGACACCCAGCGATTCGATCGCGCCCTGCCGAGCCGACAGTGCCGCTGTGACCCCGCCGAATTCCGCCGGCGCGCCGCCGCGTTCGAACACGAATCCGCACGGCGTCGGGCATCCGCGGCAGCCCTTGCGCTCGCCCGGATCCGCGGGGGTCAGCGCGCTCGCCCCGCGCCCGGCGCGCTGCGCTTCGAACGTGCCGCCGGCCGCGCGTGCCGCGAGCCGCGGCGAGTCGAGCAGCACCGAGGCGGTCGGTGCTCCCGCGCGCAACGCTGCAATCGGACGCGATGTCTCCGCGGGCGCGGCCACCAGGACGATCGCTCGCAGACCGTGTCCCGCCAGCACCGCGCCGAGTCCGCCGCGGCCGACGAAACTCGGCGGCTGGATCTCGTTCGCGAGCGACGCGAGCGGGATACCGGCGTCGCCGGCGGGCCCGGTGACGAGCAGTGCCGCACCGGGATGAAGCGCACGCAGACGCGCGGTGCGGTCGGGAATCGCGAGTGCGCCGAGACCTTCGACGCACTCGATCCGCGCCTCGCCCGTGCCGCCCACGAGCAGCACCGCATCGGGAACATCCGTGCGCCCGCGGACGACGAGCGCGCTCGCCAGGGCAGCGACCCGCTCCCCCATCCGCCCGCCGACGTGCCCATCCGCGTACTGGCCCGACAACGGCACGCGCGCGGCGACGCAGGCGCGCGCAGCAGTCGGCACGCCGCGGGCGACGGCCTCACCGGCGGCGATCACGAACGGCGCACGGCCTGCATCGTCGTCGCCGCCTCGCGCGGACTCGTGGACGACGGCCAGCGCCAGTGCCGCGCCCCCGTAGCGGCCGACCACGTCCACAAGCCGGTCCTCGGATCGCCAGCGCACCCGGCGGACAGCGAGGCGGCTCGCGGCGAGCTCGATCTCGAGGATCTCGGGTCGCGACGCGTCGTCCATGCATCAGATCGTACGCAGCCGGCGCGCGGAATCGGCCCGGCGGGCTTTCGCGCACGGCGTGCGCGGGCCAGATTGACTCGTCCCACGAGACCCCTGGTGTTCGGATCCTTCCGCATCGCCCGCATCGCGGGCATCCCCATCCGCGTGCACGTCCTGTTCGTGCTGCTCGTCGCCTTGTTCGCACTGCAACCGGCGCGGAGCACGCTCGACATCGTGGGCCTGGGCGTTCTCGTCCTGAGCGTCGTGCTGCACGAGTTGGGTCACGCGCTCGTCGCGCGACGTTTCGGCATCCGCGTGATCGACATCACGTTGTGGCCGCTGGGCGGAATGGCGCGCCTGTCGCACATGCCCGAATCGGGTCGGATCGAGGCCTGGATCGCGATCGCGGGTCCGGCCGTGAACATCGCACTGGCGCTCGTCGCCGCGCCGTTCCTCCTGCTGTGGATCGGACGACCGATCGGGGACTCCATCCCAGCGATGTTCGTGTTCGCGTTCGTCTTCGTGAACGCGCTGATGGCCGCGTTCAACCTGCTGCCGGCGTTCCCAACGGACGGCGGTCGCCTCGTCCGCGCGTGGTTCACGCGCAAGTCCGATTGGGTCGAGGCCACGGTCCGCGCCGTGTGGATCGGTCGCTTCGTCGCGGTCGCGATCGGCTTGGTCGGCATCGCGGTGGGCGCTCTGTCGGGCAACTGGATGCTGCCGCTGATCGCAGCATGGTTGTGGTGGATGGGCGGCGTCGAACTGGCCCAAGTGCGCGCACGCCGGACCGCGGCCGCCGTGGAACCGCCGCGCGGATTCAGCGATGCCGAGGTGGCGCGTCTGGAGGCGTTCCGCGGACCGCTGCGCTCCATCGAGCGCGACGCGGGTGCCTGAATCGCCTCCGCGAGGAGTCGTTCAGCCAGCGAACGACGCCGACTCGCTCGCCGGCCCGCTCGCCGACCCCGCCGCCGACACGGTCGCGAACTCGCGTGCGTAGAGGTAGAGCTCGCGCACGACTTCGGTGGAACCGACCATCGGCGGATTCTCGATTCCGAGCTTCGTGCAGTACGTCTGCGCCACGGCGTCGAAGATCTTGGCGCTCGCGTTCGGCTCCAGACTGGAACGCGTCACCATGTCGCGCAGGAAGGCGACGTCGCGCGGAGACAGCGTGCGCGCCGCGTGTGGCTCGA
>JBBQCC010000285.1:0-5793 GCA_038318285.1 Planctomycetota bacterium | reverse complement strand
GGCGAGGACCCTTGGCACTTGCACGCGAGCGAGCCCCCGACCTGGCCGTCGCTCACGTTGGCAAGGAGGGATTGCGCAGCTTCACAGCGGCTGCGCATGATCACTTGAACGAACGGATTTGCCTCGGTGCATGCGCTGAAGGAATCGATCCAAGTCATCGTGAGGGATCGAGCACTCGTCATCGCCTGGGAATGTTCATCTCGGCGAGGAGCCCGAGCAGCGCCTGCGGATCGATGGGCTTCACCCAATGGTGATCGAACCCGGCTTCCTGAGAGCGACGGCGGTCTTTGTCCTGCCCCCAACCCGTCACGGCGATCAGCACGATGCTCTTGCCCCACGGCTGTGCACGGACTGCGCGGCAGGCTTCGTAGCCGTTCAATTTCGGCAAGCCAATGTCGAGCAGCAGCACGTCGGGTCGGTATTCCCCAGCCATAAGCACTGCCACTTGTCCGTCGTAGGCCGTGCGGGTGTCGTTCCCCAAGACCCGGAGGATCATCGCCAGGCTGTCCGCGGCGTCGCGGTTGTCGTCCACGATCAAGATGCGGAGCGACGATTTCGGGGCAATGGGCTCCTCCTCACGCCCGGACTCCGGCTGTTCCGACGCCTCGATCAGCAGCGGCAAACGCACGATGAACTCGCTGCCTCGACCCGGCCCTTCGCTATGGGCCTCGATCGTCCCGCCGTGCATTGCGACCAGCCTCTGCACCAGCGACAGGCCGATGCCGAGCCCGCCTGTCGTTTTTTCCAACGCCCGGTCGACCTGCGTGAACATCTGGAACACCTTCTCGAGCATGGCGGGAGGGATACCGATCCCGTCGTCCGCCACGGACACGATGGCGATGTCGTGTTCGCGCCCGATCGTCACTCGGACGTGCCCACTCAGGTGCGTGTATTTGGCGCTGTTGTTCAGCAGGTTGGACACGACTTGAGCCAACCGGGTCAGGTCGCCGTGAACGTAGATCGGATCGTCCGGGATGGCGACCGTCAATTCGTGGCCTGCTTCCTCGATGACGGGACGGCTCGTCTCCACGGCGGCCTCGATCACCGCCCGCAGTTCGACGCGGGTCCGACGGAGGTGCAATTTGCCGCTCGTCACCCGGCTCACGTCGAGAAGGTCGTCCACCAGCCGGACCATCTGCGTTAGTTGCCGCTCCATCATGGATCGGGCCTGCTCAATCGTCCCGTGCTCACCGGCCAGTCGCATGAGTTCCAGGCCATTGCGAATCGGCGCCAGCGGATTGCGGAGTTCGTGAGCCAAGGTCGCGAGGAACTCGTCCTTGCGACGGTCCGCGTCTAGCAATCCGGCCTCGGCGTTCTTGTAGTCGGTCACATCGAGGCACGAGCCGATGTACCCGTCGAACTCACCGCTCGGGGTGTACCGGGGGACGCCGTTGTCGATCAGCCAGCGGAACTGGCCGTCGTGCCGCCGGAGCCGGTACTCCCTCGAGAACGGCGTGCGGGCGTCGAAGGCAGAGCCGAAGGCCTCGAAGCAGTGGGCGAAGTCGTCCGGGTGGACGCACTCGGCCCAGCCGATGCCGACCTCCATGTCCATCGACCGGCCCGTGAAGTTCAGCCAACGCCGGTTGAACCAGGTGTACCGATTTTCCGTGTCGCTCAACCAGATCAGGACGGGGGCGGCGTCGGCCACCAAGCGGAACCGCTGCTCGCTTTCCCTCAAACTCGCCTCGGCCCGCTTCTGGCGGCTCACGTCGAGCGTCACCCCGTCGAACCGGGTCGGGGTGCCGTCGGCGGCATAGAACGTCCGCCCGATGGCCCGCACCCACGTCACGGCGCGTGTGGCCGGGTCCACGGTGCGGTACGCCTCGTTGTACGGCGTCCGTTCCGCGATGCTCCGCTCGATGGCCAAGCGGGTGGACTCCCGGTCGTCGGGGTGGATGCGTTCGTAGAACGTCTGGATCGTGACGACGGCGTCGGCCGGCAGGTGGTAGTGGGCCTTCACCAACTCGTCCCATTGGAGTACGTCGAAAGGCAGGTCGCAGTACCAGAACCCAATTCCGCAGGCACGGCGGACGAACGCCGACCGCTCCTCGGCCGCGTGGAGTGCTACCTCGGCACGCACGCGGTCGGTCACGTCCGTGGCCACCCCGTACAGACGCACGGCCCCGCCGGGCTGATCGGAGATGGGATGCCCCCGCTCCTCGATCCAGATCGTCCGCCCGTCGTCAGGACGGATCACGCGATAGCGCGTGAAATAAGGCTCCTGCGCGTCGATCGCCTGCTGGATGGTGGCCTGGTACGCGACCACGTCCTCGGGGTGCAGCAGCGCCAACGCCTGGTCGATGGTCGTCAGCCCCACTCCGGCGGACACGCCCAACACGTCGCCGACATTCTCGGACACGCGGAGCTCGCGGTCGGCTGAGGTCCACTCCCAGGCCACCATGCGGGCAGCGGCCAGGGCCATCCGGAGTCGCTCGTCGTTCGAGCGCACCGCCTGCTCGGCCTGCTTGCTGTCGGTCACATCGCGGGTCGTCCCCGCCACCGCCTCGACCTCGCCGTCGGCCCCGAAGATGGGCACGAAGATGTAGTCGTATTGCCGCTGCCCATGCGTCCCAGTGAATGGCACCTCGCCCCGGATCGGCTGCCGCGTGGCCCGCACTTGGTCGATCTCTCGGTCGTGCATCTCCGCGTGCCACGGCTCGTACCCGATTTCCAGGAAGGTCTTCCCGATCGCCCCGTCCTGACCGCGCCCCCACATCTTGATGAGGGCTTCGTTGGCGTAGAGAACCCGGTGGTCGAGGCTGAACACGTACACGAAGTCGGGGGTGTTGGTCAGGATCGTTTCGTACAGCCGCCGCTGCCGTTCGGAGTCGGCGGCGAGTCGTGCGATCTCCTCTTCGGCCCACTTCTGCGCAGAGATGTCGCGCAGGATCTTGGACGTCCCGACGATGTGCCCCGACGCGTCGCGGATCGGCGAGATCGCAATCGAGACGTGCAGGGTCCGCCCGTCCTTCGTCACGCGCACGGACTCGTACTGCGCGACGCGCTCGCCACGCTGCACGCGGCGCAGGCGTTCGAGCTCCTCTTCGTCCACCCGCACCGGATGCAGAGTGGAAACGGGACGTCCCAACATCTCGGCCCGCGTCCAGCCGAAGATGTGCTGCGCCCCCTTGTTCCAGCTCGTGACCAGACCATCCAGGTCCTTCCCGATGATGGCGTCTTGCGAGCTTTCCACGAGCGCGGCGAGCTGGGCCTGCGCGAATTCGGCGACGTCCCGCGCAGCTACCTGCTCCTGGAGCGCCGCGTAGGCGCGCTCGAGCTCGCCTGTCCGTTCGCGGACGCGCTCTTCAAGTTCCTCGCGCGCTGCGATCAGCCTCCGTTCGGCCTCGTTCTTCTCGCGGACCTCGCTCGCGAGGGTCGCGTTCGCGATCCGCAGCTGCTGCGGACTCGGCAGCGCAATCGCCGCCGGCATGAGTTTCCACAGCGCCGCGGCGGTCCCGACGGAAGCCACCGCCGTCACCGCTTTCACGCCTCCGTCCAGCCAGTACAGCGCCTTCCACAGCGCCACCATGTTCATCACGTGCGTGAGTCCGCACGCCAGGATGAACATCGCGAACAGGGTGTAGATCCAGTGGAAGCTGAGATCGCGGCGGCGCCGCACGAACAGCAGCAGCGCGATCGGAATCGTGAAGTACGCGAGCGCGATCGCGAGATCCGCGGCGAAGTGCAGCCAGATGAGCGGCTGGTCGTACTGCATGCACGCGCGGCGCGGTGTGTACTCCCTGAACAGACCGGAGAGGAAGGACCCTGAGTCCGGCTCCTGCGTGAGCGCCGCGACCGGCGATCCGTACGCGAAGGATGTCGCCACCCCGGCGATGGCGATCGACCCACATCGTGCGAGGAGCTTGCCCAGGGGAATGCAGAGCATGCGCATGAGGTTTTCGGAGGGAGGTCTCGGTTTGAGGGGAGTGTAGGCGCCGGCCGGTAAGACGCAATCGGGGCTGGCGCGTGTGCGCGGAGGCTCGATCTCGCGAGCGTTTCGAGTGGCTCCTGGCATTCGCCTGCGCGGGTAATTGCCTGAAGAAACGGCGCTTCTCCTCCTCGAGCGGGGGACTGGGATCGGACCCTGATGCCAGAGTTCTCGCGCACTCCCGAGGCGCCCTCCATGTCAAGTGAGCGAGACCTTTGGTGTCCCTGATTTCCAGGCGCTGGCTGAACGTTGCCTCTCCTTGCCCAGCGGCCCCATCGCCGCCGCCGGCGAGCCTCGCGAGGGTCGATCGGACCCCACCACAGACCGCTCCACTCTGGGCGCCGACTCCGGTCCTGGATGGGTCGCACATCCCGCGCGCCGACGGTCGCGGCCGTCGCCTTCGATCGGTCTGCGCCAAAGCCTGCTGCCCAGCGGCGTCATCCGCATCGTGATGTTGGACGGCATCGGCCTCGAGCCGATTCCGTCGGTACGCGGGCCCGCCTTCCGGCGAACTGCGCGCGCAAGGCCAGCCAGAAACGCGCCCATTTGCTCGACGAGGCTCCCGAGCGCACGCACCGGGTCGCGGATCTCGACGCGGATTCCCAGTGCATCCAACACTCGCGCGATTGCATCGGCCACCCAGGGTCGCCGCACGCATACAGCGGCCGGCCGCACGCCGTCCGAGCGGACGGCTTCCCTCGACGCGCTGTGATGGCGCTTCCTGAACCCCGACGAGGCACCCGCTGAAGAAGTCGAGGCCGACGCTGCAGCAGGCGAACTCATCGCGCACGGGTCCGACCAACATTTCGGGATGGAGTGGCATCTGCACCAGTTCCTCGTCGACAATTGGGAGAGGACCGACATCGACAAGGACTGGGTCCTGTGCGAGGAGGGCGGCGACGTCGACGGGTACGGCTACGAGCGGCGCACCGAGGTCGGCGTCATCGACCTTCTCGCCAAACACCGCCGCGAGGATCGGTGGCTGGTCGTGGAGCTGAAGCGCGGACAGACGTCAGACAAGACGCTCGGCCAAGTGCTGCGCTACATGGGCTGGGTCGGTGAACACCTTGCCGAAGGGAATGCGGCGGTGGAGGGGCTGATCATCGCGCTCGGCGGTGACGAGCGGCTTCGCTACGCGCTGAAGAACGTGCCGACGGTCCGACTGATGCGGTACGAGGTGTCGTTCAAATTGGTGTGACGCCGTATGCGATGGCAGTGAGAGGAAGAAGGTGTGGTTGGCACTGAAGCGGAGGGGCTCACGGTTGCGTCGCGTTCGGCGGACGAGGCCGCGAAGCGGGGGAGGAGTAAGGCGGCGGTCGCATAGTGCGTCTGTGCCCGGTGACAGGGGGCGCTCGAAGGGGCGTCTCTTTGGCGTGCTTGGCGGCGAACGCCGGCATGGCAGATCACACGAAAGGGCGCGGAGATCGAGGCGCTCGATGGCGCGCGTACGCAGCCTACGCGTAGTCTCGCAGTAACCCGTGCAACGCGTCGTCCACCTGATTCACAGCTTGGAGGTCGGAGGGCTCGAGCGTGTCGTGCTCGAATTGGCGCGGCGTGCGCGGCGCGAGGGGCACGAGCACCGAATTGTGTTGTGCGACCGGCCGTTCGATCCGTCCGGTCGCGACTTCGATCCGCTCGGTGTGCCGTGGGAGTGCCTACCCCGTGGACCTGGGCTCGATCTGCGATTCGCTCGACGACTGCGAGCGCGGTTGGTCGAGTTGCGGGCCGATGTCGTGCATGCGCACAACGACACACCGATCGCCTATGCGGCGCTCGCGCTCACCCCGCAGCGCGTTGGTCTTCCCGCATTGGCCGCGACGTTTCATACGCTCCCGTGTCATGGCGGGTTGGCCGCGCGCATGCTG
>JBBQCC010000284.1:0-5820 GCA_038318285.1 Planctomycetota bacterium | reverse complement strand
ATGGACGACGGTCACATCGAGAGCGTAACCAACAATTCCGCCGAGACGGTCTCCACGAGGTCCGCGCCATGATCCTGAAATACGTACTGCCCCTCTTGGCCCTCCTCGGTTTCGCGTTTGCGCTGCGCACGGTCGCGCAGGGTTCCAAGCCGATCGTCCCGGCGGAGCCCCTCGCGGAGCCCGCGCGTACCTCGTTCGAGCACGTGATCGCTGGCGCGGGGATCGTCGAGGCCCGGTCGCAGAACATCGCGATCGGCACGTCGATCTCGGGCGTCGTGGCATCTGTCGAGGTCGCCGTCGGCGACCGGGTGCAGGCGGGTATGCCGCTGTTCCACATCGACGATCGCGATCGCGCGGCGCAGGTCGCGGTGAAGCGCGCCCAACTCGCACAATCCGAAGCCGAACTCGCGCGCCTCGAGGCGATGCCCCGGCCCGAGGATGTTCCCGTCGCCGAGGCACAAGTCGCCGCGGCGGACTCCTTGCTCGCCGATGCGAAGAAGCAGCTGGAGCTGGCCGACGCGCTGCCCGACAAGCGCGCCATCGCGACGCAGGAATGGGATCGGCGTCGGTTCGCCGTGCTGACCGCGAACGCGCGACAGGTCGAGGCGCAGTCCGAGCTGGCGAAGCTGAAGGCCGGCGCCTGGGCTCCCGAACTCGCCGCTGCCCGCGCGAGCGTCGATGCCGCGCGCGCCGGCGTCGAAGCCGCCGAGGTCGAGGTCGATCGCTGCATCGTGCGCGCGCCCGTGAACGGCACCGTGTTGCAGGTGAACGTGCGCAAGGGCGAGTTCGCGGTCGCCGGAGCCCTCGCCACGCCGTTGATGCTGATGGGGGACATCTCCGTGTTGCACGTGCGCGTCGACGTCGACGAGAACGACGTCTGGCGCCTCGAGCGCGACGCGAAGGCCGAGGCGACCGTGCGCGGCAATCGGGACCTGCGCACGGATCTCGAATTCGTGCGCATCGATCCCTACGTCGTCCCGAAGCGTTCGCTGACCGGCGAGAGCACGGAGCGCGTCGACACGCGCGTCCTCCAGGTCCTGTTCCGCTTCGATCCGGCCGTCCTGCCCGTGTACGTCGGGCAGCAGATGGACGTGTTCATCCAGGCGCCGAGCGGCGCGGGCGGAGGCACGCGGTGAAATCGTCCTCCTGGATCGCGATCGGGGCGACGCTCCTCGCCTGCGCGGGCTGTCGCGTCGGGCCGCGCGAGGATGCGCAGAGCATCGACTTGCCCGACCGGTTCGTGGAGTCGTCGTCGACGGTGTCCGCGCCGGCCGACCTCGTGTGGTGGCGTCGCTTCGGCGATCCGACCTTGGACTCCCTCGTCGAACGTGCGATCGACGGCAACATCGACCTCGCGATCGCGCGCGAGCGCGTGCTCGAAGTGCGCGCGCAGCGCGACGCCATCGCCGGTACGACGCGCCCCACGGTCGCGGGACGCGCGGGCGCTTCCCGCGTCGGGCCCAGCGAGGGCGGAGCGTTCCCGCGCGGCGGGCCGTACACGCTCTACGAGGTCGGCTTCGACGCGAGTTGGGAGCTCGATATCTTCGGTCGGCTCGGTTCCGCGGTCGACGCCGCCGATGCGAGCGTCGATTCCGCCGTCCAGGCGCGCCGCGGCGCGCTCGTGTCCCTGATCGCCGAGGTCGCGCGGGAGTACGTCCAGTTGCGCGGCACGCAGAGCGAGCTGGCCATCCTGCGCCGCAACCTCGCGACGCAGCGCGACACGCTCGAGCTCACACGCTCGCGCGAGACCGCGGGATTGTCGCCCGAACTCGACGTCGTACGTTCGCTCACGCAGGTCGAGACGACGGCTTCCACGATCCCGGCCTTCGAAGCCGATGCACGATCCAGCATCCACCGTCTGGGAGTTCTCCTGGGCGGAATGCCCGGTTCGCTCGCGGCCGAGCTCGACGCCGAAGCGCCCATTCCCGCCGCACCCGTCGACGTCGAGGTGGGTCTCCCGCTCGACGTCGTGCGCCGTCGTCCGGACGTGCGTCAGGCGGAGCGCGAGCTGGCGCGCGAGACGGCGCTGACCGCGCAGGCGACGGCGGAGTTGTACCCGCGCCTCACGCTGTCGGCGTCGTTCGGTCAGGAAGCCCGGAGCATCTCGGACCTGTTCGATGCGAGCACGAACACGTGGTCGCTCGGTGCCGGGCTGCTGGCGCCTCTGTTCGAGGGCGGGACGCTGCGCGCGAATTTGCGCGCACAGGAATCACGCCGTGCGCAGGCGGCGCTCAATTGGAAACGCGTCGTCCTCGGCGCGTTGCGCGAGGTCGAGGACGCGCTCGTCGACGTCTCGCGCCAGCGCGAACGCGCGGCGCGACTCGAAGCCGCCGTCACGGCCAGTCAGCGCGCGCTGGCGTTGGCGCGCGACCTGAATGTCCAAGGGCTGGTCGATTTCTTCGACGTTCTCGACGCACAGCGCTCGGCGCTGGTCAGCGAATCCCAGCTCGCAGGGAGCCGCGCCGAGCTGACGGCGAGCACGGTGACGCTCTACAAGTCGCTGGGCGGGGCTCCGGAACTCGACGCCGACTCCTGACCAGAGCGCCGCCGCTCCTCGCGTGTCCCGGCCTTCTCATCCCATCTGCTAGGTCGGCCTTGCGCGTTCGAGCAGGCATACGCACTGCACGGCGACACCGGCGCCGTTCGCCAATGCGCCCATTCCCTCGAGCGTCTTGCCCTTGACGTTCACCTCGTCCGCGCCGACGCCGAGCAGTTCGGCGATGCGTTGGCGCATCGCCGCGCGCTGCGGCGCGATGCGCGGCCCCTCGGTCGCGACGACGACGTCCACGTTGCCGACGCGCCAACCCGCCGAGGCTGCGCGCGCCACGCACTCGCCCAGCAAGGCGGCGGAGTCCGCGTCCTTCCAGCGCGCATCGCGGTCGGAGAACAGCGTCCCGAGGTCATCCAGACCCGCCGCGCCCAGCACGGCATCCGCGACGGCGTGCAGCACCGCATCGCCGTCGGAATGACCCAGCGGGCCGGTCGGATGATCGAACACCACGCCGCCAAGACGACACGGACGCCCCGCGACGAGTCGGTGCACGTCGAATCCGATGCCGACGCGGACGTTCACGGGTGCTCCGCGAGCAGGGACAGGATGGCTTCGAACAAGGCGATGTCCTCGGGGGTGGTGAGCTTGCCGTTCACGCTCGAGCCGAGCGAGATCGGGATCGGTCCGACGTAGCGCTCGTGGAGCGACGCTTCGTCGGTGGGTCGGAAGTCGTCACGCGACGCGCGTTCGAGCAAGTCGCCGAGCAGGACGCGACGAAAGACCTGCGGCGTCTGCGCGGCCCACAGCGCGCTGCGGTCGAGCGTCGTCTCCGCGCACAGGCCGTCGCGCGTCGACTTGATCGTGTCGACGACGGGGACGGCGACGAGTGCGGCACCTTCGCGCGCCGCGACTTCGAGCGCGCGCTCGAGGACCTCACGCGTCAAGAGCGGTCGCGCCGCGTCGTGGACGGCGACGAGCTCCGCATCGCTAGCACACGCGTCGAGCCCCGCGCGCACCGAGTCCGTCCGCAACTCTCCTCCGGGCACGATCACGCGCACCTTGCGCATCGAAGTCGAAGTCGCAGCCAGCTCGCGCAGTCGCACCAGGTCGTCCGCGTGACCGACCAGGACGATCTCGTTCACGGCGTCCACCGCATCGAAGGCGGAGCAGGCGTGCTCGATCACGGTTCGCCCGCCGAGCCGCAGGAAGGGCTTGCGGTCCGGAGCTTCGCTGCCCATCCGCGTGGACCGACCCGCGGCGACGATCAGCGCGGACGTGCGCGGGTAACCAGTGGGGACGTCGCTCATGTCGGCGCGCGCTTCCGCGCGGCGGTGGGAGAGCGTAGGGTCCCGCGCGGGGAACTGGAAAGCGCGCGTGACCGACTCGACCCGACCGAAGCCGTTCGTCGTCCTGGGCATCGACCCCGGCACCCGTGTCGTCGGCTACGGCGCGATCGTCGACGGGGCGCGCGGGCCGCGGCTCCTGGCGGCCGGCGTCGTCCGCGCACCGGACGTCGCCGACGTGCCCGCCCGGCTGGCGCACATCCGTCGCGAGCTCGACGACCTGATCGCCAAGCTGCGGCCCGCCGTCGTGGTCGTCGAGCAGGCGTTCACCTCGAAGAACATGCAGTCGGCGTTGCGCATCGGCGAAGGACGCGGCGTCGTCCTGGCCTGCGCGTCCGGCGCCGGGGCCCAGATCGTCCAACTGACGCCGGCGGTCGCCAAGAAGGCCTTGGTGGGCCATGGCGCGGCGGACAAGCGGCAGGTGGCGCGGATGGTCCTGCACGCTTTGTCGCTGACCGAGCTGAACTTGCCTCTCGATGCGAGCGATGCGCTGGCGCTCGCCCTGGCGCACCTCCAGCGGCGGCATGTCGCCGCGCCGAAGTCTGGGCGGCGAAAATTGCCGGAGGCGATCACGCGCGCGCTCGATGCCGCGGAGCGCACGACGCGTCGCTCGTCCGCGGATCGAGTCGCCGGTGCGCCGACCCGGGGCCGACTGCGCGCCTGAACGGCGGGCTTCGGTCCATTCGCGATCGGCGCGAGCGCGCTGCGCGGGCGGATGGTGTCTTCCACCGCGTGTGTCCTCCGTGCATGCTGGCCGTGTGGATCGAACGTCGAATCAAGACGCACGGGACGTGCCGTTGGACGCGCTGGCAGCGGCGCTCGGCGGGTTCGAGCTGCGCGACGAAGATCTCGTCCTGGATCGCGCGCCGGGGATCGGCTTGGCGGCCGGCGCATCACGCACGGCGCTGTGTGCCGGCCTCGACGGCGAGGGTCGCGGGATCCTCGTCGTCCGTGGCGGTCCGCGCGAAGCGGTGCTGCTGGCGATCGACGCGCTGGCCTGGTGCGACGCGCGCCGCGCTGCGCTGACACGGCGCCTTGGTGCCGACCCCGAACTGGCTGCGTGCGTGGCCGTCGTCGTCGACGATCCCGATGCGGAGACCCTGGCGGCGCTGGCGACGCTGCGTGCCGCGGATCTGCGCGTATTCGAGGCCCAAAACGTCCGCTCGTCGCGCGGCGTGCAACTCGACCTGACGGAGGTCGTCCTGCGTGGGCCCGATGGCGAACCGTCCACGCCGGAGCATTGGGAAGGACGCCTCGACGGCGCGACGCGCAGCCTCGTCGAGCGCGTGCGCGCCGGCATCGCGCGCATCGACCCCGACGCACGTTCTGCCGCCAGTGGCCGCGCGATCGTGTGGCGCTCGGGTTCGGCCCGGCTCGTCGAGCTGCGCACGGGTGCCGGCAAACTGGAAGCGCGCATCCGCGGCGAGCGCTTCGATCTGGACCCCGCGGACGGCGTCGAGCGCGTGCTCGAAGGCGCGCTGCGCGTGTACTTGGACACGGACGCGCGGAACACGGGCGAGGACCGCGGCGGCGGCGCGGAGGACGTGCCGCTCCTGCCGAACGGACCGCTGCTGTCCGATGACGAACTCGCCGCGCTCCGCGGCGACTGATCTCCGTAGCGACGGATCCCGCTTCGCCGCAGCGCGCACCCGAGCAGTGCACGCCGGGAGCGTGCCGAGCAGTGCACGCCCGGAGCGTGCCGAGCAGTGCACGCCGGGACCGTGCCGAACAGTGCACGCCGGGACCGTGCCGAACAGTGCACGCCCGGAGCGTGCGCAGCGCCGGGCACGAAAACACCGAGGGCGGCGCTTGCGCACCGCCCTCGGGGCTTGGAGTGCCTAGGCACTCCGCGGTCCAGCACGACTCAGTTGTTGTCGTAGAAGGGGCCGAGCGGCAGGAGGTCGCCGTTCCGGTTTACGCCGTTGCTGTAGGGCAGCGCGCCGAAAACGCCGAGGTCGATTTCGACCGCGAGGAAGGCCGGGTTCG
>JBBQCC010000283.1:0-5820 GCA_038318285.1 Planctomycetota bacterium | reverse complement strand
GACGCGACGAGCGCGAACAGCGCGGCGGCGGTGACCAGCGCGCCCAGTGCGCGCTTCCAGGTCTTGCGCGCGCCCGTGAGCCACACGACGAGGCCCATGGCGACGGCGCTCGCGATCGGTAGAAGCCAAGTGGGGTCCGGGCGACCGAGTTCGGGGACCCACAGGAAGCTCTCCGTCGAGCCGCGGCTGGCGCGGCTGACGACGCTGAAAAACGCCGTGAAGAGGGCCAGTTGGACCACGGAGCTGGCCAGATTCCAGGCCGGCTTCACGCCCTGCCGCGCGAGGAGCGCCATGGTCTCGCGCGAGCGAGCGACCGGGTCATCGCGGAGTTCGGCCTTGAGCGTGTCCAACTCCGGTCGCAGTGCGGCTTCGGTGCGCCGGTCGCGTTCCGCACGGATGGTCAGGGGCGAGACCGCGAGACGCACGAACAGCACGAGCAGCAGGATCGCAGCCGCGAGCGAGCCGGCGTGCGCGCGGCACCAATCCAGCGCGCCGCCCAGCGGCGCGGAGACGATCGAGAGGGCCGTCTTCTGCTCGCGCGCGGACTTCCATGCGGCGACGTGGGACTTCTCGTTGCCGACAACCGTGAACCCCTCGGGCACGGTGTAGCGTCCCAGGTATTCGAAGCCGAGCCGGCTGAGGCGCAGGCCGACGACGAGCCCGAAGAACGAGCTGCGCTTGTCGTAGCAAGGCACGACGATCGGGCGTTTGGGCAGCGCCGCTAGGGTTGCGTCGAGATCGGGCGTCGTCAGCTTCCGAAAGGGGACATTGAAGGCGCCGGGAAGGTGTCCGGCCTCGTAGTCGCCCGGGTAGCGGACATCCAGGAACAGCACGTCGTGCTCGGCGAGCAGCGCGTGCACGTCCGGCGTATCGAGTAGGACTTCCTTGTTCGCGTAGTCGGGGATTTCGCGCAGGTCGCGGCGTTCGCGCTCCAGGTTGAACGCGATCGGACGCTCCTCTGCGATCCACTTCTCGTAGCCTCCGACGAGGAAGTGAGCGTCGTACCCGCGCGTGCGCAGTTCTTCGGCGAGTTCCGAGCTGCGGTTCCCGTTGAAGCACAGCAGCGTCACGGAGTGGTCGTGGTCGATGTACCGTTCGGCATCCGCGAGCACGTCCGGGAAGCGCACGTGCTGGGCACCCTCGATCGCTCCGACTTCGAACTCCTCGTCTTCGCGCACGTCGAGGACGTGACCGGCGGTCCCGTCGAGCAGCTTCTGCTGGAGAAGGCCCGTCGCCACGCCGTCCGCCCGGTCGAGCTGCTTGCTGAAGGACAGCTCGCGCAGCGAGACGTCGACGATCTTGCGGCCCTCTTCGCTCGAGTTCCGGTTCAGGTTGACCTGGAGCCGTGCGTTCCGCTCGTCCGCGACCTTGGCCGCGTACAGCGCCCAGCCGACGCCGCTCACGATGCAGAGCGAGAGCGCGGTGAGGAACGCGGTCCGGTATCCGCGACCGTCCGAGCCGCGCGCCGCGTGCTTCTTTCGCACCCACAGCCAGCGCCCTAGGAGGACGCTGACGAGACCGAGGACCTGCGCGGAACTCGCGAACAGGTTCACCATCACGTCCGGCGACGGGATGGCCCAAGCCGCGGTCGAGAACGCGACGAGAGCCAAGGCGGTGTCGACGAGGCGGGGCGCGATCCGGAACGGCATCCGGATCTCGGCGGGGGGGGGCAGAAGGGCCATGGGGGCTCGCAGGGGTGGGCGAGCGAACTCGCTCTCGGGACAGAGAGTGGGGACTTCGACTCCGAGCGTTCCGGCCGTCCGCGGGCCATCCAATTCATGAGTTCTTGATAAATCTCGTCCCAAGCATGGGTTGCGACTCCCGAGGAAAGCCTGAGCCGCCATCCGATGGTCAAGCGCGAAGGACCGGGGAACCGAAGAACCGTGGGCCGCTCGCCCTCGCTGCCCCCCCCGACCCCAACGATTCGACGCCTACCATGAAACGAACGCTGCTCCGCTTGGCCGCTTTCGGCGCGCTCACGTGCGCGAGCTTCACCGCACCGTCCACAGCCGGGGAGAAGGCGCCGGACGCCGAGACGCTGTCACTGACCTTCGGCGTCTACCAGACGGACAAGGCGACCGTGATGTACCGCGCGTTCACGCCGATCCTCGAGGCGATCCAGGACGACATGTCGATCCGTCTGGAGCGACCCGTCGACATCCAGCTCACGATCTTCAAGAGCTATGACGACGGCATTCGCGCGCTCGTCGACGGCAAGGTGGACGTCGTGCACTTCGGTCCGGCTTCCTACGTCACCGCGAAGGAGATGAACCCGGCCGTTCAACTCGTCGCCATGGCGCACGAGGGCGGCGAGAAGCGTTTCAAGGGCGTGATCGTCGTCCGGAAGGACAGCCCGATCCGCACGATCGAAGACCTGCGCGGCAAGCGCTTCGCGTTCGGCGACAAGAATTCCACGATCGGTCGCTACCTCGTGCAGGCCGAGCTCGTGGACCACGGGATCTTCGCCGGCGACCTCGCGGGCTTCCAATACCTCGAGCGACACGACCAAGTGGCCGGAGCCGTGGAGCTGGGTGACTTCGACGCCGGCTCGATCAAGTCGAACACCTTCGCCAAGTACGCGGAGAAGGGCACGCTGCGCATGCTGGCCGAGTTCGAGAACGTCACGAAGCCGATCATCGCGCGCGCCGGGATCGACGCGCAGAACTTCAAGGCTCTGCAGGCGGCCTTCTACGGGCTCAAGGACCCGGCGGCGCTCAAGGACCTCAAGATCTCGGGCTTCACCAGCACCTCCGACGACGAGTACGACTTCGTCCGACAGGGCATGAAGAAGTCCGCTCGCTTCGACCCCCACCCCGGCAACTGAAATCGGTACCGTGCCCGAGAACCGGCGACAGAGTCCGAACAGCTTCGGGAGGCTCGGCGTCCAGCTCATCGGAGCTACGCTGCTCGTGCTGTCGATCGGGATGCTCGTCTCGAGCGTTCACACGCTCGACAACGAGGAGCAGCTCCTGTCGGAGCAACTCGACACGCGCGGCAACTCGCTGGCACAGCTCGGTGCCGTCGCTTGCGGCGAGCTGATCCTGGGCAGCGACTACCCGCGCGTCGAGACGATCCTCGAGGAGCTCCCCAAATGCAACCGGGACGTCGTGTACGCGCGCGCCGAAAAGCTCGACGGCACGAAGATCTACGAGGTCTTCCGTCCCGGGCTGGACAGCGGCATCGAGACCTCGCGCGAGTACGTGGCCGAATCGTACGTGGCGATGGGCTCGACCAAGGGTGGTGCGAAGCCGGACGTCCTGTGCGTCGGCCGCATCCACATCGGGCTCTCGATCGTGAGCCTCTCGGCCCTGAAGAAGCAGCGTACGCGCGTGCTGGGGCTCGAGGCCGGTGTCTCGTTCCTCGTGATCGGTTTGGTGCTTTCGTACCTGATCAGTCGCAAAGTCGCGCAACCGCTGGCGGTGCTGGATCGCCAAGCGTCCGCTCTCGGTCGGGGCGACCTGGACACGCCGGTCGAGGCCACGTCGGACAACGAGATCGGTCGGCTCGCACTCACGCTCGACGGGATGCGCGAGAACCTGCGCGCGTCGCACTCGGAAGTCCGTGCGAACAACACAGAACTCCAGCGTCTGGCCATCGTGAAGGATCGTGCGCTCGACGACCTGGCCAAGGCTCTCGACGTCGCCAACGCGGCGAACCGCTCGAAGGACGAGTTCTTGGCGACGATGAGCCACGAACTGCGCACGCCGATGAACGGCATCATCGGGATGACGCAGATCTTGATGCAGACGCAGCTCGACGTGGAGCAACTCGACGCGGCGGAGACCGTGCGCAGCTCGGCTGAGTCGCTGCTCGTCATCGTCAACGACGTCCTCGACTTCTCGAAGTTGAATGCCGGGAAGATGGAGCTGACGTCGATCCCCACCGACCCGCGCGAGGTCGTGCACGAAGTCGTCAACCTCTTCCGCCACACCGTGCGCGAGAAGGGCATCGATCTCCAGACGCGAATCAGCGAGGACGTGCCGCGCTTGGTCCGCGCCGACCCCGCAAGATTGCGCCAAGTCCTGGTGAACCTCGTCGGCAACGCCGTGAAGTTCACGCATGAGGGTCACGTGGAGGTCCACGTCGGGCTGCAAGCGCGCCGTGAGGGCGCCGTCGAACTCCGCTTCACCGTCCTGGACACGGGGATCGGAATCGCGCCGGCGAGCCGGTCGAAACTGTTCCAGCCCTTCTCGCAGGCCGACGGCTCGATCACGCGCAACTACAGCGGAACCGGGCTCGGGCTCGTGATCTCACGCCGTCTCACCGAGATGATGGGCGGTCAGATCGACTTCGAGAGCGAGTTCGGTCACGGCACCACGTTCTGGTTCACGATCGTGGTGCCGCTCGCCGCCGAGGAACGAGCCGTCATGCGCCCGCGATCCTCCGGTGCGGGCCGCAAGCTCGTCGCGCGCAGGCTGCGCACGCGGCCGGATGCCGCGGAGCCGAGTTCGATCGTCCGTCCGCGGAAGGACGGGGTCACGCACGCCGTCGGCTCGCCGCTGGGCAGTGTCGAACGAACGGGGGCGAAGCCGTCGCCCGCCGACGCCGGCGAGCTCGCCGGGGTGCGCGTCCTCCTCGTCGAGGACAACCCCGTCAACCAGAAGGTCGCGGCCAAGATGCTCGACAAGCTGGGTTGCTCGGTCGACTTGGCCGAGAACGGGGCCGTAGCGCTCGAGCGCTACGACAGCGGGCGCTATGCCCTCGTCCTGATGGACCTCTCGATGCCGATCATGGACGGGCTCGAGGCCACGCGTCTCATTCGACTACGCGAGACGCAGACCGGGCGCCGCGTGCCGATCGTCGCACTGACGGCCAATGCCATGGAAGGCGACCGCGAGCGCTGCATCGGCGCCGGGATGGACGAGTACTTGACCAAGCCCGTCCGCGCGGAGGGCTTGGCCGAGGTCATCGTCCGCTACGCGCCGAACCGCGCGGTACCGCCGCCTGCACCGTAGCGCCGGCCGCCGCACCGCCGCGGTAGCCGATGACCCAGCGCGCGAGGTTCTCGCCCGGGCAGCGCGTGTTGCGCAGATCGCGGTGCGTGTACACGCGGTCGCGGTCGATGCGGTACTTCGATCGCATGTCGTCGAGCAATCGCCGTAGCGCCGTCAGCGCAGCCTCCGTGGGCTTCTCTTGGTCGAAGTTGCCCAGCAGGCAGATGCCGATGTTGCGCACGTTGTTGTCGCCCTTGGCGTGTGCGCCCTGGTACGCCAGCTCGCGACCTTCCATGACGCGACCGTAGGGATCGATCACGAAGTGGTAGCCGATGTCGCCGTAGTGCGTGTCCTTGCCGTTCATGTGCGCGCGCTGGATGTCGCGGACCGCCTCGTAGCTGCGCGCGGCGCTGCCGTCGAGGACGACGGGGTCGTTGTCGGCGGAATGGTGCACCGTGATGCGCGAGTACGCGCCCACCGTCTTGTCCATCAGGGCCGGCTTGGCCTTCATTGCGCCCCATTGCGCGCGACCGATGACCGCCGTGCCCGGGACGGATTTCGCGACCTGCGGAGCACCGCTGAGGAGGCGCGCCGCCTGCCCAGCGCCGTCGACCGCGCGCTTGCGCTGTCCGGCGTTCAGGTCGTCGCGCAGGACGAGGCGATCGAAACCGACCTTCGCGGCGCGCACGCGCGTGGCGACGGCAGCGGGTTGTTCCTGGCCGCTGCGCGCCGCCTTCTCCAGGTCGAGCTGTGCGAACCGGAGCCGACCCGCGTTGAGCGTGAGCTCGGCCTCGTTGCGCCACTGCGGCGTCGCATTCTGGCCCTCGTTGTCGAGCCAGCGTTCGACGCGCTCCAGCTTCTCCCACGAGGACGGATCTCCCAGCCA
>JBBQCC010000282.1:0-5856 GCA_038318285.1 Planctomycetota bacterium | reverse complement strand
GCTTCGACCCCAACCCCGGACGAATTCACCTGGCTCCGTACGGGGTTTCGTGTCGTGCGCACCGACGCACCCTCACGACGTATTCCGCGCGGATACCTCCAAGGAAGGCTCGCACCGCACGGGATCTTCGCCTGGACTCTCAGCCTGCCGTGGTTCCTTCGTCGACCTGATTCCAGGACTGCACGACGGGTTCCTCGCGTTCGTGACCCAGCACCGAGATCGACGCGACGTCGAGCACGAAGTTGCGGCCGACGCGCGCGGGACACCCGATCCAACGCGCGGCCAGGATGCGCAGCAAGTGTCCGTGCGCGAACAGCAGCGTGACTCCACCCGCGGCGCGTGCCCGGGCGATCACGCGGTCCGCGCGCTCGCCGACGTGCTCGACGCTCTCGCCGTTCGGCGGCACGTCGTCCCAGATCGTCCATCCCGGCCGCGTGCGGCGGATGTCGGCCGTCGTGCGGCCCTCGAAGTCGCCGTAGTCCCATTCGACGAGGTCGTCGTCGTCGCGCGCGGTGGATGCGAAGCCCGCGAGGCGGCACGTCTCGCGCGCGCGGGACAGCGGGCTGGTCAGGACGAGCGCGAAATCACGCGGGCCGATGCGACGCGCCAAGGGGACCGCCCGGGCTTCTCCGACCGGATTGAGCGGCACATCCGTCCGTCCCGTGTGGCGTCGCGTCGCGCTCCACTCGGTCTCGCCGTGGCGCACGAGCCAGATGTCGTGTCGCTGCGCGTCAACCATCCTCGCGGTCCTCGGGTTCGAACCAGCCGCCCGGGACTAGCGCCTCCGCGGCGGCCGGACCCCACGTACCCGGCGCATAGGGGAGCACGGGTGCTTTCGCGTGCAGCGCGGGATCGACGATCCGCCAAGACTCCTCGACGTAGTCCTCGCGCGCGAACCGGAACGTGTCGCCGCGCAGCGCGTCGCCCAGGAGTTCCTCGTACGGCTCGGGCTCCTTGTTCAGGCCGTGCGTCAGCTCCAACTCGACGGGTTCGACATCGGAACCCCCGTCGGGCCCCTGGATCGACGCGCCCAGGGCGATGACGAAGTGCGGACCGAGCTGGAACCGGAAGTGGTTCGCGGGCAACCGCTCGCCTTGGATGAGCGCCGGCGCGGCGCGCAGCTTCACGACGACCTCCGTGCGCGTGGTCGGCAGGCATTTTCCGGCGCGGATGTAGAAGGGCACGCCGTGCCAGCGCCAGTTGTCGATGAACAACTCGAGCGCGACGAACGTCTCGACGTCGGAGTCCGAGGCGACGCCGGCCTCCTGCCGATAGCCGTCGAATTGTCCGCGTACCATCTTCTTCGGCGAGAGCGGCGCGATGCCCTTCAGCACCTTCACCTTCTCCTCACGGATGGTCTCCGTGTCGCGGCTGTGCGGCGGCGGTTCCATCGCGATGTTCGAGAGCACCTGCATGAGGTGGTTCTGCACCACGTCGCGGATGGCGCCGGTCTTGTCGTAGAACGAGCCGCGACCCTTCACGCCGAAGTCCTCGGCCATCGTGATCTGCACGTTCTCGACGTGGTGGCGGTTCCAGATCGGTTCGAGGAACGCGTTGGCGAAGCGGAAGAACACGAGGTTCTGGACCGTGCTTTTCCCGAGGTAATGGTCGATGCGGAACAGGCGCGACTCTGGGAAATGCTGATGCAGTGTCGTGTTCAGCGCGCGGGCCGAGGCGAGGTCGTTGCCGAAGGGCTTCTCGATCACGAGCCGCGCGTCGTCTGCCAGCCCGGCGCGCGCGAGTTGTCCGCTGACGAGCGCGAAGAGCCCCTGCGGGATCGCCATGTAGTGCACGGGTCGCTGCGCGTCGCCGAGTTCGCGCTTCAACGCGTCGAACGTCGCCGCGTCGGCGTAGTCGCCGTCCACGTAGCGCAAGCGATCGATGAGCTTCTGGAACGCGCCTTCGTTCAGGCCGCCGTGTTGCGTCACACTTTCGCGCGCACGTGCACGCAGATCGTCCAGCGACCAGCCCGATTTCGCGACGCCGACGACCGGCATGTCGAGGAGTCCGCGACCGGCGAGCCTCTGGAGCGCCGGAAAGATCTGCTTGAACGCCAGGTCGCCGGTCGCGCCGTAGACGACCAGCGCGTCGGCGTGCATGGGCTCCACTCCGTCCTTCTCGCGCGGCTTCACCATGGCGCTCAGGGTAACCCGTTGCGCGTCGTTCTCCGGCACCGTCGCCGATGCGTCGGCATCGGTCGACCTGCCCGTCACTTCGGCGCGGTCGCAGCCGGCCGACCGCGGAAACTGGCCCGAAGCGGCAGGAATCCCGCATCCTCCTGCTCCGGATCGTCATCCGCTCTCGGAGTCTTCCGCATGCCCGACTCGATCCATGCCCAACACGCCGGGCCTCACGTCCAAGCCCCCGGACCGATTCCGACCGACCTGAACGTCGTCCTGATCACGATCGACGACGGCGGCGCGGAGTGGTTCGACTGGAGCGGACTCGCGGAGCCCGAGATGGGCTTCGTCGTGCATCCGCGTTTGTCCGAGCTGCGCAAGCTCGGCGTCGCGTTCACACGTGCGTACGCATGTCCGATCTGCTCGCCTTCGCGGGCGCGGATCTGGTCGAGCACGTACGGCTTCGACGCCGGCCTCGCCGGCAATCCGACGAACGCCGACGACTTCGCGTTCGGCGGCGGCGGTGCAACGATCGCGAACTGGCAGAACCCGCCGCCGATCACGCTGCGCACGTGGCCGCGGCTGATCCAACTGGGGCGCGACGGCACGGACGAGCTGCCCGATCCTTCCGGGTACACCTACGCGCAGGCCGCGTTCGGGAAATCCCACCTGCACAGCAACGCCGGCCGCGAGACGTGGCCCTGCGATCACGGGGTGAACCGCTACGTCGGCTGTCAGCCGAACGCGGGCGTGCTTCCGCCGGGAGATCCGAACACGGGACACTTCCACTTCACCGAGATCACGCAGAAGCGCGGCGCTGCGCCGACTTCGATGGTGTTCGGCGCGGCCGGCACCTGGCCGGCGGGCGGGGGGTACGTCGCCTACGACGCGAGGACGACGCCGAACGCCGCCTGGGGCGCGTACAAGGTCTACCGCGACGCGGTCGAGTGGATCGAGTCGCAGACGAAGCCCTTCGTCTCCGTCCTGAACTTCAACCCGCCGCACGCGCCGTTCGAGGCGCCGCCGTTCACGGCGCCGGACGACGTCGGTTACCGCGCTCCAGGCACGACGTTCGATCTCGTTTCCGACGCGACGAAGGCGATCCTGACCGAGCTGGCCGGCGCAGGGCTCGCCGGACCGGGCTACCGGCCGCCGATGCGACCGCCCGACAACGGACCACGCAAGTTGGTGTTCCGCGCCAACCTCGAAGCGATCGACACGCTGATCGGCAAGCTGTGGGATCGCATCACACCGTCACGTCGTGATCGAACGGTTTTCATCGTCGTCGGCGACAACGGCACCGTCGCCGACTGCACGGACGCACCATACGACGGCATGCACGCGAAGCGCACGCCGTACGAGACGGGCGCGCGCGTTCCCTGCCTCGTGTGGGGGCCGCCCGCGCTCATCGGATCGCCCGGACGCAAGACCGAGCACCTGATGCACATCGTGGACATCCTGCCGACGATGCTCGAGCTCACCGGCTGCGACCCGGAACTCTGGAATCCGGGCGGCGCGCGCAAGGTGCGCGGCAGAAGCTTCGTGCCTGTGTTGCGTGACCCCAACGTGCAACCTGCGCGCGATCACGTCTACAACGAGATCTTCTACCCGCTCGGAGGCACGCGCGATGGTCCGGTGCCCATCGACCCGGCGCAGTGGGTGAAGACCTACACGGACGGCGTGCACAAGATCATCCAGCGGCCCGGGAACGTCTTCGAGTTCTACCGCGTGGACGCGACGATCCAGCCCGCGAGCGGCGTGGCGGGCTACTTCGAGAAGCGCGAGGACAATCTCTACCCGCGCGTCGGCAAGGCGGGCGAGGACGCGCTGACAGAGACGTTCGCTGCGCTGCGCGGCGCGATGGAGGATTTGCTGGCGTCTTGATCGCTCGCGCCGCACGCGCGCGATCCGGGACCTGGATCCCCAGTCCGGAAGCTGGACGAATGCACGTCGCGCGTGCCCTCCGCGGGCCCGTGCGACGTTGGTTCGCTTGTTGAGCAGGGGAGTGGGTCGCCACCCACGCAGGCCGGGTGTTCTGCGAACCCACCTTTCTCTCCTGACCTTCACGAATCGGATCACGATCATGACTTTCCACTTCACGCGTGCGGCCCTCGGCGCCGCTCTCCTCCTCCCGACCGTCGCGAGCGCGCAGATCAGCTTCGGCGGCGCGACGACCCTGCCGCTCGTCGGACTGCGTCCCGGCGGCGTCGCGACCGGCGACTTCGACGGTGCGAACGGTGCCGACTTCGCCGTCACGAGTGGCACGCTCTCGGGCACGAACGGCCCGGAGTTCGTCGAGATCTTCCGCAACATGGGCAACGGCACGTTCGTCAACGTGCAGACGGTGCTGCTCGGCAACAACGTCGGCGCGGCGGAGGTCGTCGCGGCCGACCTCGACCTCGACGGCGACCTGGACCTAGCGGTCGCGCAGCACAACACGAACTCGATCCGCATCGTGCTGAACCAGGGCGGCTCGTTCGTCCTCGGCGGCACGACGGCGTCGGGCGGCATCGAGACGCGTCACATCGCCGCGGCGGACCTCGACGGCGACGGAGACATCGACCTGGCTGCTTCGAACCGCGCTTCGAACAACGTCTCGATCTTCACGAATATCGGCGGCGCGAACTTCGTCCTGGCGGGCGTCGTCGCAACCGCGTTGCAGCCCTACGACCTGGCCCTGGCCGACCTGAACGGAGATTGCCGCACCGACATCGCGGTCGCCGCCCACGACGCGCGCGCCGTCAACGTGATGTTCAATCTCGGCGCCGGCTCGTTCGGCGGATTCGTCAGCATCCCCGTCCCGGGCAACGAGAAGCCGTCGGGCATGACCGCCGCGGACCTCGACGCCGACGGGGACATCGACCTCGCGACGACGACGGACAACAACAACGTCGGGATCGTCGTCGTGCTGCGGAACTCGGGCACGGGCACGTTCGCCACGCAGACCTTCGCCAGCGGCGGCGTGAACCCAGGGGCGATCGTTGCCGCCGACTTCGACGGCGACGGCCGCAAAGATCTGGCCCTCGCAGACGAGGGCGCGAATCTCGTGAGTATCCTGCCGAACCTCGGCAACGCGACGTTCGGTGCGGCCGTGACGCGGGCCGTCGGCGCGCACCCGACCGACATCGCCGCCGCGGACTTCGACGGCAACGGTTCGCTCGATCTCGTCGCGCCGAACCGCGATTCGAACAACGTGTCCGTCCTGCCCAATGGCACGGTCGGTGGAACGAACACGTACTGCGTCTCCTCGCCGAACTCGGCCGGTTTCGGCACGCGCATCGACTCGACGGGTTCGGTCAGCATCGCAGCGAACGGCTTCACGCTGCTCGCCCGCTGTGCGCCGGCCAACTCGACCGGGCTGTTCTTCTTCGGAACGACTACGCAGTTCGCGGCCTTTGGCAACGGCTACCGCTGCGTCGGCGGCGTGCTCCTGCGCCTCGGGCCCCCGGCGAACGCGAACGCGAGCGGGCACGCGACGCGAGCTATCGACTTCAGCGCGGGTGTGGGGCGCACGATCGGCGCCGGCTCGACCCGCTACTTCCAGTACTGGCACCGGGACGTCGCCGCGGGCGGTGCGCAGTTCGATCTGAGCGACGCGCTCCGCGCGACGTTCCGACCCTGAGCGAGAGGCACTCGGGGAATCGACGGCGGGGGGGGGGGGGGGAGACACGCGCCCCCCCCCCGGGAAACACCGCCGGGGGGGGGCCCCCCGGGGGGTGGGGGGGGAGCGCACCCG
>JBBQCC010000281.1:0-5931 GCA_038318285.1 Planctomycetota bacterium | reverse complement strand
ATAAAAATTTACGGAGCCGACCCAAACGCGGAACGCCGCTACGCGCCGCCGGTGTGCCTCAGCAGTAAGACGGAGATCGTGTCGGGCGCGCCTGACGCCTCGCTGATCTCGACGAGCTACATCGAGCGTCAGAACCTCACGATGCGGATGTCGATGCGCCGCTTCACGCGCCTCACGAACGCCTTCTCCAAGAAGGTCGAGAAGCTGGAAGCCGCCGTCGCGCTCCACTTCATGCACTACAACTTCGTCCGTCGTCACCAGTCGCTCCGGGTCACCCCCGCGATGGCGGCGGGGCTCACCGATCGGCTCTGGTCGATCGAAGACCTCGTCGGGCTCCTGGAACGGGAAATCTCAAACTGACCCACTACCCGCCGTTGTGGATCGAGTACGCCACACTCCCCGGTAGCAGCAACGCCAACGAGCCGATCGCCGCGCTGCTCGTCCCGAAGGGGCGACGCCAGATCGACCAGATGCCGAATCCGAGCGCGGCGACGCTCGCCGGGAGCAGCGACGAGTTCACGTCGATGCCGGTCAAAATGCGATCGAGCAGCGAAGAGCCACCGAGCTTGAGGTAGTAGGTATTCGGCAGTAAATCGCCATAGATCGCGTGGCGAACCGCGAGGAGCACCGTGAGTGCAAGGGCGAGGACGGACCCCGCGACCGTCAGCGCGCTGACTCGCTGCCGCGGTCGCAGACTGCCATCGAGCAGCAGCGTGAGGAAGGCCGGCAGCACGTACAGCGGACCGTCCATGCGGACCCAGAGCGCGAAAGCCGCGACGGCTCCCAGCGCGAGAGCTCGGCGACGCATCGGCTGGTCCCCGATCGAGATCCGCAGTGCGATCAAAGCCGTGACGAGCAGGAGCGTGATCTCGAAGCCTTCGGCGATCCACCACGTGATCGCCACGGGCGCGGTCACCACGAACGCGAGTTCGCACCAGACCGAAGCGCCTGCCTGCGACGCGTCGTCCTCGGAGGCGGACGCGCGCCGCGCGCATCGTCGCGCGATCGATGCGCCGGTCGCGAAGGCGCCGGCGAGAGCGAGCAGCCCGAGTCCCAACGCGTACAACCCGAGGTCCTCCTCGCGGAAGAACGGCAGGGTGTGCACGGCCGCGAAGTACAAGACGAGGACGGGACTCGAGAAACCCTCCACGGCATCGGCGCCTGGGAACCAGACCGGGCCCGCGCCCTGTGCGAGGCTGCGGCCAAAGCAGGCGCTGATGTACACGTCGTCCGCGACCGCATGGACGTGCTGACCCTCGACATCGAATTCGAACGGGACCCGCAGCGCGAAGACGAGCACCACCTGGACGAGGAACGCCCAGGTCCACGGGCTCGCAGCGCAGGAACGAAGGGATCCGAGGATGCTGTTCACCTTGCCGTCACCGTCGTTACGCATCGGACGTCATCCGGAGCGTGATGCACGCCGGCCCGCCCAGGATGCGAATCGTCTGGCGCGCGCGGAAGCCTCGAGGTCGGCCGGACATCAGGACCTCGCGTGACGCGAAGGGTCGCAATGAGAATCCTGGAGCCCGTAGGCTCGAGTGCTTCACCGGACGTCAGCGCCTGTTCTTGAACACGTGCAGCTCGATCGGGAGGAGCCGTGAACGGATCGTCTCCTGGTACTCGAGCCCCGGTTCTTTCGCGACGAGTGCGCGCACTTGGTCGCCCGTCACGAACAGCGTGTTCATCGCCAGGTAGCACTGCAGCGGCGTCGCGCGGTCGGCGCAGGCCTTGAGGAACGGGCGGACGATCTGCATGCCGTCGTCGCCGCCGTCCCATTGCGCGGGGCGCGACTCGATGCCCAGGTCCTTGCCGGCCTGCGTCGTGATGTAGGGCGGGTTGAACGTCACCACGTCGAAAGGCGCCCTCACGTTCGTGAAGAAGCTGGAGTCGACGACTTCGATCGGCGCGTTGTTCAGCGCGATGTTCTTGCGCGTGGACGCGGCCAGCTCCGGATTGACGTCGACGCACGTCACCTTGCAACCCGTCTTCTTCCACAGCGACAGGCCGATCACGCCGAACGAGCCGGTGCCCAAATCGCAGAGGTGGTTCTTCGGGCCGATCCGCTTGCTGACCTCGCGCACGACGACGTGCGTCGAGATGTCGAAGTAGTAGTCCTTCGGCCCGAGCTTCGGGAACTCGATGTCGAAGAGCATCTTCGCGATGGTCTTCGAGCTGTACACCTTCATGGCGACGGCTTGGACGATGGACATTCCGGCCATGCTGGTTCTCTCTTCCGACGAGGGGATCAGTACCCGGACTTCTTCAGCAGGAACGAGCCGATGACCAGCGCGTCCATACCCGTACCCATGTAGCAACGCAGCGCTTCGATCGGCCGCGAAACGATGGGCTCGTTGCGGACGTTGAACGAGGTGTTCAAGAGGATCGGCACACCGGTCTTCGCGTAGCAGGCGTTGACAATGTCGTAGTACAGCGGGTTCACGTCGCGCGAGATCGACTGCGGCCGACACGTGCCGTCGACGTGGACGACGGCCGGGATCTCCGCCGCCTTCTCGGGGCGGATGTGGAACGCCTTCATCATGTAACGCGACGAGCGCCCATCGAGGAACCAGTCTTTCTCGTGTCCTTCGAGGATGACAGGCGCGAAGGGTCGCCAGCCCTCGCGGAACTTCACCGTGCGGTTCACGATGTCGAGCATGTCCGGGTGCCGCGGGTCGGCGATGATCGAGCGCGCACCCAGCGCGCGCGCGCCGAACTCGCCGCGGCCCGTGTACAGGCCGAGCACGTTCTTGTTGATCAGTAGGTCCGCGATCTCGGACAAGTCCGACCGATCGATGCGCTTGTAGGGGACCTTGACGATCTTCAGGTCGGCCTCGATTTGCGCGTCGTCGTACTCGGGGCCGTAGTACGCGTGCCGGAGTTGGAAGCGCGGATCGATGCCGAGCTCACGCGTGCGATCCATCGCTGCGCCCAGCGCGACGCCGGCGTCGTTCGACGCGGGCAGCACGTACAGATCGTCGATGAGCCCGCTGAGCAGCACCGCGCCGTTCAGCTTGCAGTTCATGGCGACGCCGCCCGACATGCACAGCTTCTTGCAGCCGGTCAGGCGCACCGCCTTCTTGACGATCTCCTGCGCGCCGCGCTCCAACATGTCCTGCGCGGCCCAAGCGATGTTCTTGTGGCGCTGCGTGATCTCCCCGTTCTTCGCGCGCGGCATCCCGAACAGCTCGACGAGCGCGTCGCTGAACGCGTAGCCCCAGCTGTGCGGCCCGTCGATCGTGTAGCGCGAGTTGACCTGGTAGCCCTCCGGCATCACGCGGAAGACCTGCGCCATCAACTGCTCGATCTCCGGGTCGGGCCCGCCGTAGGCCGCGAGGCCCATCAACTTGCCTTCCTGGCTGTACGTCTCGAAGCCGCAGAACTCGGTGAACGCTGCGTAGAACTCGCCCAGCGAGTTCGGGAAGCTGATCTTGTCGAGCCGCTTGATGTCGAGTCCGCGACCGTGCCAGATCGTGGTCGACTCCGTCTCGCCGCTGCCGTCCACGATGACGATCGCCGCTTCTTCCCAGCCCGACGAGAAGAACACGCTGGCCGCGTGCGCGCGGTGGTGCGGAACGTAGCTGACCTTCGGGATGCGGCCGGGAATGCGTCCGAAGCGGATCTTCTGGCGGATCAGCTTTTCGAGGAACGGCGGCGTGAACTGCAGCGTCGTCAGGATGCGGTCCTGCGTCAGGTCCACGCGTCCGATCGGCGGCGCCTTGGGCCAGCCGACGCGTGTGAACGAGCTCAGCACGGAGCCGATGCCGTAGCGCACGAGGTTCATCGAGTACGACCACGGCGCGCACGGGTACGCGATCTCGTCCACGTCCTCGAGGCCGATCTTCTCGTGCTCGAGCGCGGCGCGGATCGTCTCGACCGGGAACCCGTCGCGCTGCGACTTGATGCGGTTGACCTTCTCCTCCTCGATGAAGAAGCTCAACTTGCCGTCGGAGACGAGCGCTGCGGCGTGGTTGTAGTAGAACGCCTGAAGACCGAGGACCCTCATGAGCTCGATGCCGTCGGGGCCGGCCCAGCCTGCGCCAGCACGAGCCCAGCCTGCGCCAGCACGAGCCCGCCGACCGCAAGGTCGGCGCGCTCAGCAGGGTCCACGACGGGTTCCCAGTGGTCGCTGTTCGAGGCGGAGTCCGTGATCACGGGCGAAGATTCCAACGGGCATCCGGAGGGGTGTCAACGGCGCGCGTGCGCGGGGACCGGGAAGAATCGGCCGTTCCTGCCGCGAATCTGGAGCAGGAGCGCGTGAACGCGGTGCGCGCGCTCATTCCGCTCCGGAATCACTGCCTCCGGTTCCGAAGTTCCAGCTCCAGGACACGCCCAACGAGTAGCGCCCGTCGAGATCGGCTACGACGAGCCCGAGGTTGTGCCCACTCTCGAACGCGTACTCGACGATGTGGTGCAGGTTGTGACCGTCCCACAGGTGCGTGCTCGACCAAGCCTCGTCGTAGCGGATCAGCAGGCCGCCGATCGCGCGCAACTCGTCCTCCGCGGTGCCGTAGCTGACGCCGAAGTAGGGCGAGACGGGCAGGTTTGTCCAGGCCTCGACGTCCTTCGCGAACACGGCGCTGAACGCGCTGCCGTTCGTCGTGCCGATGCGGTCGGAGCTCGTCGAAAAGATCAGCGCGGGGCGCACGTCCGTCTCGTCGAGGGCACGCCACGTCGCGATCGGTCGCACATCGTCGCCGAGCGGATTCCATTCCACGCCGACTGCAAGTTCGGGCGTGATCGCGTACGAGAGCGTCGAGCGCAGCTTCGCACGATCGACGTCGATGTCCGGAATCCAGCGCAGACCCACGGTCCAGCGCGCGTCGTTTTCCCCGGTCCCACGGACCGAGCGGCCTTCACCGGGTCACACAGGTCACGACGGAACGCGCGAGATCGGTCGGACGGGGTCTTGCGGGAACGGGCCGAGCAAGGCGGCCAGGAGGAGGAGGTGCATGGGTACGTGTTCGAGTGCGCGCGCTCGCGAACGAGCACGAATCGGCGAGAAACCTTGCGAAGTCCAGCGGGAGCGCCGAGCAGGGAGCCCACCCTACGCGGCGCGTTCCGCTCGCGTCCAGTTCGCCCGATCGAGCGCGTCGTCGTGCGGATCCGCTCGCAGCGCGCGGCGTGTCCCGCGCCCCCAGCAAGCGAGCAGCCCTGCGGGCGAGGCACGCGGTTTGACCTGCGCTCCGAGACGGCACGCCTCGACCGAGGGCGCACGCCGTGCGGTCGCCGGACCGGCGACGAGCTGATTCCCTCTCGACCCGCGCGTCGCAGTTCAGCTCCACTCCGGTTCGTCGGCATCCCATCCCACCTCGGTTACGGAGACTTCGATGATCGCCTCTCTACAGTTCGTGCTCCTCGCGCCACTTCTCGCCACGCAAGTCGGGCCGCCGCTCGACTGGACGATTCCCGCCGGCCAGACCGTTACGTTCGCACCCGGTCCGGGCGTGCTCGAGTTCGCGAACCTCACGATCGAAGCCGGCGCACGCCTGCGCTTCGTCGGTCCGTGCGCGACGCACGTGCGCGTGCAAGGCACGCTGCGCATCGATGGGACGCTGGACGTCGCGGGCAACGGCTTCGCCAGCGGCGTCGGCGTCACGACGTTCAACACGACGAACCTGCAGGAGCCCGGCCTCCTCGGCGGTCCGGGCGGCATGCCGGGCGGGACGGGCAACCGCCTCAACTTCGGATCGTCCGCGATGGGTGGGCCGGGCGGATGCGAGCCGCTGACGGGCTCGGGTGGCGGCGGCGGCGGCGAGACGGCGTTCGCGCCGATCCAAGGTGACTTGCGCCACGGCGCCGGCGGCGGTGGGGGGGGCGTGGGTCCCCCCATGGCAAACGGGAAACCCCATACCAAACACAATAGCAAAACCGGGCGCGTCGCGCCGGTCGGCCGAGACCGGTAGCCGTCCGCGAGTAGCGCAGTAGACC
>JBBQCC010000280.1:0-5953 GCA_038318285.1 Planctomycetota bacterium | reverse complement strand
CCTGCGAACGCCACCAGGGCGGGGCGGCGACTGCGGAGCGGCGTCCAGTCGTCACGGGGGGCGCCGTCGTCGTCGGGGGCAGAGTCGGCGCTGGCGTGGGAGCCTCGGCGACGGGCGCCTCGACCCGCCGCGCGACCGAAGCGGCGGACGGCTCGAAGTCCAGTTCGAAGTCGTGCGCAAAATCGTGCGCAAAATCGCGCTCGAGTGCGGCGGACCTCTCGGTCGACGTCTCATCGATCCCGAATTCGCTCGCGTGCGCGTCGGTCGATTCGAGCAGGTCGCTGTCGAAGGACTCGGTGTCCTGCAGCGCGGATGCGAACGCTCCGATCACGACCGCCGGTCGCCGGTCGCCTTCGAGCTCCGGACCGGCCTCGAGGATCGCGCGCACTTGATCCAACTCGCTGACGTCCGCGGTCGCGGTGCGCGTCGCGGAGCCAGGCACGTCGCGGACCGCGGCGCCCGCCGGTGTCCGATCTTCCGCGGCGCGCGCGCGCGAAGATGCGGAACGGGAAGGGCTCGGTGGATTCGGCATGGGAGTCGTTCGATCGGGAACGGAGTGAGGTCGCGCGCCCTGCGCGGCGCCCTCCACGAGTGCGATGAGTTCTTCGACGTCGGGCGGCCAGTGCGCGAAGCGGCGCGAGCCGAGAACGCGCGCCGTACGAGCACGCGGGTCGCTGCCCAAGAGGACGAGTTCGAGCTCGGGATGCGCGGTGAGGAAGCGACGCACGTACCCCACGTCTTCGACCGGCGTGGCGTCCACGTCGAGGACTACGAGACCCACCACGTCGTCCTCGAGCGCGAGGTCGGCGACGTCGCCGAAAGCGAAGGTCTCGACGCCGCGAGGCGCGCCGATCGCCGCCAAGACGGCGCCGAGCTCGAGGGCTCGGGCACCGGGGCCGACCAGAAGGCGAACCGCTCTTTGGTGCGGATCCCGGGGTGCCTTCGGAACCATGTGTCCGCATCCTATCTCCCGAAAAGACGGCCACAAGATGTGGCTCGTCCAGGAAAGTGCAATCTGGCCGTGGGGCGCGCGTCCGGGCCGGTCCTCGAAACCCTCAACCTCGGGCTTCCGGTTGGGCGAGGTATCCTCGCCACGCGCACTCCGGATGCCGCTCCCGCTCTCGATCTCCGTCGTCGTCCCCGTCTTCGACGAGGAACAGAATCTGCGCCTTCTGCACGCGGAGATCGCGCGAGCACTCGACGTCCTCGGCGAGCCGGCGGAAGTGCTGTACGTGGACGACGGCTCGCGTGACGGGAGCCTGGCCGTCCTGCTGGCGATCCGGCGCGAGGATCGGCGCGTGCGCGTGGTCCAGTTCACGCGCAACGCCGGGCAGACCGCGGCCATGGCGGCCGGATTCGACCACGCGCGCGGCGAGATCGTGATCACGCTCGACGCCGACATGCAGAACGATCCGGCCGACATTCCGCGCCTCGTCGCCGAGCTGCGCCGCGGTTTCGACGTCGTCGCCGGTTGGCGCAAGGAGCGTCACGACGGGTTCGTGCTGCGCCGCCTGCCTTCCATCGTCGCGAACCGCCTGATCGCGTGGGTGACGGGCGTCGCCATCCACGACACGGGTTGCACGCTCAAGGCCTTCCGGCGCGAGGTCGTGCGAAACCTCCCGATCTACGCCGAGCAGCACCGGTTCTTGCCGGCGATGTCGGCCGGCAGTGGCGCGCGCGTCGCCGAACTCGTCGTGAACCACCGCGCGCGCCGGTTCGGCAGCAGCAAGTACGGCATCGGTCGTGCGACGCGCGTGCTGCTCGACCTGGCCTCGATCCAGTTGATCAGCAAGTTCTCGCACCGACCCATGCAGTTCTTCGGGCTGATCGCCGCGCCGTTCGCCATGATCCTGGTCCTGTTCCTCGGCTACTGGGCGCTGCACGCGGACTCCGTCGACTTCGAGCGCACGCCGGATCGCATCGCGCTGACCACGTTCCTTCTCGTCTCCATGGTGTGCCCGTACTTCCTGATGCTCGGATTCCTGGCCGAACTCGCCGTTCGCGCCAGCGGTCTGCACGGTGGGGACGGGCGCCGCCTGATCGTCGCGGAGCTCGGACGATGAGTTCCGTTCCCGACGAGACTCCCGTGTTGCCCGTTCTGGCCGGTGCCGCGGACGCGGATACGGGTAACGCGGCCGAAGGCCGGAGCCTGCCCACGTCGTCCGAGGGCGCACCCGAAGCGACAGCGCGCAAGCCGAAGAATCGCGCTCCCAAGCGCGCGCCCGCCGAATCCGCGCCGCCGGTACCAGTCGCGAGCGGTGGCGCACCCGAAGTCTCCGTCATCGTCCCGATCTCGACCGGCGACGGACGCGTGCGCGACGTCGTGACGGCGCTGTCGGCCGAACTGGAACGACTGGGTCGCAGCCACGAGTTCTTGCTGATTTTCGACGGCGTCCGCGGTCGTGCCTGGCAGGAAGCCGAGGCGCTGGCACAGGAAAGACCGGGCATGGTGGTCGCGATCGCGCTCCAGCAGGCGTTCGGCGAGTCGATGTGCCTCGCGACCGGACTGCAGCGCTCGCGCGGCCGCATCGTCGTCACGTCGCCGCAATACGTGCAGATCGACCCGTACGAGCTGGCGAACATGCTGGCCGCGATCGACGCCGGCGCCGACGTGGTGTCGCCCTGGCGTCACCCGCGCATCGACCCGGTGCTGAACCGCATCCAATCGGCCGCGTTCAACCAGGTCATGCGCTGGATGATGCACGCGCCCTTCCACGACCTGAACTGCACGTTCCGGGCGATGCGGCGCGAGGTCCTGCGTGACATTTCCATCCACGGGGACATGTACCGATTCCTCCCGGCGATCGCTGCGCGACATGGCTTCAAGGTCGTGGAGCTCCAGGTCCGACACCTGAAGGAATGGGGCGGCAAGGGATTCTTCGGGCCGGGCGTGTACGTGCGCCGCGCGCTCGACGTTCTGGGCGTCGTCTTCCTGTCCAAGTTCACGCTGAAGCCGCTGCGCTTTTTCGGTGCGGTCGGCGGGGCGTTCCTCCTGCTCGGCGGTCTTCTGTGCACGACGTTGATCGTCCAGGGATTGATCGGCGGGCTCGGGGTGAACTTCGGTCGGCCCTTGTTCCTGGTGGGCATCCTGTTCGCGGTGCTGGGTGTGCAGGTGATCGGCTTCGGGCTCGTCGGCGAGATCATCATCTACACGCGAGCACGCAACGTCCGCGAATACCGCGTCGAGAAGGTCCACGAGGGGGACGATGACGCGCGGAACGATGATGGAAACGCGACGCTCGGCGGATGACGCGGGCGCCGACGCTGCACGCACGAGCGTAACGGTGGGCCGTGCGGGGGATGCCGACGCGAGCGCGCCGCACGGAGACGGCGTGAGCGAGCCTCTGCGCGCGGATACGCGCGTCGACACGGGCACCCTGCGCGTGGATGCGCGCGTCGGCGCGCTCACCGTGCGCGCGCTCAGGCGTTCCGACGACGCGGCCCGCGACCGTGTCGTGCACGCGTCCGCTGATGCGTCCTTTTTCCACTTGGCCGGTTGGGAGCGCGCTGTCGAGCGCGTGTTCCATCACGAGCCGCGCAGCCTGGGCGCGTTCGCCGGCGGCGAGCTGGTCGGCGTGTTGCCGCTCATGCTGTGTCGCACGCCGACGCTCGCGCGGCACCTCATTTCCATGCCCTACGGCGTGTACGGAGGTCCAGCCGTGCTCGGCGGCGACGACGACAACGCACGCGCCGTGCGCCTCGCCTTGGTCGAATCCGCCGCGGCTTTGGCGGAGTCGGAGCGCGTCGGCCGCCTCGAACTGCGCTGCGAACGCGATCCGGGCGTGCCGGGCTTCATCGGATCGGATCTGTACGCCGCGTTCGTGCAGGATCTGCCCGACGACGAGGGTGAGATCTGGACGCGCATGCCCAAGCGCGCGCGCGCCGAGGTGCGCAAGACGATCGAGCGCAATGGACTCTCGATCAGCGAGGGCCCGTGGTACGCAGACGACCTCTACGAGCTGTTTCACCGCAGCAAGAAACACCTGGGTTCGCCGGCGCTCCCGCGCGCTTGGTACCACGCGCTGATCGAGGAGCTGGGCGCGGGCGTGATCGTGCACGTCGCGCGTGCGGCGTCCCTCGGTTCGTCGCAACCGCTGGCCGCGACGATGTCGTTCTTGCACGGCGACAAGCTCGACTTCTACTACATCGGCGTCACCGACGACGGCAACCGCGCGTTCAATGTGACGAACTTCCTCGTGACGCGCTTGCAGGAGATGTGCGTGCGCCGTGGGCTGAAGCGCTTCGACCTGGGCCGCAGCCGCGTCGGGTCGGGGCCGTACCAGTTCAAGAAGAACCAGGGATTCGAGCCGCGCACGCTGGAGTATCGCTACAAGCTCGTTAAGAGCGCCGGCCTGCCCAGCTTCAACCCCAGCAATCCGAAGACCGAGAAGCTGCGCGAGACGTGGGGGAAGTTGCCCGACTGGGCGACGCGCGCGCTGTCGAATCGATTGATGCGCTACTTGCCCTGAGTGCTTCTTCTCGGCCTGCAGCGTCATCCCATCCGCACGGCTCGCGTGTCGGAATGCGGGGCGAGCGCTCGATGGCTCGCTCGAGGCGTTGCCTGCAGGCCTGCGCGAAGTGCTGCGTGGGACCGGACGCCGGTGCTGGATCGAGAGACGCAGTCCGCCGGTCAGCCAGGCGTTGCTCGACCGGGATTTGAATCAGCACAGATGCAGTCCCCGATCTGCCGGGTGTTCGTGCCGGCACTTCGGGCTGCGGATGCCGAACTCGATGCAACCGACCGCTTGAGCTCGCTGGCTCTGCGCGGGCCCCGTGCGGCGCGAGAGCGCCACGGGCTCTCAGCGCGCGCAGATTCATCATCGAGCCGAGGCGTCCGGTCGCCGCGCGGGCTCGAGGTCTCGCTGTCGCGAGGTGCGAAACGAAGGGCTGTGGTTACGGCCACGGCCTGAGTGCCCAAGCCAATCGAACAAGACCGCGAGTCGCGCTACCTCAGCGGGCGTTCCTGCGGTCTTCCGCGACGCGGATGGCGAACTCGGCGAGCACTTGTCACCGCGCACGAGCGAGCGTGCCCTGATCGAATGTCGCGGTGCGCGTGATGCGCAGTTCACTTCCAGTGGGGCGCTAGCCCGCACCTCTCACCACGTCGCTGACTCGGATTGAATCCGGCACGTCGATCGCGTCGTCGGCCTTGGGTTGGGCGCGGATCGCGTCCGGGACCCCCGCAAGCGGTCGACATGTGCGCGGAATCAAACTCGGGCCGACTCGTCGGGGCGCCGACCACTCTCGTTCCTTGTCGACGGCTACGAAGCCGCCGAAGATCCTGCGATCCCTACCACTCTTCGCACGGCTCGACCGATCAGGTCGTCGCGATCGGTGGTCTGCGAAGCCTCGCCAGCACTTCCGCGAAGAGCTGCTGCAGCGGGAAGGCTTGACTGAGCGACATCCACACGCGGCGCACGCTGGTGCGGATCTGCGCGCCGACTTTCAGCAAGCGGACACGAATCGTGTCGCACTGAGCCCGCGCCAGTTCCGTTCCGACGAGACCGATTCGGCGTAGCGCCTCCATCAGCGTGTAGGCGATCGAAGCGCAATACAAACGCACTTGGTTCGCGGCCATCGTGTGCGCGCTGGCGCGATCGGCGAAGAGCCCGAGCTGTTGCTCCTTGATCCGGTTCTCCATATCGCCGCGAGCGCAGTAGATCTTCTCGTACAGCTACTGCGCGCCGACTTGCGCCACAGGGATCGACGACACGACGTAGCGCGGGTTGTCACCGCGCGCCGAATGCTCGGCGCGCAGCACCACACGTCGCGTGCGGGACCACGAATCTACGGTCTCGTACTCGAGTTCGCCGTAGCTGCGCTCGCTCTTCAGCGTCGCGGCGTATGCGCACTGCGCCATGCCGAGGTGGTACTCGGAGTTGCTGGCGCAAGGGTGGAGACGGTGGGAAGCGCTGCGAACGGACGAGAGTCCACAGCGTTCCGCGCCCACCTG
>JBBQCC010000279.1:0-5974 GCA_038318285.1 Planctomycetota bacterium | reverse complement strand
GGCCGCCCGCGGGTCGCGCGGAACAGCTTGAACGCGCGCTCGAGCATGTCGAGGTCGTTCGCGTCGCCGACGCGCGTCACGTTCCAGCCGTAGGCCATGAAGCGCGTCGCCACGTCCTCCGTGAACGCGAGCTTCGTCGAGCCCTCGATCGTGATCTTGTTGTTGTCGTAGATCCAGCAGAGGTTCTCGAGCTCGAGGTGCCCCGCGAGGCTCGCGGCCTCGCTCGCGGCGCCCTCCATCATGCAGCCGTCACCGCCGAGGGCGTAGACGTCGTAGTCGAACATCGAGAAGCCCGGCCGGTTGAAGTGCGCGGCCATCCACTTGCCGGCGATCGCCATGCCGACGCTCGTCGCGAAGCCCTGACCGAGCGGGCCGGTCGTCGTCTCGACGCCGCTGGTCCAGCGGTACTCCGGGTGGCCCGGGCATCGGCTGTCGAGCTGGCGGAAGCGCTTGATGTCGTCGAGCTTCACGCTCACCTCGCCGACGCTCTCGTACTTCGAGTTGACGGCCTTCACCTGCGCGAGGTGGAGCATCGAGTAGAGGAGCATCGACGCGTGGCCCATCGAGAGGACGAACCGGTCGCGGTTCGGCCAGATGGGATCCTCCGGGTCGAACCGGAGGTGGTGGTTCCAGAGCTGGTAGGTGACGGGCGCCATCGCCATCGGCGTTCCGGGGTGACCGCTGTTCGCTTTCTGGACGGCGTCCATGGCCAGGGTCCGGATCGTGTCGATCGCAGTTCGGTCGTTGGCAGTGGTCATGGCGATGGTGTCCCCGGCGCGAGTCCTTCGCCCGACCGCCGTCGCATTCCGAACGGAGAGCGAGCGGGTCGGGCCGATCTCGCGCCATTCTGCCGCTGGAGCACAGCGTCTGCGAGGAACAGTCACGTTCCCGAGCGTTCCGGCGAGATCAGGCTCGCCGCGTGCGCAGCACCAACTCGTCGAGTCGGGACCGCGCCGCACCCGAACCCGGATCGGCCGCCATCGCCGTCGCCCAGTCCATCGTGAAACGCGCGTTGATCTCGCTCAGCGGGTTGAGCACGACACCGATCCCATCCGCCGAACGATGCTGATACGCGTCGATGCCGAACGGGCCGAAGTAGCCGGCGGCGGCGAGTGCGGCACCCGCCGCGGCACAAGCCGCCTCCAAGCGCGCGTCGTCCCCCGCAGAGATGTCCTCGACCGGTGCGCGCGCCGTATCCGTCCACGCCCCGTGCGCGTTCACTTCCTGGAAGCACGGCACCGAGATCGAAACCTTGCCGTCGCGTCCGACCCAGCCCGACCGGGTGTGCTCGCGCAACACCTCGACCCAGGGCTCGATGACGAGCGGCCCGAAGCGCAAACCGGCCTGAATCCAGGCGATTTCGGCCTCCGACGGTCGGCCCGCGGCGATCCGGCGGCGACCGCGGCCGGCCGCCCCGAACGTGCGCCGGACCAACCAACCCAGCTCCGCCGGCTGGGCGAGTCGGGCCAGGACGGCCTCCGCGTCGGTCGCCACGTGCTTCGCAAAGCTGGACAGCGCGAGCGGCGCGCGCACCGCCGCCGCGAACGGTCGCGCATTGACCGTGCGCAGCACCGCCAGCGTCGGCGATTCGGCGACGCGCGCACCCGCCGCCGCGAGGAGGTTGCGCGCGCGCGGCGTCGGCGACCAGGCCAGTCCTTCCAGCCCATGCGCGCGCTCCGTCAGGTGGCCGCCGCGCGCGAGTTCCTCCTCGGTCACGACGACGTCGTGCGGCGCGACCAGCGGGCCGATCAGCCGGCGACTCTCGCGCGCGACGTTCGCGCGCATCCGATCGGTCGGGGCGTAGCGCAGAACGGCTTCGAGTTCGTGCTCGGCATCCAGGTTCAGCACCCACGCGCGCGGCGGCGCATCGGAACGCGCGCTCATTCGCCTCGCCTCGCGCCCGGATCCGGTTCGCTCGCCAAGCGGGCCAAGAACGCCTCGTCCAGGCCCGCCCGTCGACGCGCCTCCAAGTTGAGCGGCCGACCCTGCATCAAGGCCGGCGTGAGTGGCGGCGGCAGCGCGGCACGCCAGCGGTCGTAGTCGAGCGGCGCCCCGGTGAAGTGCGCGAACCAGCGCACCGCGAACGCCACGTGTGCGATCTCGTCGGCTTCGACGGCGTCCAGGATGCGCGCGCCGACTTCGTCGCCGAACTCGCGAAACCAGCGCGAATAGCGCGCGGAATGCTCCAAGTTCGCGCCTTCCAGACCCAGGCCCTGCAACGCCGTGAAGGCCGCCGGATCCGCGCACGACCCGACGCGCGCCCAGAACCAATCGCGCACCCGGGCGGCGCCGTCCTCGAGCCCGAGCCGCGCCGCGTGCGCGACGTACGCGCGCCGGTGCGCGAGCTCTTCCTGCGCGAGCCGCACGAGCCCGACACGAAACGCACGCGGCGCATCCGGGAACGCAAGTACGGCCCAGGCGAACAGCTCGGCCGCTTGCAGTTCGTGGTGCGCGAACGTCAGGAAGAGGCGCGCGCGCGCCGTCGGATTCTTCAGCGATTCGGGTCGCGGCACGCCCGGCGCGCGCGCGACCATGCGCAGATGGTCCGGACGGCCGGGAGCCGCGATGCGCAGCGCCACGAAGTCCGTGTCCCAACTCGATTCGTCGTCGAGCGTCGGCGGCGCGGGCGGATCGAACTTCGCACGCGCATCGGTCGCCAGGACGAGGTCGGCGCACCAACTCTCGACCGTCCCAGCTCGCGGCGCGCTTCCGCCCCTCGGCACTCCGCCATTCCGCGGTGATTCATCCAACTCGGCCACGCCCTGAGCATGCCACAGCCTCGTCCGGTGCTGCAGGTCGGGCGCGTGCCCCTGACGAGAATCGGTGCGGAATCAAACTTCCTCTCGTGCTGATGCCCGATGTGGCGCGGTCGCCCAAGCCTGCGCCCAGGCGAACACGGACCTTCCGGTACGCTCTCCTCCCGCCATGCCGAACGCACGCTTCCCATCCCGCGCGTTGGTGGCGATCGCGGGGACGCTGCTCGCCCTCGTCGTCGTGCTCGTCCTACGCTCGGACCGCGGCGCAAGCGAACCACCGGCGGTCGCACTCCCGACCGTCGTCGCCGAGACTGCGCCGCTCCCCGAGCTGGCCTCCCTGGGAGAACCGGGCCGAACCGTGCGCGTCGAATCGGTCGCGCCACCGGAAGCAGCGGCGGACACCCAACCCCGCACGCCGATCGACGCGAAGCCCGGCAAGCTGCGGCCACCGGGATGGCAGCAGGTCTTCGCGCCGTCGATCCCCACGCCAGAAGGCGTGCTCGAAGTGATCGTTCTCGCCGACGAGTCACCCGTCGCTGGAGTCCCGATCGCGATTTGGCCGACGAGGGCGGCGCGCCTCGAGGATTTTCCTGGCCTCGAGCGGCGCCTGTGGACCGGAGTGGACGGGATCGCGCGCTTCGAAACGCTGGACGAAGGGGATTATTGGGTGCGCGCCTGGCCCGAGACCGCGTGGACGGTGGACGGATCCGGGCAGTTGCGCGCTGGGCAGGCGAACCGTCGCGTCATCTTGCGCGTCGGCACAGGCATCGTTCACGGCGTCGTGTACGACTCGAGCGGCGCCCCGTGGCCCGACGCGGAGGTCTACGCTTCGTGTCAAGTGCAGGGTGGACTTGCGTATGCGCGCTACGCGCGAGCAGACGCGCAGGGTCGCTACCGGTTCGAGCGGCTCGCACCGGGCTTCGTGATCCTGAGCCAGAACGTCGCGGATCCAGCTCAGGCCCGCTGGCGCACGAACCGCGCACGTTTCGTGCTCGAACGGGGTGAGACGCTCGAGGTCGACCTCGGCAGCGCGCAACCCTTCGCCGTATGGACCGGAAGCGTACGTGTGCGTTCCGGCGAAGCGCTCGAACTGCCGGCACAGCTCGAGTTCGACGAACTCGACCACGGCTTCCAGCACGTCACGATGGCCGATGCATCCGGGCGATTCCGCATCGAACTTCCGCGCGGAGACTGGGTCGTGCGTTCCAGCGCCCACTTGCCGAACGTCGAGTTGGGACGGTTCTCCGTGAGCGCGGATCGCATCGAGCAGGATGTGACGGTCCCGTGTACGGTCGTTCGTCTCCGCGTGCATCCCGAGCCGAAGTGGGTCGCGCGCTTCTTCTTGGATGCTCCGCCGAATCAGGTCTCGCTTGTCGAGTTGGGCGGCGTGCGCATCGCCGTCGTGACCCGCCCGGATGTCTACCGGCTGCGAATGCAGTCCCCCGTCGGCGATGCGATCGCCGGAGAACCGCCGGGCGGTTTCGAGGTCGACCTGCGGCAATCGCAGCCTCTCGTCGACTTGGACTTCGCCCTCGCGTTGCGTTGAAGACCGTGCGCGCTCAAGACTCGCGCGCGAGCGCCTGCGTTGCCGGGTGCGCGGCGACCGGGGCGAACTCGGGGGGAACACGCGCGCCGAACGTGCCGGGCGCGATCTGCCCCGAAGCCTCGAAGTAGCGCAGCAGCACGAGCAGCGAGATCGCGCGCTCGCGCCGTTCGTCGCGGAACTGCACCGAGTGCGCCTGCGCGTTGCGCACGATGTGCTCGGCGAGGTCGGTCCGCCGGGAGTAGAAGCGCACCTTGTCCTCTACGTCGGAGAAGTCGTCCGCCAGCTCGATGTAGTGGTGCTCGGGCACCAACGTGCCCTCCTGGAACCACGATTCGAGCTGCGGTCGGCGCATCATGCAGGCGGAGTTCGACGAGAAGATCCACTTGAGGTTCGTCGCGACGTCGTTGCCTTCGACGGACAGCACGAACTTCGACGCCAACTGTTCTTCGATCGACATGCGCGGCGCCGTCCACCGATCGTTTCCGCCGGGTGCGTCCACGCGCGCCACGTCGCAGCCCGGGCGGCCATGACACGCGGCCAGGAGCACCTCGCGGTGCGGTTGTCGGCCCTTGCCGCGCCACACGACCTGGTCGCGCTTGCGCGCGAAAGGCACGCGGTCGTGCACGAAGCGGAAGTGCCGAATCTTGTTGAGTTTGAACAGCACCGCGTTCGCGTTGTCGCCCGCGATCGGGCGCGCCTTCACGATCGTCGGGACGTCGGGCACGCGCGTGTCGTCACCGAAGCGGTAGTGGAGGCGCAGATCCGGATCGAACGCGCGCAAGTGCTCCAGGAGGTCGAAGCAGTAGTTGCGCTGCTTGCGAAACGCCGACCAGCGCCACGGGCTCGCGGCTTCCCCGAGCTCCAAGTGCCCGTGAACGCGGTTGTAGTACGCCGCGCGCGTCGTCACGTGCCGCAGGTCTTCGTGGTCGAGCTGCGTCAGCGTCGGAGCGAGTCGCGAACGGAACCACGCGCCCGGGATCGCGAAACGCGCGAGATTCCGGACGAAGTAGAGGAAGCGCAGGTTCGAGAGCGTCGAATGCGGCATGCCGAGGCGCCCCATGAGCGCGTTCCGAAGATCGAATCTTTGCGCAGCCAAGTCAACGCAGGATCGGCGCCCGATGAGTGCTCGATGAACGGTCATCGAACCCGAGCGTCGGGCGAACCATGGCCGCCGTTACGCGGTCGCGCCTAGGATGCCCAGCGCCGATGCCGACGCCCCCCGACACGACGAGCGACGTGCGCACCGCGGAATCGGCGCCGGACCAGCGACGGGGGCGGAAGGCGTGGTTCTGGCGCAGCGTGGGATTCGCGCTGATGGCGATCGGTCTCGTGGGTCTGGGCCTGCCGATCCTGCCGACGGTGCCTTTCTGGATCCTGGCCGCGATGGCCTTCGCACACGGCGATCCGGCCATGCGCCACAAGCTGCTCGCGCACCCCAGGGTCGGCCCTCCGCTACGGGCTTGGTTCGATCACGGAATCGTGTCGCGGAAGGCGAAGCTGTTCGCGATCTCGTCGATGACGTTCGGAGCGAGCATCGGCATCTGGATCTCGGGGATGGGCCTCGGAATGGCCGTCGTCATCGCCATCTTCGTCGTGTGCGTCGCGGTCTGGCTCGCGCTGCGGCCGGAACACGCAACGCGATCGAAGTGACGCCAGCGGTCCGTGTTCAGCG
>JBBQCC010000278.1:0-5988 GCA_038318285.1 Planctomycetota bacterium | reverse complement strand
GATGCCGCGCGAGCGCGGTGCTGATGCCGCGCTAGCGCGGTGCTGATGCCGCGCGGGCGCGGTGCCGATGCCGCGCTAGCGCGGTGCCGATGCCGCGCTAGCGCGGTGCCGATGCCACGGGCGCGCGGAACCTCCCGGCCTGTCCGGTGGGTCGGAAAGGAGCGGGACGCATCGCGGTTCGGGGTCGGCGCGCTACTCTCACCCGATGGAGCCCACCGCGTCCGAAGCCGGAAGTACCCTCGAAGCGATCATCGAGCGCCTGGTCGCCAGCGGCGCAGGACTGGCCCGAGTCGACGGCCGCGTGGTCTTCGTGCAAGGCGCGCTGCCCGGCGATCGCGTGCGCGCGCGCGTCGTGCGGCAGGCCAAGCGACACGCCGAAGCCGTCGTCGAGGAGCTGCTGGAACCCTCGCCCGATCGCACGGTGCCACGCTGCGCGCACTTCGGCGCGTGCGGCGGCTGCGCGCTGCAGCACCTCGCGTACCCGGCGCAACTGGCTGCGAAGCGCGGGCTGCTGCTCGACGCACTGCGCTCCGTGGCCAGCTACGTCCCCGAGTTCGAGATCGAAGTCCTCGGTTCGCCCGAGTACGGCTGGCGCACGCGCGCCGAGTTCCAGGTCACGCGCGCATCTGGGGCTGCCGCACCGGGACTCTTCCGCGTGCGCTCGCACGACGTCGAGCCCGTGCGCGAGTGCCCGGTTCTCGTCCCCGAGCTCGAATCGAAGCTGCGCGAGCTGGCCAGCGGCGCTCGCGCGATCCCAGGCGACGCTCACACGATCCACGTCTCGGCTGGCGACGCGGATGCAGCGGTCGTCTTCGCGGACGCAGCCGGTCGCACGGTCGGTGCCGACGCGGCCGTCACGCACGGGATCGCGGGGCTCGAGGTCACGTCCGACGCGCGCGGATTCTTTCAGGCGAACCGCGCGCTGCTCATGACCCTCGTCGAGCGCGCGACTGCGGGCGTTCCCGGCGGGCTGGCCTTCGACCTGTACGCCGGCGCGGGGACGTTCAGCCTGCCGCTCGCGCGACGCTTCGACCTCGTCATGTCGGTGGAAGAGGACGCGCGCGCGGTCGAGCACCTGAAGGCCAACGCGCTGCGCGCGGGACGCACCGGCGTTCAGGCGCACGCCAGCGACGTGGGGAAATGGCTCGCGCTGGGCAAGAAGCTCGGGCCGGAGTTCGTCCTGCTCGATCCGCCGCGGACGGGCGCAGGACTGCTGGTCGTCGAAGCGCTGGCCGCGATCGCCGCTCCAGAAATCCGCTACGTTTCGTGCGATCCCGCGACGCTCGCGCGTGACGTGCGTGGTCTCGTCGACCGCGGCTACGCCGTCGAGAGCCTGACGGTGCTCGACCTGTTCCCGCAGACGATGCACGTCGAGACCGTCGCCGTCCTGAAGCGCGTCGAGGTCTGATCCACAGACCGCCGCGCGGGAGCGCCCGATGACAGCACGAACCCAGAACTTCGCGAATCACCGCTCGTTCCCGAGCGCGCTCTACCTGACCGCCGCGGTGGTGCTCGCCGCGGAAGCGTGCCGCCGTGGCTGGGAGTTCGGTGCCGCGCCGAGTTGGGACGGCGCTTGGTCGACCGTGGTTGCGACGGCGATCCTGGTGGTGTTGTTCGTCGCGCGGCGCTCTGCGCAGATCGTGCAGGACCGCGTGATCCGCTTGGAGATGCACACGCGACTCGTGCGCCTGCTGGGCGAGGGCCGGCGAGATGCCATCGAGGCCATCGAACTGCGCGACCTGGTCGCGTTGCGCTTCGCGAGCGACGCGGAGCTGCCCGAGCTGGTGGACCGCGTCGCGCGCGGCGAGTTCGCCCGGCCCTCCGACATCAAGCGCGCCGTCGTGCACTGGCGCGCGGACTGGTTGCGCGTCTGATGGCCGCGAACACGACCGAACGAAGCTCCGCCCGTGCGCACGAGGTCGCCCGTCCGAGTTCGGCTTCTGCCACAGCTGGCGAGAAGTCCGCAGGGATCCCGCGCGAGAAGACGCCCGAGAAATTGCCCAAGAAGCCGAAGGTGAAGTGGTCAGAGAGCTGGATCCAGCTGCGCGAGCTGCTCGCCGCACACCGCAGTCGGCTCGCGCTGGGCTTCGGCCTGATGCTCGTCAGTCGGCTGGCCGGCCTCGTCCTGCCGCTCGCACCCAAGTACTTGCTCGACGAGGTGATCGGCAAGGGTCGCGCGGAACTGCTGTGGCCGATCGCGCTCGCCGGCGGACTCGCGACGCTGATCCAGTCGGGCACCGGGTTCGCGCTGTCACAGGTGCTCGGCGTCGCGGCGCAGCGCGCGATCAACGACATGCGCCAGGTCGTGCAGGCGCACGTCGCGCGGCTGCCCGTGCGCAGCTTCGATGCGACGCAGACGGGCGTTCTGATCTCGCGGATCATGAACGACGCCGAGGGCATTCGAAATCTCGTCGGCACGGGAATCGTGCAACTCGTCGGCGGCGTCGTGTCGGCGGTGCTGGGCCTGGCAGTGCTGTTCTGGCTGAACTGGAAGCTGACGCTGGTCATCCTGGCGGTCATCACGCTGTTCGGCGCGGGCATGGCCTGGGCGTTCCGTGTGCTGCGTCCGCTGTTCCGCGAACGTGGTCAGATCATCGCGGAGATCACCGGCCGTCTGGCGCAGACGCTGGGCGGCATCCGCGTCGTGAAGGCCTACACGGCCGAGCCGGCCGAGGAACTCGTGTTCCAGCGCAATGCCGGGCGCCTGTTCGACAATGTGCGCCGATCCATGACGGGCGTTTCGGCCACGACGGCGGTCGCTTCGGCGCTCGTCGGTGTGATCGGCGTGGTGGTGGCGGTCGTCGGCGGGAAATCCATCCTGGCTGGCGCGATGTCCATCGGCGACTTCGTCACGTACCTCGTGTTCATCGGCCTCGTCGTGGCGCCGGTCGTGTCGATCGCATCCGTGGGCACGCAGATCACCGACGCGCTGGCCGGGCTCGACCGCATCCGCGAGATCCTGTCCGTTCCGACCGAGGACGCCGGTGACGATCAGCGCGAGAACCTCGACGACGTGCGCGGTGAGGTCGAGTTCGAGAACGTGTCGTTCGAGTACGTGCCCGGGAAGCTGGTGCTGCAGGACATCTCGTTCCACGCCGAGGCGGGTTCGACGACGGCGCTCGTCGGCTCGAGCGGTTCCGGCAAGAGCACGCTCGTCAGCCTCGTCATGGCGTTCAATCGCCCGCTCGCGGGCCGCATCCTGGTCGACGGGCGCGAACTGGGCAACATTCGCCTGCGTGAGTGGCGCAAGCACCTCGGCATCGTGCTGCAGGACAACTTCCTGTTCGACGGGACCGTCGCGGAAAACGTCGCGTTCGCGCGACCCGACGCAACGCGCGCGGAGGTCGAGGAAGCCTGTCGCCTCGCGAACTGCACGCAGTTCGTGTCGGAATTCCCGCTGGGCTTCGACACGATCGTGGGCGAGCGCGGCGTCAAGCTCTCCGGCGGTCAACGCCAACGCGTCGCGATCGCGCGGGCGCTGCTGGCCAAGCCGCGCATCCTGATCCTCGACGAGGCGACGTCGTCTCTGGACAGCGAGAGCGAGGCCCTGATCCAGGACGGCCTGCAGACGCTGCGCCAGAGCCGCACGACGTTCGTCATCGCGCACCGGCTGTCCACGATCCGAACTGCCGACCGGATCCTCGTGCTCGAAAAGGGTCGCATCGTCGAGCGCGGCACGCACACGGAGTTGCTCGCGGCCGGCGGACGCTACAAGGAACTGCACGATCGCCAGCACGATCTGGAGGCCGAGCGCTTCGTGAACCCCGGCGAGACCTTCGGCGTCGGTCCCGATCGCACGCGCCCCGATGCGACATCCACGCAACGTGCCGGCGCATCGGAGTCGCCTGCGTGAGCGGTCGGTTCCGGTTCGGGACCTCGAGTTGGTCCGAGAAGGGTTGGATCGGCCCGTTCTATCCGGCGGGGACGAAGCCCGCGGACATGTTGAGCCTGTACGCGACGCAGTTCGCGACGGTCGAAGCCGACACGACCTACTACCGCGTGCCGAGCACGTCGATGGTGCGCGGCTGGCGCGCCAAGACGCCGGCGGGATTCACTCTGTCGGCCAAGTTCCCGCGCTCGATCGTGCACGCGGGCGAAGGTCCACACCCCGACGGCGACAAGGTGCTGGCACTCGAACACGTGGGCGCGGAACTCGAACGTTTCCTCGAGGTCATGCGCGAGCTGGGCGATCGAGCTGGTCCGCTGGTCCTGCAGTTCCCGTACTTCAACCGGACGGCGTTCGCGAGCTCCGCGCCGTTCTTGGCGCGGCTCGAAGCGTTCCTCGCGCGACTGCCGCAGGACTTCCGCTACGCCGTCGAAGTGCGCAACAAGGCCTGGATCGGCACGGAGCTTCTGCAGATCCTCACGACGCACCGTGTGGCGTTCGTACTCGTCGACCTCGTCTACATGCCGCATCCGGCCGACCTCGCACGCCAGTTCGAGCTGGTCACGACCGACTTCTCCTACGCGCGGCTGATCGGCGATCGCAAGGCCGTCGAGGCGCGCACCCAGACGTTCGACGAGATCGTGCTCGACAAGAGCGAGAGCCTGGAGCGCTGGGCCGACCTCCTGGCCGCGATCTTGCCGAAGACGCGCGAGACGTTCGCGTACGCGAACAACCACTACGCCGGGCACGGGCCGGCCACGATCAAGGACCTCGCGCGGCGGCTCGCGAGCCGGCTGCCCGCGTCACCCGAGGAGTCCGTCGCGCCGCAGGGCGACAGCTGACGGCGACGCCTGACGCGGCCCGGTCGGCTCGGCTAAGCTGTGCGCCATGGGACTCTTCGACCGCTTCAAGAAGAAGGATGTGGACGCGGCGCCGACGGCGGAGGTCCGGGCGCTGATCGCGCAGCTCGAGAGCGGCGGCGTGCGCGACAAAGTCATGGCCTGTCACTCGCTGGCGCGGATCGGCCCGCCGGCACAGTCGGCCGTGCCGGCGCTGATGGACCTCCTGCACGACGACGACGGCGATCTGTGCAACGCAGCCGCCGCGGCGATGTCCTCGATCGAACGCCAGCGCGCCTGATGTTCGTCCTGCTGTTTTGCCTCGGCGCGAGCCCTGTGTTCGCGGTCCAGTCGCCGCCACAACCCGTCGCGAGCACTCCCGACGCCGCGTTTGCGGACCTGTCGTTTCCGGAGAGTGCGCCGCCGGCGCCCGTCGTCCCGACCCCCGAACGCTCGACGCAGCTCCCCGTGCGCGCGCTGCCGGAGCCGATCACCTCGTTCGAAGGCGCGCCTGTCGAACGCATCCTGCGCGTCGGCGCAGATGGCTCTCCGCTGCGCGTCAGCTACGTGCGCGCCGGCACCCAAGTCGATCACGGCCCGGACCTGCGCTGGCACGAGAACGGCAGCCTCGCCGTTTCGCGTACGTGGCGCGAAGGCCATCAAGACGGCTTGACGCAGGAGTGGCACGCGACCGGATTCCTGCGCAGTGCAGGAATGTGGCAGAACGACCTGCGCGTCGGCACGTGGACGACGTGGTTCGAGGAGGGCACGCCGAAGATCCTGCGCGAGTACGCCGACGGCACCTTCGACGGACGTGCGCTCGAGTGGTGGCCGAACGGCGCGCTGCGCTCGATCACCGAGTGGAAGGCGGGCCGTCAACACGGTGAGGCGATCCACTGTACGCGCGGCGGTCGCATCGCCTCGCGCGGCAACTACGCGCAGGGCGAGCGCGACGGCGAGTGGATCGAGTACGACGCCGACGGGAAGGTCGCGCAGCACGGCCGCTACGTCGATGGCCGCGAGGACGGACCGTGGCTGCGCCACGATGAGGCCGGTCAGGAGATCCGCGAGGAGTACGCGCACGGCGACCTCCAGGGCGTGCGCAGCGTGCGTTCGGCGGACGGGCAGTTGATCTCGGAGACGCACTACACGGGCGGCAAGACGGACGGTCTCGCGCGAGAGTGGTACCCGGACGGCGGCAAGAAGAGCGAGATCACGTACGCGGCCGGAGTCCAGGATGGTCCCGTGCGCTACTGGTTCGAG
>JBBQCC010000277.1:0-6066 GCA_038318285.1 Planctomycetota bacterium | reverse complement strand
CAGGGCGAACCGCTGCCGGTCGAGCACGGCGGACCGTGTCGCATGATCACGCCGCGCCTGTACGCGTGGAAAGGCGCCAAGTGGATTCGGAAGATCGAATTCCTCGAGCGCGATCGACCGGGATTCTGGGAGGTCCGCGGCTACTCGAACACCGCGGAACCGTGGTTCGACGATCGCTACAGCGGACGCTGATTGCCCGCGAGGAAGTCGAGCGTACGGGCTCTCCGATCCATGTGGCGACGCCTCGCGTCGCGAGAGCGCGTGATTCCTCCCCACGCTCTGTGAAGAGCACTGGGGTGCAATCGGACGCTCGCCGACTAGACTCGCCGTGTCCGTCGAGCAGGTTTCGAGGCGAACGATCCCCGGTTCCCGCCGCCTGCTCGCCATCCTCGGAGATCACGAACCATGCAGCTCCTGCGCAATTCCTCGCTCGCATTCCTGGCCGGCCTCGGCCTCGCCGCGGTCACGTTCCTCGCGCTGGGGCTGGCCCAGAAGGACAGCACCAAACCGATGAAGTGGGAGTACTCGGTGCAGGACGACGTCGACGCCAAGGCGCTCGCCAAGCTGGCCACGGACGGCTGGGAGTACGTCGGCTACCTCGGGCAGGGTATGCGCTCCAGCGACAACGACGAGACGCTCTGGCGTCGCCCCGCGAAGTGACACGCGCCGTGGGGAAACAGCCACGGGTCTGACTCGGGCGATGGAGCGCGCGGCCTGTGCGGTCTGCGCGCCGTGGCTGCGCGTGAATTCACCAGAGGCTCGGAGGACCCGGGGCGCGGCGGGTACGATGCCCGCTCGCCCACGTCGCGCTCGGTGCCGGTGATGCAGCACCCGCGCGCCCGACCGGGACGGTCCACGGAGCCCAAAACCCCGGTCGGACGAGAGATGGACCCCAACCGACGCGTTCAACGCGCGTACACGGAACGATGATCCCCGCAGCCCTCCTCGCACTCGCCGCCCTTGGAACCCCCGATCGACAACTCGAACCGATTCCGATCGAGCACGTGCGGGTCAGCCACGAGTTCTTCGTCGAGCAATTGCAGGCCAACACGCGCGTCACGATCCCGCACTGTCTGAAGAGCTGCGCGGAGACGGGCCGCATCGCGAACTTCGCCATCGCGGCCGGCTCGGCCAAGGGCGAGCGCAAGGGCCTCTTGTTCGACGACTCGGACGTCTACAAGACGATCGAGGCGATCGGCTGGACGCTCGTCTCGGTCAAGGTGCCCGAGCTCGAGTCCCAGGCGGACGCGATCATCGACACGATCGTCTCGGCGCAGAAGCCGGACGGGTACCTGAACACCTACGTCCAGCTCACGCCGGGCAAGGAGCGTTGGGCGGACCTGGCCGGCGGGCACGAGCTGTACTGTGCCGGGCACCTGATCGAGGCCGGCATCGCCTACGCGCGCGGAACGGGCAAGACGAAGCTGCTCGATGCGGGCATCCGCTTCGCGACCCTGATCGACCAGACCTTTGGACCCGACAAACGCCAGGACGTGGCGGGGCATCCCGAGATCGAGCTCGCGCTGGCCGAGTTGTCGAAGCACACCGGCGAGGCGCGCTGGCTGAAGCTGGCGCAGTTCTTCATCGATCGCCGCGGCGATCCGGCGCGCACGAACCGCTACGGCGAGTACGCGCAGGACCACATGCCGATCCGCCAGCAGACGTCCGTCGTCGGACACGCGGTGCGCGCGGGTTACCTCTTCGCGGGCGCGGCCGAGGTTGCGATGCTCGCGCCCGACGCGACGCTGGTCGAGCCGCTCAAGACGCTGTGGGCCGACGCTTGGGACACGAAGACGTATCTGACCGGCGGCATCGGCAGCTCGGCGTCGAACGAGGGCATCACGCAGTCGTTCGACCTGCCGAACGCGACGGCGTACTGCGAGACGTGCGCCGGGATCGCGCTGGCGATGTGGAGCCAACGCATGCTGCTCATGACCGGCGAGTCGAAGTACGCCGACGCGATCGAGCGCGTGATCTACAACCAACTCGCGGGCGCGACGAACATTGCCGGCGACGAGTTCTTCTACGACCAGCCGCTCGAGAGCGACGGCACGCACGCGCGCAAGCCCTGGTTCGAGTGCGCCTGTTGCCCGCCGAACATCGCGCGTTTCTGGCCGCAGGTGCCGGGGATGATCTTCGCGCAGAACGGCAACACGCTGTACCAGCTGCAGCTCGCCTCGGCCGATCTCCAGGTCGAATTGGCTGGCGCACTCGTGGACGTGAAGATGACGTCGGACCTGCCGAACTCCGGACGCGTCTCCGCCGTGACGAACTCCGACAAGCCTGCGACCTGGAACATCAAGGTGCGCCGTCCGGGTTGGAATGTGGACACGATGGTCAAGCACGACCTCAAGGAGCAGGAGCACGACCTGCACGACCACGAGTTCGCCGATGGCTGGGTGCCCTTCGAACGCGCGTACGAGACCTCGGACGGATTCTTCCTGCACTTCTTCGCGCCCATCCGCCGCGTGCACGCCGACGAGCGCATCGCCGCGAACAAGGATCGCGTGGCGCTGATGCGCGGTCCGCTCGTGTACTGCCTGGAAGGCGTGGACAACGGCGGTTCGGCGCGTTCGGCCGTGCTGCCGCGCGAAACGGACCTGTCGGTGGAGTTCGCCGGGACGATCCTGGGCGGCACGCGTGTGATCCGTGGGCGCGCCAAGCGCGTCATCGACGAGACGGGCAAGACCAAGGTCGGGACGCTGACGGCGATCCCGTACTACCTGTGGGGCAACCGCGGTCCGAGCGACATGGCCGTGTGGATCGCCGAGACTCCGTCGGCGGCGAAACCGCCGGCCGCACCGGCCGCGAAGTAGTTGCGGCGGCGTGGCCGCTGCGACACGTTCCGAAGGTCGACGCCCGCGCTCGCCAGATGGTGAGCGCGGGCGTCGGTCGTTCGAGCGTTGCTCCGCGAACCTGTCGCGAGCGTCGCCGCGCGATCAGGCGTGCACGCCGGGCGCTTCGTGGCCTGTGCGCTCGACCCAGTCCGAGTAGCTGTGCTGGAAGACGAGCGGCCCGCGTCCGCCGTCGCCGGACAGGTCGAGCACGTGGGTCGCCAGCCCCTTCAGGAACGTGCGGTCGTGCGACACGAACAGCATCGTGCCGCCGAACCCCTGCAGCGTCTGGACGAGCATCTCCTTCGTCGCGAGGTCGAGGTGGTTCGTGGGTTCGTCGAGGACCAGAAAGTTCGGCGGGTCGAACAGCATCTGCGCCAGCACGAGGCGCGAGCGTTCGCCGCCTGACAGCATGTGGATGCGCTTCGTGACGTCGTCCTCGCCGAACTGGAACGCGCCCAGCAGGTTGCGTTTCACGGAGATGTTGGCCTGCGGAAAGCGACCGTCGATCTCCTCCCAGATCGTCTTGTTCGCGTCGAGGATCTCCAACGCCGACTGCGAGAAATAGCCTAATTTCAGCGACGCGCCGAGGCGCACGGTGCCGCTGTCGGGCTCCAGGACTCCGGCGACCATCTTGAGCAACGTCGTCTTGCCCGCGCCGTTCACGCCCATGACGCACCAGCGCTCACCGCGGTGCACCTCGAAGTCGAACCCGTCGTACAGGACGTGATCGCCATAGCGCTTCGACACGCCGCTCAGCATCGCGACGTCGTTGCCCGAGCGCGGCGGGGGACGGAACTCGAAGGGGACGATGACGCGTTTCTTCGGCGCTTCCAGCTTCTCGATCTTGTCGAGCTTCTTGACGCGTGACTGCACCTGCGCGGCCTTGGCGGCGTGCTTCTCGAAGCGCGCGATGAAGCGCTCCTCTTTCTCCAGCATCTTCTGCTGGCGCGCGAACGCGGCCTCGTCACGCGCGGCACGGACGGCGCGCTCGCGCTCGTAGTACTCGTAGTCACCCGTGTACGAGACGAGGTCGCCCTCGTCGATGTCCACGAGGCGCGTGACGACGCGGTTCATGAAGTCGCGGTCGTGGCAGGTCATCACGATCGCGGCGCTGGTGTCGCGCAGGTAGTGCTCGAGCCACAGGATCGACTCGATGTCGAGGTGGTTCGTCGGCTCGTCGAGCAGCAGCACGTTGGCCGCGCCGATCAGCACCTTGGCCATCGACACGCGCATCTTCCAACCGCCTGACAGAGCGCCGACGTCGCCGTCGATCTGGTCGGGCCGGAATCCGAGGCCGTCCAGCACGGTGCGCGCGCGCGCTTCGAGTTCGTACCCGCCCAGCGCTTGGTACTGCTCCTGGACCTCGCCGAAACGCGCCAAGATCGCGTCCATCTCGTGCTCGCGCGCCGGATCCGACAGCGCGTGTTCCAGGTCCGCGAGTTCGTGGTGCAACTCGCCCGCCTGACCTGAACCGGCGATGGCCTCGTCCAGCACCGAACGCCCCGAAACGTCGGCCGCGTCCTGCTTGAACCAGCCGATGCGCAGGCCCTTCGGGATCGAGACCTGCCCGTCGTCGGGCGCTTCCTCGCCCGCGATCATGCGGAACAGCGTGCTCTTGCCCGAACCGTTCGGTCCGACGAGGCCGACTTTCTCGCCCGGATCGACCTGGAGGGAGGCCTCGACGAAGAGCAGTTGCCGGCCGTAGTGCTTCGAGACGTTGGAGAGGGCGATCATGAAGCGGAACACGATACGGCGTCGGCCTCGTTGCGCCAGATCCGCGCTGCCCGGAGTGCTCTGCGAGGGGGTCGGAGCGCGGGCCGCGGGCGCGTAGGCTGTCGGCCTCATGACGAACCGACCCCAGTGGCGCCGCGTGCGCTCCCGACCCGCCGTTGCTCGGGGGCGGGCCCGCGCATGAAGAAGGGCACGCGCGCCGGGCTGATCGCCCTCGCCACGGTGACGCTCTCGCTGGTCGGCGCGGAAGTCGGACTGCGTCTGTTCCGCCCGGTGCAACACCGCCTGCCGCTCGACGCGACGATCCTTCCGGCGGGCGCGACGCACTACCACCAGCGCGCGACGATCGCGGGCTTGACCTACGAGCTGATCCCTGGCGCACACGGCGTGTACGCCGGATCGGAAGTGTCGATCAACGCACTCGGCGAGCGCGGCCCCGAGGTCGAGTTCGCGAAACCCGCCGGCACGTTTCGCGTCGCGGCGATCGGCGATTCGCTGACGTTCGGCTACGGCGCGCCGCAGGACGGTACGTGGCCCGCCGCGTTGCAGCGCATCCTCGCGCAGGATCTCGCCGCGCTCGGCGCGACCGCAGTCGAGGTGCTGAACCTCGGCGTCAGCGGCTATGACAGCGCCGACGAAGCGATCGTGCTGGAAGGGCGTGCTCTGCCTCTGGATCCCGACGTCGTCGTCGTGGGCTACTTCCTGAACGACCCGCAGATCGCGCCGCTGCAGGCGTTGCCGCGTTGGTTCGGCCAGCCAGAGTTGTGGGAGCGCTCGCACCTCCTGCGCCTCATCGATTCGTGGCGCTTCGCGCGTGCGAAGGCGAGCTTTGGCAACGACGCCTACGAGTACCTGCACGACGTGGACGGCGACGGCTGGGCGATGGTGCAGACCGCGTTCGAGTCGATGCACCGCGCCGCGAGCGCGCGCGGCGTCCCGGTCGTCGTCGCGACGTTGCCCGCATTCCCGCCCGGGCCCACCTGGGACGGCTACCGCTGGGGCGATCTGCACGCGCGCGTCATCACCGCAGCGCGCGCGCACGGGCTCGACGCGATCGACACGGTGCCCGAGTTCCAAGCGGACGGACGCCGGCCGAAGGATCTCGCGGTCGACTTCGAGCACCCGAATGCCGAGGGCGCCGAGATCATCGCGCGCGCGATCGCGCGGGAAGTGCTGCGCGTGGCGGCCGAGCGAAAAGCCGGTACGCCGCGCTGATTCGATGCGGTGTGGTTCACGGGGGCGCCGACAGGGCGGACTCGACGTTCCAATCCCTGCCTCGTGACGCCGTCCCCGATCGAGCACCTTCGAGCCGACCGGCCCTTGCTCCACTCGTGATCGAGTTCGACCGCCCGATGAAGGACAGGAGCTGGTCGATCGTCGGCTGTCAGGACGACCACCCCATTTCACTGGCCAGCCGTCGTTCGATGCCGCGCGCACGGTGCTGACTGTTCCGATCCACCTCGAGCCCGGCCGGACGTAACGCTTCGGCATCCCCGGG
>JBBQCC010000276.1:0-6084 GCA_038318285.1 Planctomycetota bacterium | reverse complement strand
GTCCTCTCAGACCCGGTAGCCGTCATCGCCTTGGTGAGCCGTTACCTCACCAACTAGCTGATAGCCCGCAACCTCCTCCCCGAGCAGCAGCTTACGCCACCGTTTACCAGCCAGGAGATGCCTCCCAGTGGACCATCCGGTTTTACCCACCGTTTCCAGTGGCTATTCCAGTCTCGAGGGTAGATTGATTACGTGTTACGCACCCTTTCGCCGCTTTACTTGTCCGAAGACTTTCACGCGCGACTTGCATGCCTAAGTCACACCGCTAACGTTCGTTCTGAGCCAGAATCAAACCCTTCATGAGTGTTTGTCTTTTGCTCTTGGAATTCATTCCCGATCCTCACTCGTAAGTGAGTCTCGGGCGCTCGCACAGTTTTCAAGGGCCACCCTTGTTTTCAAAGATCCAGACCAGGGCCTGCCGTCAGGCTGGCTCCGATCGTGTTCTGGTTCCCCGAGCGCTCGTCCTGCTGCGCCTCGGTCGATCCCACCTCTTCGGTGGCCGTCCTCGGTGCCGCGCGGCTGCGTTTGGGAGGCGGGATAGTAGGGTTTTCGAACCCGCCGTCAACAGCCTCCCAAAAAGTTTCGCCAGGGAGCCAGTTTGGCCGTCGCAAAGGCCTCAGGGGCAAGGACTAACGGCGCCCACCGGATCGCTCCAAGGATCGGGTTTCCCGGTCGCACGGGGCTCGGGAATCGGCGTGACCCGGGCGGTTCGGGCCCTCACGGCATCACCACGACACGCGCGCCCACCGGGAGGATGTCGAACAGCGTCTCGACGTCGGGCGTGCGCATCCGAATGCAGCCCAAGCTGGCATCCTTGCCGATGCTCGTGGGCTCGTTCGTGCCGTGGAACCCAAGGCCCGTGGACCGGCCCTCGGCGTCGTCCCACGAGATCCAGCGCGTCCCCAGCGGGTTTCCCGGATCGCCGTAGGGCACGGCCGGGCGGCCTTGCGGGAACCACATGGGCTCCACCTCCTTCTTGCCCACGACGAACGTGCCCACGCGGGTCGTGCTGCTCTCCTTGCCGACCCCGACGGGCCACGCATCCGCGACCTCGCCACCGAGCAGGTAGAAGGCCCAGTGCGCGTCGAGGTCGACGAGCGCACTCGCGCGATCCACCGGGATGCGCAGCTTGTCCCCCGGATGGATGACCTCGCCGGCGAGTTGGTTCGCACGAGCGATGAGACCCGTGCAGATCACCAGGCTGGGATCGGCCGCGATCGCGCGCTTGCGGATGGCGATCAGCGAATCCCCGGGCTGCACGACGACTTCGCGAGAAGGCCAGTTTCCTCGCTGATTCCAGCGATATTTGCGCTGCGACTCGCGCAGGTTCGCGCTCCACGCCTCGAGGCGGGCCGGGTCCGCGGGCCAGGGCGAGTCGATCTCCGCGAGCAGCAGACGCGAGAAGGCTTCCGCAGCCTCTTGGGCTCGCCCCTCGTTCATGTGCACGATCGCGGCGCGCTCCAGCGCCTTCATCGACCCCGCCCGGGCGAGCGGCGAGTTGCGCAGGATGGACCCGCTCGCGCCGGAGTCCTGTGCGATGCGTCGCAGCAGCTCGCGCTCGTCGGTCGCGATCTCACCGAGCTTCTCGGCGCGTTCGAGCGCGGCCACGGCCTCGGTGCCGTGCGCCGTGAGGGCCTGCGCCAGTCCCAGGCCGTATTCGCGTCGTTCACCGGGCAACTCGGCGCCATGCACCCCGATCCACGACTCCAGACGCGCCGGGTCGCGCAGGAGTTCGTTGGCGGCAGGCACTTCGCCGTCGTAGCCCGTCCCCGAGGGCGCGCGCTCGACGACCGCGGGGCCTGCAGCAAACGGGGCCGCGCCAGGGCCCGAATTCGCTCCGGCCGGCGGGTTGGCGAGCGTCGGCGGGTTGGCGAGCGCAGGCGGGTTCGCGACCGCCGGCGTCGCGCTCGGCACCGGCTCCGTGACGACCACGATCGGCGTGCCCGGAGCCGACTCGGTCGCGACCTCCGGCCCCGCATCCACCGCGATCATCGCGCCGGGTGCCGAGGGCGTGGCCTCGACTTCGCCCGGGCCGCTCGGACCGAGACCGCGCCAAACGAACCACACGAGGCCCGCACCGAGGAACAGGAGGAGGAATGCGCGCATGCTGCAGGGGCTTCCGACGGGAGGGACTGCGAGCTCGCCGCACCCGAGTGAGCGGGTGAACGAGCGGGAATCGCGGGGGTCCCAGCGGAACCGTGCAGGTCGGTACCCGGAACCTGTAGGGTTCCAGGGGGGCCCGCCAAACCGTGGGGTTGCCACGGCATCGAAGATGGGCCCTTGGGATGCTTGTTCGGCTCCGGGGATTTCGACCGATCACCTGAGCGCCAGGAACACCCCGCGGACCGCAAGCTAGCGCAGCGTCCCCGCGGGAACAATGCGGATTCGTCCGCGAGCTCGCGTCGACGGACACGCCCGCGGCATCCGAGGCGCAGCGAGACCGAAGCGAACAGCTCAGGCCGGAGCCAGCCAGATTCCGGCGGACCGTCCTTCGCCCAGTTCGACGTCGGCGCCGAATCCGGAGGTGGACGCGGGCCCGCCGAGCGCGCACTCGACCGCCAGCGTCTCGCCGGCGACGAGGCCGGCGAAGCGCTCCACCGCCGCGCGCACGAGGGCATCCTGACGGGGATCGATCCGCACGCGCACGCGCTGCTCGACGGCCAACCCGCTGTCCTTCCGCAGGGCGTTCAGGCGGTTGACGAGCTCGCGTGCGATGCCCTCGGCGACGAGCCCCTCGTCGAGCTCCGCGTCGAGGTACACGACAAACCGACCGTCCGTCTCGACGTCGAAGTCCGCGGTCGACTCCACGCGCACCTCGACGTCCTCGGGCTGGATCGCGAGCGGGGCTCCATCGACCTGGATCGAGATCTCGGATCCGGCGCGCAGGCGTGCCACGACCGCGGGATCGAGCGCTTCGATCACTGCGGCGGCGGCTTTCATGCGCCCGCCGACCTTCTTGCCGAGGACCCGGAAGTTGGCCTTCGCGCGCAGCGTGCACAGTTTCCCGTCGTCGGCCGCCAAGCTGCCGAACCCCTTGATGTTGAGCTCCCCCAGCACCAAGTCGCGCGCGAACGGTCGCGCGAGCAGCGCCAGCGCCTGCTCGCTCGATGTCCGCACGTGGATCGCGCGGAGAGGCTGGCGGATCTTGCGTCCGGCACGTTCGCGCAGCGCGCGGCCCATCTCGACGATGCGCACGACGACTTCCATGCTGCGCTCGAGGTCCGGATCGACGAGGCTCACGTCCGCCCCGGGTAGGAGCTGCGCATGGACCGACCCGTGATCCGGAGCAAGCCGCGCGAACAGCAATTCGGCCGTGAACGGCGCGATCGGAGCCAGGAGCAACGCCACCGCCTCCAACGCGGCGTGCAGGGTCGCGAACGCGGCGGCCTTGTCGCCGCCGACGCCCTTCCAGAACCGCGAACGGTTCCGGCGGATGTACCAGTTCGACACGTCGTCGAGGACGAAGGCTTCGAGCGCTGCGCACACCGCCGACAGGTCGTAGTCCTCGTAGCGCTCGCGCACGACGCGAATCAGAGTCTGCGTACGCGAAACCAGCCACCGATCGATCTCGGGCCGTTCCCCAGGCGCGGGCGCGCCGCGGGCGGGATTCCATCCATCCGCGAGCCGTGCGTAGTCGGCGAAGAACTTGTAGCTGTTGATCAGCGTGCCGAAGAATCGGCGTCTTTCCTCGAGCAATCCGGCCGGATCGAAGCGCTTCGCCGCCGACGGCGCTCCGCTCGCGAGGAGGTACCAGCGCGCCGCGTCCGCCCCGTGCTCGTCGAGGATCTTCCACGGATCGACGACGTTGCCGAGGCGCTTGCTCATCTTCACGCCGTCCTTGTCGAGGACGAGGCCGTTCACGACGCACGAGCGGTAGGCCGGCTCGTCCGCGAACCCTTCCTCGGGACAGTGCGTCGCGAGGAACGTCCCGATCGCGTGCAGCGTGTAGAACCAGCCGCGCGTCTGATCGAGGCCCTCGGCGATGAAGTCGGCCGGGAACTGGTCGCGCAGGATCTCGCGCGATCCAGGTGCGTGCGGCCAGTGGTACTGCGCGTACGGCACCGCGCCCGAATCGAACCACACGTCCACGACCGGCTTCGTGCGACGCATCGTTCCGGCGCATTTCTCGCAGGGAAACGCGACCTCGTCGATGAGCGGTTTGTGGTTGTCGAAGCCCTCAGGCAGCACACCCGCGCGTCGACGGAGTTCCGCTACGCTGCCGATCGCGACCTCGTGATCGCAGTCGCCGCAGATCCAGAACGGCAGCGGCGTGCCCCAGTAGCGATCGCGCGAGATGTTCCAGTCGACGTTGTTGGCGAGCCACTCGCCGAAGCGCTTCTCCCCCACTTCGGGCGGGACCCAGCGGATGCGCCGGTTCAGCTCGACCATCCGGTCCCGGATCGAAGTCGTGCGGATGTACCAGGCCGGCGCCGCGAAATAGAACAGCGGCGTGTCGCAGCGCCAACAGTGCGGATAGCTGTGGGGATCGCGCGAGCGCTTGAACATCAGCCCGCGCGACTTGAGATCGTCGGACAGCGCGTCGTCGGCGTCCTTGAAGAACGTGCCGATCGCTACGGCCCCCACCGCGGACACGAACTTGCCCTCGGGACCGACGGCCTGCAGCACCGGCAGCGCGTGTTCCCGCGCCACCTCCCAGTCTTCGGCGCCGTACGCCGGCGCCTGGTGCACGATGCCCGTACCGTCGTCGACCGTGACGTAGTTCGCGGCGTAGACACGGTGTACGCCCGCCGGGTCGGGCTTCCACGAACCCGGCTCGACACGGACGACCTCGGCATCGAACAGGGGTTCGTACTTCCGCCCGACGAGCTCCGATCCGCGCGCTCGCCCGACGATCGTGTGCTCCTTGCCCAGAACGGCTGCCGCGCGGGCTTCGACGATCCATAAGCGTTCGTGACCGGCGCTGCCGACCTCGGCGCCCTTCGCGACGGGCAGCGGCACGCGGGCGAGCACGTACTCGCGCTCAGGATGCACGGCCAACGCGACGTTCGACGGCAGCGTCCACGGCGTCGTCGTCCAGGCCAACAGGCTCTCGCGCTCGCCGTCCGTCGAAGAGCCCGAGCCGTGTGCGTTCGCCGAGCTCAACACGAAGCGCACGTACACGCTCGGATCGGACACGTCGCGGTACACGCCCGGCTGCCCGAGCTCGTGCGAGGACAGGCCCGTGCCACAGCGGCCGCAGTACGGAAGCACCCGTTTTCCGCGGTAAACCAAGCCTTTTTCGTGGAACTTGGCCAGCAGGTACCACACGGACTCGACGTAGTCCGCCGCGTACGTCACGTACGGATCGCGGTAGTCCAACCAGTAGCCGATGCGCTCGCTGAGCCGCTCCCAGTCCTGCTTGTACGTCCACACGGACTCGCGGCACTTCGCGTTGAACGCGGCGACGCCGTACTGCTCGATCTGCGGCTTGCCGCTGATGCCGAGCTTCTTCTCGACCTCCAGTTCGACGGGCAACCCGTGCGTGTCCCAACCCGCCTTGCGCACGACGCGCCGCCCGCTCATCGTCCGGTGTCGGCACACCGCGTCCTTGATCGTGCGCGCGAAGACGTGGTGGATGCCAGGCTTGCCGTTCGCGGTCGGCGGCCCCTCCCAGAAAACGAAGGCCTTGGCATCGGCGCGCGCCGCCTGGACGGCCTCGAAGGTCCCCTGCTCGCGCCACAGGGCGAGCACGGATTCCTCCGCCGCCGCCGGGCGGCTCGCGAGGTCCTCGGGGAGCGGGTCGAACAGTCCAGGTCGCGCGGCGGGAGACATCGCCGCGCAGGCTAGCAGTCGGCGGCGAGGCGCCCAAGCTCGGCGGGTCCGCGCGGTCCAGAGTCGTGCGGGTCACCGCACTCCGAGGTTCACGGCTCGCGCGGCATCAGCGGGCCTGTTCCGTGGGCACGATCACCACGCCTGCGCGCGGATGTCGCTCGCGATCCGATCGGCGAGCGCCAGCGCGGCGCGGCCGTGGGCGCCCGGCCCCCCGGGGGCGGGGGGCACCGGCAAGCACCGCCCGCACGCGGAGAAGGCGGGCGGCCGCCGGCGCGCCCAGTCGGGGAGGTGGGGGTTGTGGAAGGCGCCCAC
>JBBQCC010000275.1:0-6101 GCA_038318285.1 Planctomycetota bacterium | reverse complement strand
GACAGACCTCCGATGCGGAACGTGCGACGTTCGCGCAGTCCGAACTCGAGCAACATGCAGGCCGCCGCGACGACCAGCGGCCACTGGTAGCGGTCGTGCGGGATGCGCTCCTGCCCACCATCCAACTCGCGGCCCTCGAGCTTCGCGATGCGCTTCTCGTACAGCTCCTCCAGCGGGATCGGCGACATCTCGATTGTCGCGAAGTCGCCGTCTGCGGCCGACGCGATGCGCGCGAGGCTGTCCGGATCCATGCGGCTCACGACTTCCTTGCCCTCGGTTCCGCGCACGAAGCCCTGCGTCCCGTCGGGGATCTTCCCGCCGGGCGAGGTGCCCATGCCCAGCACGTAGACGCGAATGCCGCGTTCCTTGGCCTTCTGCGCGATCTCGAGGCCGTGACCTTCGAGGTCCTCGCCATCGGTGACGAGGACGATCGCTTCGTGCGCGCCGCTGCGGCCGTCGAACATCTCGAGTGCCTTCTCGAGCGCGCCGCCGATGTCCGTGCCGCCGCGCAGGTTGTCGGCCGGCGTCAGCGTGTCGAGGAACGACTTCAACGTCTCACGGTCGTGCGTCAGCGGCGCGACCTCGCGCACGTCGCCGGCGAATGCCAGAAGGGACGCGCGGTCCCCCTTCAACCGGTCGAGCAGGCCCGTGATCTCGCGCTTCGCACGCGTCAACCGGTCGGGCTTCACGTCCTGCACCATCATGCTGCGCGACGTGTCGAGACAGATGACGAGGTCGATGCCCTTGCGCTGCACGTCGCGCAGTGTGTACCCGCGCACCGGACCGACGGCCGCCAGCGCGGCGAACAGTGCAGCGGTCGCGCCGAGCAGGACGCGCGCGCGCGCTCGACCGCTGGAAAAGCCTGGGAAAACGCGCGGAACGAGGCGTTGCACGGCCAGCCGCTCGCGGTCGAGGCGGCGACGGCGCAGGGACCACAGGCCCGCGATCGCGACGAGTAGCGCACCGGCGATCCACACGGCGCGCTCGGGCGCGAGCACGTCGAAACCCAAGACGCGGACGAGCGCGATCACGGCGCCCTCCGCAGGAACGTCGCCGAGGCGAGCCACGACAGCACGTACAGCGCGAGCCCCGGTCCGAGGAACCACGGGTAGAGGTCGAACGTCTCGCTCCAGCGTCGTGTCACACGCTGCGTGCGCTCGAGCTTCTCGATTTCGTCGTACGCCGCCCCGAGTTCGGTCCGGTCACGCGCGCGGAAGAACCGACCGCCGGTGCGCTTCGCGATCTCCTGCAGCTCCGTCGTGTCGATCTCGCGATCCGAGTAGCCCGGGCGACCGAGGAAGTCCGGCCGGTACGCGTAGCGGCCGGCGAAGATCGTGTAGACCTTGACCTTCTCGCGCGCGGCGAAGTCCGCGGCCTCGAGCGGCGGGACATGGAAGACGTTGTTCTCGCCGTCCGTCAAGAGCACGGCGACCTTCGACTTGCTCTCCGTGCCGCTCAGGAGCTGCACGGCCTTCGCGAGGCCCGAGCCGATCGCTGTGCCGTTCTCGGCCGGGTTCTGGGCGATCTGCACGCCGTCGATGAAGCCCGTGACCGCGTCGACGTCGAGCGTGAACGGGCACAGGAGCTGCGGGTACATCGCGAACACGACGAGCGCGATGCTGTCGGCAGCGCCCTCGCGGTCGGACATGCGGCGCGCGGCGAAGTCGCGCACGACGCCCTTCACGACCTCGAGTCGCGACGTGTTCTGCGCCAGGTCCTCGGCGCGCATCGAGTCCGAGCGGTCGATGACCAGCGCGATATCGACGCCCTCGCTCGTCGTGGACGACTCGACGCTGCCGCGCAGCGGTCGCGCCAACGCAACGGCGACCGCGGCCAGTGCCACGACTTGCAGCAGCGGCACGAGCCATCCCAGTCGCTGACGCAGCGACCGCGGGGGCCGACCCTCGATCAGTGCCGGGATGCGCGCACGCGCACGCCCCGTACGGCCGACGAACAGCAGCGCGATTCCGACCGGGACGAGCAGCAGGAACCAGGGATTCGACAGCGAATACGCGCCGAAGAGCTTCCAACCCTCCTCGGCTGCGCTCTTCACCGGCGCGGCTTCGCCCGCCTGCAGCAGGAACGCGAGCGGAAGATCGAGGCCGATGATCACGCCGCCCTCCGCTCGGGCTCGAGCGACTCGACGATGGCGCGCGCGTCTGCCAGCGCCTCGTCCGTGGCGAAGCGCGTCGGCGCGTCACCGGCGTACTTCACGCGCTCGGCGCGCTCGAGCAGTCGGCGCGCCGCGGAGCGCGCACCCTCGGGCACGCGCGCGTCGGCCGCGACGATCCCGAGCCACTCCGTGTCCGTGCGCGACGCGCGCAGCTCGCCGACGTGCGCGTCGACGGCGCTGCGCACGATGCGCGTGACGGCGTACAGAAGGTCGCGGTTGGCGAGCGAATCGTCGCGCGGTTCATTCGCCAGGCGATCCAACTCGACTGCGGCGCTGGGCAACACGGCCGGCTGCGCGCGCCGGCGCCGACGTCGCACGACCCAGGCGACGAGAACGGCGGCGAGGAGGCCCAGAAGGGCGAAGGCGGCGATCCACAGGCGCGAACCACCCCCGACCCATGCGACCGGCTCGCGGAAGCCCTTCGCCGGGCGCGCCGCGTCCTCGCCCTCGGCCAGCGCCGACGGGACCGCGATCGTTCCCTTCGCGGCGATCGACTTCTGCGGCCCGTTGCCCGCGTCGTACGTGATCTCGATCGGCGGCAAGGCGTCGCCGCCTTCCAGCGCGAACGCGCGCCAGGACGTCGTCTCCACGACGTGTCCGGCAGCATCCGCCGTCTCGGAGCGCGGAGCGCCGAGCCGCTCGAGGAACATCCACGACCCGAGTACGCCCGACTCCAACTCCAGCGGCTGGACGGTCACATCGCCGGGACGGTTCACCACGAGCGTCAGCACGACGGGCTCGCCGACTTGCGCGCGCGCGGGATCGGCGCTGAGAGTTGCGCGCACCGGAACTTCCGGGGTCAAGGCCGACTCGGCCACGCGCAGTTGCGGCGCGACGGGTTCGACGGCGGCGCCTTGGAACGCCGACGGAATCGCGCAGGTGAGGAACAGCGCGGCGATCATCGCGTGCCTCCGGCGGGCGGTTGGATGCGCTGCGGTGCCCCGCGCCCCGCGACCCGACGATGGAAGAACGTGGCGACAGGCTCGCCCAGTTCGCCGCCCGCGTTGAGGTCGATCACGTCGGCGCGCGCACGCGCCAGGTCATGGTCGATGCGACGGCGGCGTTCCTCGGCGCGCTGGCGCCAAGCATCGCGTACGCGCTTCGAATCCGTGTCGATCTCGACGCGGCGACCGGAATCGATCTCCTCGAACTCGACGAGCCCCGCGCGCGGCAGCTCGCGCTCGAGCGGATCCGTGATGCGCACCGCGATCACGTCGTGGCGGATCGCGAGGCGTCGCATGGGTTCGACCCAAGCGTTCGGCCCCGTGAAATCGCCGACGACGAACACGACGGAACGGCGACGCAGGGTGCGCTCGGTGTGCTCCAGCGCGACGGCCAGCCCACCACCGCCTGCGCTCGGCGGCGCGGCCAGCACCTCGCGCACGATACGCAGCACGTGGCTCGAACCCTTGCGCGCGCGCAGGTGCAGACCCGGCTCGTCGCCGAACAGCAGAAGCCCGACGCGATCCTGGTTGCGCAGCGCGACGAAGCTGATCAGGGCCGAAAACTGCGCTGCGGCTTCGCGTTTCGTGCGCAGGCGCGTGCCGAAGTCCATCGCACGGCTCGTGTCGACGACCAGCTCGATGGAGAGCTCACGCTCCTCCGCGTAGGACTTGATGAACGGCTGGCCCGTGCGTGCGGTGACGTTCCAGTCGATGCGGCGCACGTCGTCGCCGGGCTGGTACGCGCGCACCTCGCTGAACTCGAGGCCTTGACCGCGAAACGTGCTGCGGTAGCCGCCCGACAGCGCCGTCGTGACGAGACGGTGCGTGCGCACGCGAATGCGCTGCACACGGGCGGCGAGATCGGGTTCGAGCAGTGCCGCGCGCTTCTCGGGGCCGGATCCACCTTCGGGTCGAACGATGCCGAGCATCTCAGGGAACCGGCACCGTCTCCAGGACGCGACGCACGAGCGCGTCCGAGGTCAGCCCTTCCGCCTCCGCTTCGTAGGTCGGCGTGACGCGGTGACGCAACACTTCGATCGCGACCGCCTTCACGTCTCCGGGCGTCACGTAGGCGCGGCCCGACAGCAAGGCGTGCGCGCGCGCACAGAGCGCGAGCCAAATCGTCCCGCGCGGGCTGGCGCCGTACTGGATGCGGCCTTCGAGTTCCGCCAGTCCGGCGCGCTTCGGTTCGCGCGTCGCCATCACCAGGGCGACGATGTACTCCGCGAGCCTCTTGTCGAGGGTCACGCGATCGACGACCGCACGCGCGGAAGCGATCTCTTCCAGGCCGACGACTTGGCGCGCCTCGAGCTTCGGCGCGGTGCTCGCCATGCGCTCGAGGATCGCGAGTTCGTCCTCGCGCCCCGGATATCCGACGACGACCTTCAGCGCGAACCGGTCCAGTTGCGCCTCGGGCAACGGGTAAGTCCCCTCCTGCTCCAGCGGGTTCTGCGTCGCCAGCACGAGGAACGGCTTGGGCAACGGGAACGTCGTGCCGCCAATCGACACCTGGCGCTCCTGCATCGCCTCCAGCAGCGCCGACTGCACCTTGGCCGGCGCGCGGTTCACCTCGTCGGCCAGGACGAAGTTCGCGAACAGCGGCCCCTTCCGCACCGTGAAGGTGCCGTCCTTCTGGTTGTAGATCTCGGTCCCGACGAGGTCGGACGGCAGCAGGTCGGGGGTGAACTGCAGGCGCGCGAACGATCCGCGGACGCAGCGTGCGAGGCTCGAGACGGCCAGCGTCTTCGCCAGACCGGGGACACCCTCCAAGAGGACGTGGCCGCCGGTCAGGAGGCCGATCAGGAGGCTCTGGATGAGCCCTTCCTGGCCGACGACGACCTCGCCCAGCGAGGCGCGGATTTCTTGGGTCCAGGCGGCTTGGCGCTGGACGTCTTCGGCGGCGGGTGCGGGCACGGTCGTGGTCATACGGACTCGTTCGGCGGGCGTGGGTCGGCGGGCGCGTCGGGAAGCAGAGCGGCGATCGCGAGCGCGACCGCCACAAGCGCCGGATGGGCAACGAGGCCGACTGTACGGCGCCCATCGCCTCGTGTTGGACCAACACGATAGCGGTTCGGTGTCGGATGCGAGTCGAGGCGGGCGACTCGGTGAGTCAGGGATGGGTGTCGTGGGCGGGGGGGCGGGTGCAGAGAGTCGTGCGGGGGGGGCGATGGAATCCGGTGCAATGGAATCCGGAGCGCTGGGCTCTGTGGCGTGGGTTTTCGTGGCGTGGCGTCGCGGTGCAGGGCGTTGCCGCGTGACGAGATCCCCTCGCACGAAGATGGTCGCGCACGAGGGACTTCGCGCGCGGGCCTTGTCGTGCACGGGCCCTGTCGTGCACGGGCCCTGTGGCGCGCGGGCATGGTCGCCCACCGGGATCGAGTGAGCAGGGTCGGCGGCAGGCGGGAATCGGGCCATGGCGAGAACAAGCGCGTGCTCGCGATCGTGCAGAGTCGTCAGTTGGCCGCCGTCACCAGCTTCGGCGCTTCGCTCGTCGCCAGCAGTCCCCAGCGTCTCCATCCCACGGTGAGCAACCACGATCGGGCCGCCGCGACGGGGCTCGGCCCGCGCGCAATCCGATCGCGCCAGCCCTGGAACCACGGCCCCGACGAGCAGGCATCGATGCCGCTCAGCCGGGCGCCGTGCTTGCGCGCGTTCTGCAACACGTATACGAGCGCATTCCGCACCTCACGCGGCGTCCGCAAGATCCGGGCGTGGTAGCGATCGACGAGCACCTTGCCGCGCCGACCCCAATGACGGTTCAGCGCCTTCGCGACGCGCACGAGCAGGCCCTGCATGCCGCGCGCGATCGAGTGTGCGTGTTCGCCCTCGGCCAGGAGATGCAGGGTCGGGTCGGGGGCTGGCGCGTCACGTTCAGGGACTCCCTTGTCTGTATCCACCGTTTCCGGCTGCGTGCCCGAGTAGGGAGTTCCATCGTGTCGTTTCCAGCCCCCGCCACATCGAACGGAGCGTGCGGTTTTCCCGCA
>JBBQCC010000274.1:0-6144 GCA_038318285.1 Planctomycetota bacterium | reverse complement strand
CGACACCCCGTCCGATTTCACCTGACTCCGTAAGGGGTTTCTTCGGTGACGTACCGGATCGGGTCGCGCTGCCCGGCTTCGGCGAACCCCTTCAGGCGCAGCGTGCAGGCGTCGCAGCGGCCGCAGGACAGCGTCGTCGATTCGCGCAGGATCGGGTCGTAACAGGTGTGCGTCAGCGCGAAGTCCACGCCGAGTTCGCGACCGCGGCGCACGATGTCGGCTTTTGTCATCTCCAGCAGTGGCGCGCGCACGTGGAATCGCGCGTCGTGCTCGGCGCCGGCGACGGTGGCGACGCGCGCGAGATCCTCGAACGCGCGCAGGAATGCGGGCCGACAGTCGGGATAGCCCGAGTAGTCCAGCGCGTTCACGCCGACGTAGAGGTCGCGCGCTCCCAGCACTTCGGCGAACCCGAGCGCGATCGACAGGAACACCGTGTTCCGCGCCGGTACGTAGGTGATCGGCACGCCGCTGCCGATCTCGGCCGGCTCGCGGCCCTTGGGCACCGCGACATCTTCGGTCAGCGCCGACCCACCGATCGCGCGCAAGTCGAGCGCGACGACGCGGTGATCCGTCACGCCCTGCGCCAGGGCGACGCGGCGCGCGGCCTCCAGCTCGCATGCGTGTCGCTGGCCGTAGGCGAAGGACAGCGCGTGGCACGTGAATCCGGCCGCGCGCGCTTCGGCCAGCGTCACTGCCGAATCCATGCCGCCGGAGACGAGGACGACGGCGCGGCGATGCGAATCGTCGAGGGTCACGCGGAGAGGTTAGCGTGCCCAGGACCCAGCGCGCTTCTCAGTGGAACCGATGACCGCGCCGCGTATGGATCTCGACGTGCGCGGACCGGGGGATGCCGACGTCCGAAACCATGCGCGACCGTTCGAACTCGCGCATGCGTTCAGCCGCGGGCGGCACGAAGATCACCTCGAAATCGGGCGGCCGGGGCACATCGAGCGCTTCGCCGGGCAATCCCGGGCGCCGGTCCGATCGCGAGAAGAGCCGCACCTCGTCGGGCCGGACGGTGCGCGGCACCGACAGGGCCACTGCGCTCCGCTCGGGAACCGACACGCAGGCCCCGACTTCACACGGGCTGCTTGGGTCGGCGACCTGGGCGCACACGAGGCCCATGAAGAGCCAAACCAACTGGACGAACTCGGACATGACGCGAACTCCACTCTATGCGGTCCGTGGACGCGAGTTGGCCCGTGTTCTTCCCGCGAGTCGACGCGCAGGCTCGATTCGCGCCGGTTGGGGCTAGAATCCCAGGCTCGAAACCGCCTGGAGACACCGTGTCCGACGTCACGAAAGAACAGATCCTCGAAGCCCTCCGCCAAGTCCAAGACCCCGATCTGGGCAAGGACATCGTCACGCTCGGCTTCGTCACGACCGCCAGCGCCTGCGACGGCGCGGTCAAGGCCGTGATCAACCTGACGACGCCAGCGTGTCCCGTGAAGGACCAGCTCAAGGCGCAGGCCGAGTCGGTGATCCGCGCGATCCCCGGCGTGAAGTCGGTGAACGTCGAGATGACGGCCGTCTCGAAACCGACCGGCCCCGAGCGCAAGATCGCGCCCGACATCCGCCACATCGTCGCGGTGTCGAGCGGCAAGGGTGGCGTCGGCAAGAGCACCGTCGCCGTGAACCTGGCCTGCGCGCTGGCGAAAACCGGTGCGCGCGTCGGCCTCGTGGACTGCGACGTCTACGGCCCCGACGTGCCGATGATGATGGGCCTCAAGGGCGAGCCCGAGGCCGCGAACGGCAAGCTCGTCCCGAAGGTCCGCCACGGTGTGCGCACGATGTCGATCGGGTACTTGCTCGACGAGGACAAGCCCGTCATCTGGCGCGGGCCGATGGTGCACAAGCTGATCGAGCAGTTCCTGGGCGACGTCGATTGGGGTCCGCTCGATTACTTGCTGGTCGACATGCCGCCGGGCACGGGCGACGCGCAGCTCAGCCTGGCGCAGATCGTCCCGCTGACCGGCGCCGTGCTCGTTACGACGCCGCAAGCCGTGTCCACGTTCGACGTGAACAAGGCCGTCGCGATGTTCAAGCAGGTCAACGTGCCCGTGCTCGGCATCGTCGAGAACATGGCCGGTTTCGTGATCGAGGGCCTCGTCGAGGGCGCTCAGCCTGGCGCGAAGGTTCACTTGCACGTCGGCGGCGCGGACGTGAGCGTCCCGGTCGACATCGAGGGCCGCTTCTCGACCGTCGTGGACGTGTTCGGATCCGGCGGCGCGCAGAAGTTGGCGACCAAGCACGGCTTCCCGATCCTCGGCACGATCCCGCTGAACCCGATGGTGCGCGTCGGCGGCGACGCGGGCGATCCGGTCACGATCGCGGAACCGAAGTCGGCCATCGCGCTGCGCTTCGCCGAGATCGCCGGGCGCGTCGCGCAGCGCGTCGCGATTCAGTCGCACCGCGCGTTGCCGATCCTGCAATAGGTCGGGCCGGTCCGGCCGAGCCCCGGCGTCCGCATCGATCTCGCGAACTTCGTCCGCGCGCGCAGGGGTGCACCGCGCACTGGTGCGAGCAGGGGTGCATCGCGCGCCGCGGTCGCTATCCTGCCGGCGGTGAACTCGGCCCGCACGTCCCCCCCGTCGCACCGCGCCGCAGTCTCGACGCTCGGCATCGTCGGCGGCGGCCAGCTGGCGAAGATGACGGCGCAGGCCGCGACGCAGCTAGGCTGCGAAGTCGTGATCCTGGAGCGCGCCGACGACTTCCCGGCGGACGCGCTCGACACGCGCTGGATCCAGGGCGACTGGGACGACGCGGCGAAGTTGCTCGAGCTGGCCGCCGAGGTCGACGTCGTCAGCCTGGAGAACGAGTTCGTGTCGCCCGTCGCGCTGCGCGCCGTCGAGGAGGCCGGGCACGTCCTGCGACCGTCGGCCGCGACGATGTCGCTCGTTCAGGACAAGTGGATCCAAAAGCGCACGTTCGCTGACGCAGGCCTGCCGCTGCCGCGTTTCGAGCCGGTCGAGACGCCGGGAGACGTCGCGCGGGTCGCGAGCAGGCTCGGTTGGCCGCTCGTGCTGAAGCGCCGCACGATGGGTTACGACGGCAAGGGCAATGCGACGGTGCGCTCGGTGGCCGACGTGGACGCCGCGTGGCGCAAGCTCGCCGGCGGCCCGGGCGCGATCTACGCCGAGGAATTCTGCGCGTTCGAGCTGGAGCTGGCTGTGATCGTCGTGCGCGGCCTCGACGGATCGACGCGCGAGTATCCGGTCGTCGAGACCGAGAACCGCGACCACATCTGCCGCGTCGTGCGCGCTCCGGCGCGCGTCGGCGACGGGATCGCCGCCGAAGCCGCGCGCATCGCGCGCGCCGCGGTCGAGTCGATCCGTGGGGTCGGCGCGTTCGGCATCGAGATGTTCCTGATGCCCGGCGGCGGCGTGCTCGTGAACGAGATCGCGCCGCGCGTCCACAACACCGGGCACTACACGATCGAGGCCTGCGCGACGTCGCAGTTCGAGAACCACGTGCGCGCCGTGCTCGGCCTGCCGCTCGGCGCCGTCACGATGCGCGCGCCGGCCGCGTGCATGGTCAACCTGCTGGGCGACGGACCCGGCAGCGGCTCGCCGATCGGTCTGGAGCGCGCGCTCCGCGTCGACGGCGCGAGCATCCACGTCTACGGGAAATCGAGCAGTCGCCGCGGGCGCAAGATGGGTCATGTGACCGCGCTCGGAGGAACACTGGCGGAAGCGGAGCAACGCGCGCTGGCGGCCGCGGACTCGATCCGCTTCGGGACCCACGAAGGAACGAATCGATGAAACCCCAGAACAAGCCGTCCGCCAAGTCGACCACGAAGGCCGCCGCCCCGATCGTCGGCATCATCATGGGCAGCGATTCGGACTTCGGGACGATGAAGCTCGCCGCCGACGCGCTCGTCGAGTTCGGCATCGCGCACGAGGTCCGCGTCGTCAGCGCGCACCGCACGCCGGACGACATGGCGCGCTATGCCAAGGAAGCTGCCGGTCGCGGCCTGCGCATCATCATCGCCGGTGCGGGCGGCGCGGCGCACCTGCCGGGCATGGTCGCGAGCTTCACCAGCCTGCCCGTCATCGGCGTGCCGATCGAGACGCAGTCACTGCGCGGCCTCGACTCGCTCTACTCCATCGTGCAGATGCCTGCCGGCGTTCCCGTCGCGACGGTCGGCATCGCGAACGGACGCAACGCGGGCCTGCTCGCGGTGCGCATCCTGGCCTCGCACGACGCAGCGCTGCGCGCGCGCTACGAGTCCGCGATGGCGGCGCAGGCCGAGCTCTCGCGGCGCAAGAACCTGAAGCTGCAGGACTTGCTCGAGCACGGCTGATCCGCAACGTGGAGTTCCTCGAAGCGATCCGTCTCAATCTCTTCTCCCCCGCGCCGCTCTTCTTCGCGCTGGGGGTGCTCGCCGCCGTGCTGCGGAGTGACCTCAAACTCCCGGAGGCGCTGTACAGCTCGCTGACGATCTACTTGCTCGCCGCCATCGGCTTCAAAGGCGGCGTCGCCCTCCAAGAGGCTGGATTCGGCGCCGTCTGGCTGCCCGTCCTCGTGGCGGCCGCGATTTCGGCCGCGATTCCACTGTGGACCTATCCGGTGCTGCGCAAGTTCGGACGTCTCCCCGCGGCCGACTCCGCATCCATCGCCGCGCACTACGGATCGGTCAGCGCCGTGACGTTCACCGTCGCGACCGCGTTCCTGGCCAACATCGGTGCGACGCACGAGGGCTTCGCGTCCGCACTCCTCGCGATCATGGAGGCCCCGGCCATCCTCGTGGGCGTGGTGATCGGACAGGCCGTCTCGAAACAAAAGGATGGCGGGATGGGCGCATCGATCCGACGCGCGACGCGTGAGGCCGTGCTGGGCAAGAGCGTCATGCTGTTGATCGGCGGCCTCGTGATCGGAGCCTTGTGCGGTGCGCGCGGCCTGCAGACGGTCAGTGGATTCTTCGTCGCTCCGTTTCAGGGTGTCCTGGCGCTCTTCCTGCTGGAGCTCGGGCTCGTGGCTGGCCGTCGCGTCCGCGACCTGCGTCAGGCCGGGCCCTTTCTCGTCGCCTTCGGGTTGATCGCACCCGTGGTCCACGGCGCCATCGGCGTCGCCGCGGGACTTGCGACGGGACTATCGCCGGGCGGGGCCACACTGCTGGGCACCCTGTCCGCATCGGCCAGTTACATCGCCGCGCCGGCGGCGATGCGACTGGCCCTCCCGGATGCGAATCCGACGCTCTCGCTGGCGGCGTCCCTGGCGATCACCTTTCCCTTCAACGTCAGCCTGGGTATCCCGCTGTATTACGAGATGGCCGTCCGCTGGAGTTCACCGTGAGCAGCTCTCCGCATCCGATGCGATTGGTCACGATCGTCTGCGAGGCCCTCGCGCGCGATCTCGTCGTCCGCATGGCGGAGGAATGCGGGTCGCATGGCGCCACGATCAGTCCGGCGGCCGGCTTCGGGGCTTCCGGAGAGCGCCCGGCCGACATCGAGGAGGGTGCGAACATCCGCGTCGAGTTCGTCGTGACGCCCGAAACGGCGGCACGCATCGCCGCGCGCGTCGAGCGCGAACTGTTCCCGCGGTTCGCCTGCATCCTGTGGGAGACCGACGTCCGCGTGCTCCGACGGGCCAAGTTCTGACCGCACTCTTGGTCTCGCGGACGACGGCTGGTCGCGGGCGACCCTTGCAGGCCGTGGTGAAAGTCATACCGCTCAACGAATCGTGACCAAGCGATGCGAGGAGGCCGATAGCACGCCAGCGGAGGCGACCTCCTGGCCGCTGAGCATGGCGTGACGAGGCCGACGAAGCAGCGCGACGGCACGGTTTGTTGAGCGGTATGACTTTCACCACGGCCTGCAAGGCCCACCGGGACCGGTTCGAACGGGGCTGATTGCCGCGTATCACGCACCTCTCGAGCCCTTCCGATCCACTTCAGGTTCAGTGCGCACACGAGGAGCCCAGAGGCAGTCCGATCCGGCCCGCGTCGATTCCCGGCGGATTCTCCGTTTCGGGGCGGGACGGCATGGGGTACTCGTGGAAGACGGCGATTCGACTCCGCCGTTTTCTGGATCTCCGACTCCGGTGGGCCCCCCCCCCCCCCCCAGCCCCAAAAAACTAAAGGGGGGGGCCGGCAAGACCCCGCCCCGCCGCGGGGGGCGGAGGGGGGCCCGCCCGGGGGGCCCC
>JBBQCC010000273.1:0-6185 GCA_038318285.1 Planctomycetota bacterium | reverse complement strand
GGAGATCGCACGGCCGCGCCGCCGAGTGGCCAGGCGTCCCGGGCTCCCGATGTGGGAGTCCACCTGGTCGAACCGGTCACGACGAATCCCCCTGTGCCGGAAATCCGGTGCAGCGCCGGAAAATCCGGTGCGAACGGGAGTTCAAGGACTCATGACGCTGATCCTAGGACGCAAGCGCGGAATGACTCAGCTCTTCGCTGAGGACGGCACGGTCACGGGTGTGACCGTGGTCGAGGTCGGTCCGTGCGTGGTCACGCAGGTCAAGACCCAAGCGCGCGAAGGTTACGACGCCATCCAACTCGGGTGGGAGGACGTGACGGACAAGCGCGTGGCCAAGCCGCAAATCGGCCACTTCAAGAAGGCCGGTGTCGCCACGAAGCGATTCCTGCGCGAAGACCGCCTGGCCGCCGCCGCCGACCGGAAGGTCGGCGACACGCTGCAGTGCGACGTCTTCAGCGTCGGTGACGTCGTGGACGTCGTCGGCACCTCGAAGGGTCGTGGCTTCGCCGGCACGATCAAGCGCCACGGATTCAGCCGCGGTCCCGAGACCCACGGCTGCATGAACGTGCGCCAGCCGGGTTCGCTGGCCAGCAAGCGCATCGGCAAGGTCGTCAAGGGCAAGCGCCTCGGCGGCCACATGGGCGACGAGCGCCACACTTCGAAGAACCTCGCCGTCATGAAGATCGACACCGAGCGCAACCTGCTCTACCTGCGCGGCTCCGTCGCCGGCCCGAACAACGGGTTCGTCCAGGTCCAGACCGCGCGCACGGGCAGTGTCGCGAAGGCAGGGAACTGAGCCATGCAGGTCAAGAACTACGCAGCCGGCAAGATCGGCAACGCTGAATTCGACACGACGGCGTTCGGGGACAAGGTCCTCTACCGCACGCTGAAGGACGCCGTGGTCATGTACCACGCGAATCAGCGCCAGGGGACGGCCAAGGTCAAGACGCGCGCCGAGGTGCACGGCAGCCACGCGAAGCCGTGGAAGCAGAAGCACACGGGCCGCGCTCGCGCCGGCGACAAGAAGTCGCCGCTGTGGCGCAGCGGTGGAACGATCTTCGGGCCTCACCCGCGCGACTTCTCGTACCACATGCCGCGCACGGCCAAGCGCGTCGCGCTGCGGTCCGCGATCTACGGCAAGATGGCCGACGGCGAGCTCGTGCTCGCGACGCTGCCGACGCTCGATGCGCCCTCCGCCAAGGTGGCGCGCAAGATGCTGGCCGACCTCGGTGCGCCGCGCCGCGCGCTGATCGTGCTGGCCCAGCCGGACGTGAACGTGTGGAAGTCCTTCCGCAACTTCCCCGGCGTGAAGATCAAGACGGCGGCCGACTTGAACGCACGTGACGTGGTCAACGGCGGCACCATCATCGCTCAACAGGCTGCGCTGACGGCCTTGGCCGAGCGCGTCGGGAAGCACAAGACCGGAGGTGCCCAGTGACTCAGATCGAGCTGCACTACCAAGTCGTCAAGGCGCCCGTCGTGACCGAGAAGGCCACCGACGATCAGCAGAAGCGCAATGCCTACACGTTCCGCGTCCCGGTCACGGCCAACAAGGTCGAGATCCGCGAGGCGGTGCAGAAGCTCTTCAAGGTCAAGGTCCTGTCCGTGAACACGCTGCGCGTGACGCCGAAGATGCGTCGCCGCGGATGGGTCGCGGGGCAGACGCCGGACTGGAAGAAGGCCATGGTCGCGCTCGCCGAAGGCGACACCATCGAGATCCTCTGAGCCCGGATCCACCAGGAAACCCCGGAGCCGCCAGACAACCACAATGGGCATCAAGACATTTCGACCGACATCGGCGGGCCGACGCCACGGCTCGGTCCTCGACTTCGCCGATCTCACGCGCACGACGCCGGAGGAGAGCCTCCTCCGTCCGTTGCGCAAGACCGGTGGACGGAACAACCACGGCCACCAGACGCGGCGCCACCGCGGCGGCGGTCACAAGCGGATGTACCGCGTCATCGACTTCCGTCGTGACAAGGACGGCATCCCGGCCAAGGTCTTCTCGATCGAGTACGACCCGAACCGTTCGGCGAACATCGCTCTGCTGCACTACGCGGACGGCGAGAAGCGCTACATCATCGCGCCGCTCGGCCTCGTGGCCGGATCGACGCTGATGTCGGGCAAGTCGGCCGATCCGACGGTGGGCAACTCGATGAAGCTGGCGGACATCCCCGTCGGCATGGAGATCCACAACGTCGAGCTGCACGCCGGCAAGGGCGCGCAGGTGTGCCGCACTGCGGGCTCCGTCGCTCAGCTCACCGCGCGCGAGGGCAGCTACGCCATCGTCACGCTGAGCTCCGGCGAGCTGCGCAAGGTGCACGTCGAGTGCCGCGCGACGATCGGTCGCATCGGCAACACGGACCACCAGAACGTCAAGCTGGGTAAGGCCGGCCGCAAGCGACACATGGGTCACCGCCCGGTCGTGCGCGGCACGGCGATGAACCCGGTCGATCACCCGATGGGCGGCGGCGAAGGCCGCACCGCCGGCGGTCGTCACCCGTGCTCGCCCTCGGGCGTGCTCGCCAAGGGCGGCCGGACGCGCCGCCCGAATCACCCGACGGACAAGTTCATCCTGCGACGCCGCAAGCCGGGCCCGCACCACTCCTGATCCGCGCGACGGAGCTCATCGAGAACCATGGGACGCAGCCTCAAAAAAGGCCCCTTCATCGACGACCACCTGGCCAAGAAGGTGGAAGTGCAGAAGAAGAGCGGCAAGCGCGACGCGATCACGACCTGGTCGCGGCGTAGCACGATTCCGCCCGATTTCATCGGGCACACGTTCATGGTCCACAACGGACGCACCCACATTCGCGTGGTCGTCACCGAGGACATGGTCGGGCACAAGCTGGGCGAGTTCTCGCCGACGCGCGTGTTCCGCGGCCACACGAACAAGAAGGAAGACACCAAGCAAGGTCCTGGAGGTGGCCCGTGAGCGACACACGTGAATTCACCGCCAAGCACCGCTTCGCGCGCATCACCGCGCGCAAGGCCGGGCGCATCGCGACCTTGATCCGCGGACGCAGCGTCAACGAGGCGCTCGAAGTCCTGCAGTTCACGCCCAACCGCGGCGCGGCCTTCTACCTGAAGGTCGTCAAGTCGGCGGTCGCGAACGCGAGCATGGTGGAGGAGGTCAACGTGAACCGCCTCTACGTCTCCGACGCGCGCGCCGACGTCGGCCCGCTGCTCAACAACCGCATGCGCTTCCGTCCCGGCCCGCAAGGTCGAGCGATGCCGTTCGCGAAGCGTCTCAGCCACCTGACCATCAAGGTGCGCGAGCTCGAAGAGGAGCCGGAACCGGAACCGGCTCCCAAGAAGCACAAGAAGGCCCCCAAGAAGAAGGCCGCGGGCGCGGCGAAGGCCTGAGGGCTCAACGAACATGGGACAAAAGATCCATCCGCTCGGCTTCCGACTCGGCACGGTCGAGCCCTGGCGTTCGCGCTGGTACTCGAAGAAGAAGGACTTCGGGCGTCTCCTCCTGGAGGACCACAAGATCCGTGCGCACGTCTCCAAGGAATTCGGTTCCTCGGGCATCCCGCGCATCGAGATCGAGCGCACCTCGGAGGCCGTGCACGTGATCATCTATACGGCTCGGCCGGGCGTGCTCGTCGGTCGCAAGGGCGTGCGCGTCGAGGAGCTCAAGAAGGAGCTCCAGAAGATCACCAAGACGACCGTGCACCTGACCCTGCACGAGGTCAAGCGCCCCGAGCTCGAGTCCAAGCTCGTCGCGGAAGGCGTCGCCGAAGCGCTCGAGAAGCGCATGGCCTTCCGCCGTGCGACGAAGCGTGCGATGCAGACCACGATGCAGGCCGGCGCGCGCGGCATGAAGATCGAGCTGAACGGTCGCCTCGGCGGCGGCGAGATGTCGCGCCAGTCGAAGGAGCGCGAAGGCCGCGTTCCGCTCTCGACGCTGCAGGCTCACCTCGACTACGGCACCGCGATGGCGAAGACGACGTATGGCGTCATCGGCGTCAAGGTGTGGATCTACAAGGGCGACATCGAGCGCGGCAAGATGATCGACTTCCGCTCGACCACTGGCTCATCGTCGCGCGCCGAGCGCGCACGCCGCTCCACCGCTCGTCCCCAATCTCCGAAGGAGGGCCGCAATGTCTCTGATGCCTAAGCGGACGAAGTTCCGCAAAGTACACCGGGGCAAGATGAAGGGCGAAGCGACGCGCGGTCACCGCGTGGCCTTCGGAGACTTCGGCCTGCAGTGCATGGACTACTGCTGGCTGCCCGCGAAGACGCTCGAAGCCGGCCGTGTGGCCGCCAGCCGCGCGAGCGGCGGCGCCGCGCGCGTCTGGATCCGCGTGTTTCCGCACAAGCCGGTCACCTCCAAGCCCGCCGAAGTGCGGATGGGCTCGGGCAAGGGTGAAGTCGAGTTCTGGGCCTGCGAGCTGAAGCCCGGCACCGTCATCTTCGAGATCGGCGGCGTGAACGAAGACAAGGCGCGCCAGGTCTTCAAGCGTGTCGCTCACAAGATGCCGGTGAAGGTCAAGATGATCCGCCGTCTTCCCACCACCTGATCCCGCGCACCTCCCGACACGGACCATCCCATGAAGATCGACGAGATTCGCGGCAAGACTGGTGACGAGCTCGATTACGAGCTCGCCACCGCGCGCAAGGAACTGTTCGACCTGCGCTTCAAGTCCGCGACGCAGAGCCTCCAGAGCCCGTCTCGCATCCGCGAGCTGAAGCGCACGATCGCGCGCCTACTGACCATCCAGAATGAACGCACGGCCGGCATCCGCGGCCAGAAGCCGCGCTGAAAATCGAGCGCTGCAACCTGAGACAATCGTCATGACGACCACCCGTAACCGCCGCAGGATCGTGGAAGGAAAGGTCACGAGCGACAAGATGGCCAAGACCATCACCGTCCTCGTGAACCGGACCTATCGCCACCCGAAGTACGGCAAGTACCTGCGCAAGCAGGTCAAGTACCACGCACACGACGAGGACACCGTCGCCAAGATCGGCGACCTGGTGGAGATCGTCGAGTGCCGCCCGACGAGCCGCATGAAGCGCTGGCGCCTCGTCCGCGTCGTGAAGGCTGCGGACACGGCCGCGCTCCTCGAGTTCAACCCCAACGCCGAGCGAGGTGAAGCATGATCCAGATGCAGACCTTCCTCGACGTCGCGGACAACACGGGCGCCAAGCTCGTCCAGTGCATCAAGGTGCTGGGCGGCACGCACCGCCGCTACGCCGGCCTGGGTGACGTCATCGTCGTCAGCGTCAAGAAAGCGCTGCCGGGTTCGGAGCTCAAGCCGGGCACCGTCGCCAAGGGCGTGATCGTGCGTTGCCGGAAGAACACGCGCCGAGCCGACGGCTCGTATGTGCGCTTCGACCAGAACGCTCTCGTGTTCGTCGACGCCGACAACAACCCGAAGGGCACGCGCATCTTCGGCGCCGTCGCGCGGGAACTACGGGACGGCGACTTCATGAAGATCATCTCGCTCGCACAGGAGGTCGTGTGATGGCCTCGGCATCGGCGAAAACGGCCGGCTCGACCAAGCTGCGCACCGGGGACACCATCCTGGTGATCGCGGGTAACGACAAGGGTCGCACCGGCACGATCAAGGAGATCCAACGCGAAGCGGGCCGCATCGTGGTGGAGGGGATCAACCTGCGCTGGAAGCACAAGAAGCCCAGCCAAAAGAACCCCAAGGGTGAGCGCGTCCAGATGGAGATCTCCATCCACTCGAGCAACGTCATGCACATCGGCTCGGACGGCAAGCCGACACGCAAGGCCCCCGCACGCGTCGAGAAGAATCACTCGACGGCTCAGAAACAACCGAAGGCCACGAAGGGCCAGCAGAAGGGCAAGGGTCGCTGAGAGCCATGGCCAAGGTAGAGACCATCGTTCCGCGCCTGAAGGCGAAGTACGACTCCGAGATCGCGGGGCGCCTCAAGGAGCGCTTCAAGATCGAGAACCCGAACGCGATCCCGCGTCTCGAGAAGATCGTCATCGACATGGGCGTCAAGGGCGCCGTCGAGAACAAGACGCGTGTGGATCAGGCCGCGCGCGACTTGGCGACGATCAGCGGGCAACGCGCGGTCGTGAAGAAGTCCAAGAAGGCGATCGCGGGCTTCAAGCTGCGCGAGAACATGCCGATCGCGTGCATGGTGACCTTGCGTCGCCAACGCATGTGGGAATTCGCCGACCGGCTTTTCTCCGTCGTCCTCCC
>JBBQCC010000272.1:0-6186 GCA_038318285.1 Planctomycetota bacterium | reverse complement strand
AAGATCCACGGTCCGAAGGGCGTGGGCGCACTGTTCGCGCGCGACGGGCGCGCGTTCGCACCGCTGCTCGTCGGCGGTCCGCAGGAAGGTCGCCGCCGCGCGGGCACCGAGAACGTGCCCGGCATCGCCGGGTTCGGACGCGCAGCCGAGTCCGCGCGCCGCGCGCTCGCGAACGGCGACCTCGAGGGAGTGCGCGCTCTGCGCGACCGCTTCGAGGTCGAGCTGGCGCGCCATCTGCCAGACCTGGTGGTGCACGCCCGGGGTGCAGCGCGGCTCCCGAACACCGCGAACCTCGCTTTCCCCGGTCTCGACGCCGAGGAAATGTTGAGCGCGCTGGGCGCCGAGGGCCTGTGCGCCTCCGCCGGATCGGCCTGCCACGCGGCCGCCCGGCGTCCCTCGCACGTGCTCGTCGCGATGGGTCTGCCGGCCGCCCAAGTGCAGGGCGCCCTGCGCTTCTCGCTGGGCCGCACGACGACCGCGGACGAGATCGAGCGCGCCGTCATGATCGTCGCGGCCGCCGCCACGGCGCTCCGAGCGGGTTGATCGCGCCCCGGAGACCGTTCGATCCGGGCCTGGACGGTTGCGCTTTTCCCCGGCAACCGGGAGACTTTTTCGCCGGCTGAAGCGCCCCTGCCCCACCTGCCGATCAGGTGGGCCGCGGTCGCCACGGCCGCTGGGCATGTCCGAACCGATCGCCACCTACCGCACCCGCCTGTCCGGCCTCCTCGGGGGCCGCCACGAGATCCTCGACGCGAACGGTCCCGTCGGCACCCTCCACGCCGAGCGCAACCGCTGGGGCCTGACGACCCGCGCGACCTGGCGGCCGCTCAAGGGCGAAGTGCTGGCCTTCCGGCGCGATCCGGGCCTTCTGCGCAGCCAGTTCTCGGTTTGGACGGACAACCGCGAGTGGCTCGGGTCCTCGCTGCGGGGACGGTTCTTCGACCGCGAGATCGCGCTTTCGACGCCCAATAAATCGCTGCGCATGCTGCCCGTCCCCGGCTTCGGGCGGGGCTGGCGCGTCCACGCCCCCAAGACGGGCGAGCTGGCCCGGATCACCCCCACGGGACTCGGGACGGCCTCGAAGCTCGAGGTCTACCGCCGGATCGACCTCGAGCTGGTCTTGTTTGCCTACTTCGTCGGCGCCCTCGTCTACGCCGAGTCGTTCTGGCCCGGCCCGTCGGTCGTGGACGACCTCGAGAGCATCTCGACCGCGGCCTCGAAGGCCTGAGCGACCGCCGCGCCGCAGGGCCGCCAGCGCGGGCCGCACCGGAGGGCATTTGCCGGTCTGGATGGCTACCATCCCCCCGATCTCGGGAAGCCCAGCCCCTTTCGGGCGTCTCCCGAGAGCACAGTTGCTCCACCTCGGGGCGACGATCGTCCGAACTCTCCTCCGAGCCCCCTGCGCGACCCCCGTCTTCCGATGGGGGGAAACCCGGGGCACGCGAAACCCATGCGACCTCTCCTCGTCCTCGTTCTCGTTCTCGCCGCCGTCGGCGCCCTCCTGTTCGCGGTCTTCGGGATCGACAGCGGCACGAAGCCTCTGGAGGTCGCGCCTCCGGTCGTCGAAGCGCCCGTCGCCAAACCCCGTCCGGCACCCCAACTGGACGGTGGTGTGGCCAAGCCGGCCGACCGCGTCGTCTCCCAGACCACGTCGGCGGACCGCTCGGCGGTCGGTGGTGCGACGGCGATCGCCCTCGACAACCGCATGACGGGTCTGGTCAAGAACCCGCAAGGCGGCCCGGTCGTCGGCGCCGAGGTCATCCTGAGCACGCTGGGCGCGTCCGAGATGTTCTTCGCGAACGATCCGCTGCCCGACTTCTCCAAGGAGCCGCGCGCGCGCACGAACGAAGAAGGTCGCTACACGTTCGCGGCGATCGAGCCGCGCGCGCGCTACACCCTGATCCTCACGCACGCCGACTACGCGCGCCGCGAGGAGCCGACGCTCCCGATCGGCGAGACGGGTTCGGCCGAGATGCCGACGATCACGATGACGCCCGGCGCCACGCTGTCCGGACACGTCCGCAACGAGGCCGGCGACTTCGTGCAGGGCGCCGTGATGCACCTCGAGGGCGTGACCTTCGAGGGTCTGGGCGTCGTCGCGCCCGACCGCATCACGGTGACGACGGACGCGGACGGTTCGTACCGCTTCAAGAACGTCGCGTCGGGGCCGCGCTACTTGCTCGCAACCGCTCCGGGCTACGCGACGCTGCCCGTGCGCAACCTCTCCTTCCAGAAGGAAGAAGCCGTCGTGCGCGACCTCACGCTCAAGATCGCCGAAGGCATCTGCGGACGCATCGTCGGCCCGGGCAGCGTCGGCATCCCGGAGGCGACCGTCATCGCGATCGGTCTCTCGAACGTGAACCAGACCGGCCGCGCTCAGGTGACCACGAACGAGAACGGCGAGTTCTGCTTCGATTCGCTCGCGAGCGGTGACTACAACCTGATCGCGATGGCGCGCGGCTGGCGGATGGCGTCGCGCGGCGGCACGGGCAACCGCGTCGGGACGAACACGAGCAACCACGTGATCGAGATGCTGCCCGAAGCGACGATCTCGGGTCGCGTCACGGAAGCCGGCACGGGCAATCCCGTCACCGCGTTCACGGTGCGCATGCGCGTGCACTACGGGCCCGGCACGCCGAGCGCGCCGTACAACGAGGACACGTTCCCGCAGAACAACGCGAACGGCGAGTTCACGATCCCGGGCGTCCCGGCCGGCGACTTCGTCGTCGAGGCCTGGGCAGCCGGCCTCGCGCCGGGCTTCTCGCGCAACTTCACGGTGGAAGCGGGCCAGCCGCTCACCGGCATCCAGATCCAGCTCGGTCTCGGCGGCAGCCTGTCCGGCCGCGTCGTGGACGCCGGCGGCAAGCCGGTGGCGCGCGCACGCGTGACCACGCACGACAACGACTGGAGCGACGATCCGTTCACGCAGGCGATCGGGATCACCTACCCGACGACCGCGACCTCGGCCGAGGCGCGCACCGCCGAGGACGGCACGTTCAAGATCACGGGGCTCTCCCCCGACACGTACCAGATCAACGTGACGGCCTCGGGCTACACCGGGTTCATGCGTCGGGACCTGCGCGTCTCGGACGGCAAGGACACGGTGGTCGGCGACGTCAAGCTGGGTCGTGGAGGCATCGTGCGCGGCACGCTGTACGACGCGTCGGGCAAGCCGCTCGTGGGCGGCAGCGTCGAGCTGCACGCCGCGGACGGCGACGTCCCGCGCCAGTACTCGACGCGCACGTCGAGCGACGGCAAGTTCCAGATCTCCAACGTCACGCCGGGCAGCTACCGCCTGACCGCCATGCGCTCGGGCGGCATCGGCGCCAACCCGTTCGCGCAGGCCGGTGACGCCAGCAACTCCGAGCGACGCATCAACGTCGACGAGGGCGGCACGACGACGCAGGACCTGAACCTCACCGAGTGACCCGATCCGAGCGGCATCCGCCGCGAGGATCCTGCCACTTGGGTTAGCATCGCGCGCATGGCGGAAGCCGTGCGCGCGATCGTTTCCGGGGCTGGCTCTTTGGGGGCTGGCTCTTTGGGGCCTGGCCTATCTGGAGCTGGTACTGCCGGCCTGGGCGTTCCCGGACCGACCCTGAGCGGGGACGCCACCGCAGACCGCCCCTTCGCTGAGTCGGACTGGTCCGCGTTCCTCAGCGACGCGCTGCGCGTGACCGTGCACGCGCGGTTCACGCGCTCGCGCAAGACGCCCGTCGCCGTGAGGCCCCTGCGCGGTTCGCGCGGCGCCCTCGAAGTGCGCATGCACCGCCTGTTCGCCGAGGCGCGGCCCGAAGTCCGCGCCGCCGTCGCGAGTTGGATCCGCTCGGGTCGCCGCGCGCCACGGGCGTGTGCGCGCCTCGACGCCTACATCGCGGAGATCCTGCGCCGCGTGCCCCCCACGGCCGCGAAACGTGCGCTGGTCCCGCGCGGCGAACACCACGACCTCGAGCGCATCGCGCGCGAAGTGTGCGCGACCGATCTCGTGCACGATTTCGGCGCGGCCCTCGAACCGCCGCACATCGGGTGGGGACGCCGGACGCCGAGCCGCACGCGACGCTCGCTGCGCCTGGGCAGCTTCGATTCGGACGGCCGGATCGTGCGGATCCACCCGGTGCTCGACCAACCGGGCGTGCCCGCGTGGTTCGTGCGCTACGTCGTCTTCCACGAGCTGCTGCACGCCGTGCACCCGATCGAGCGCGGGGCGGGCGATCGCTGGATCCATCACAGTGCTACGTTCCGCCGGCGCGAGCGCGCGTACTCCGATCACCGACGCGCGCTCGTCTGGGAACGTGCGCACCTCTCGGGGCTCATCCGCTCGGCGCGCAACGGGACGCCGCTGCCCGTGCGCGCGGAGAATCGCGTCGACGCGCAGCGCGAGCCGACATCGAGCGACGCGCACGAAATCGTGCACGAACGTCCGCAGAACCCGCGCGGGCCGGGCGTGCTACGCGCGCTGCAGCAACTGCTCTTCCCCGACCGCTGAACCGCGGGGACCCGAACGAACTCGGGACCGATCAGCCCGCCGCGGACTCTTCCGGCGCGCCCGTGAGCAGCGTGCCCAGCACGTTCCCGCCCAAGGCCTCCAGGCGGTTGTACGTCTCCTCGACGACGCTGCGCGGCGTCGTGCCGAGCCGCACGACGAGCACGATCCCGTCGGCCAGCGCACCGAGCATGGACGCGTCGCTGATCGTCGCCGCTTCGGGCGTGTCGATCAGGATGTACTTGAAGCGCTGCTTGCACGCGCCGAGCACCATCTTCACGCGGTCGCTGCCGAGCAGCTCCGACGGATTCTCGGGCAGTTGTCCGGGCCCGAGCACGGACACGCCCTCGACGCTGGTCGCGCGGATCGCGCGGTCGATCGGGCACGTGCCGCGGATGACCTCGACGAGACCCTGTCGGCGCGGGAGTCCCAGGTAGTCCTCGAGCCCCGGTCGGTGCAGGTCGGCGTCGACGAGCAGCACGCGCGTGCTCGGCACCTCCGACATCGCGAGGCCGAGGTTGATCGTCCCCACCGTCTTGCCCTCGCCGCGCAGAGCGCTGGCCATGACGACGGTGCGCGGCGCGCCCTCGGGGTTCAGCGCGGTGATCGCATTGCGCAGCTGGCGGAACTGCTCGGCGATCGGCCCGCGCGGATCGCGCGCGATGGCGATCTCCTCACGGCCGAACGGCACCTTGCGGGACTCGTCGGGCTCGGCCTGCTGCAGCGGCGTCTTGGACCCGCTGGAACGTCGAAAGAGGGACATGGTCGGCACAGGATGCTCATCGGCGGCGCGCGGTGCACGTCCGAAGACGCCTCGGGAATTCCGTTCCGGCCCCGGCGGAGCCCGCCGACCGGCCCGCCGACGAACACGCCGACGAACACGGTTCAGCGCGGCGCGCGCGCCGGATCGCGGCTCCATGCGCCGAGCCGTGTGACAGCCGGCGCGAGCGGCGGCGGCCAAGTGCCCGGGCCGAACGCGCGGTCGAGCGGGCTGCCGCGGTCGGCGCGGACACTCCCACGAACGGCCTGGAGGAACGTGCGCTCGCCGGCGTCGTCCAACGTGCCGCGCAACGCGCGCACGGCGCGGGTCGCGACGGTCAGTGCGCGTTCCGGTCCGGCGTCGTGCAGGATCGACACGAGCCGATCGCGCGCTCCGGGTCCGGTCGCTCCCGTGCACAGCTCGGCCAGCGCGTGCCACTCGACCTCGGACGTCGGCGCACGCGCCGCGAACCGTGCTGCCAGCACGCTCCGTTCCGCTTCCGTCGCGACGCCGCAGCACGCGAACCACGCCTGCGCCTCGTCCGCGGACAGTCCGCGCAGGCGCGCCGCCGCGGCCACGGCCGCGCGCGCGCTCGGCAGTGTGGGCGCTTGCTCGCGTATCCGCTCGGTCGCGCGCGGCGGCCCGGCGAGGACGCGCGCGAGCACCTTCGCGGCCGGTTCGATCGCCCCGCGCGCGAGCCAGCCGTCGACGAGCATCCAGCGCAACTCGTCGTCGCGCAGGACGATGGCGAGCGTCGGTTCGGTCTCGTCCTCGGCCCATGCGTCCGGCGGCCAGGCGCGCGTTCCGCGCAGCATGCGCGCGAGCTCGGGCCCCGCACCCGACGCACCCGCGGCCCGCAGGAGTCCGGCCGGGTCGGCCAGCTCCGCGTCGCGGATCCCGATCAGTCGCGCGACCCGAGCGGCCTGGAATCGCAGCCCTTTCG
>JBBQCC010000271.1:0-6213 GCA_038318285.1 Planctomycetota bacterium | reverse complement strand
CCACCGGCCTTCAAAGCTTGGAGCAGCGTGCGGTTCGGCGTGAACGCGTCGACACCGAAGACCGTGTCGAAGTCCTGCGTCACGGTGTAACCCGTAGCCGCCCACGCGGCCGGGTGATTCTTCCAGTACCCGTGCGAGCATCCTTGCGTACCCTCACACGTGTCCGGGACCCCGTCCAGATCGAGGTCGAAGCTCGTGCCGTTCGCGATGTCGATGGAATCCGGGACGCCGTTCCCGTTGCAGTCCGGCGACTGCTGGATCCGTACGCAGTCCAGGGCCAAGAACGAGCACCCCGTCACCGTGGTTCCGGTGACCGCGAGGCGCAGCGAACTGCCGTATGCGTGAGACGCGAGGTTCAGTCCGCCCACGAACGCCGCGCGCGGGAACGTCAGCACGAGGTCCAAGACTCCATCCCCGGCGGCCGCAAGGCAGCCGCAGTTGGTGTCCATGAAGTAGGGCGTCGACACGTCGGCGAAGGCGACGCTCGTCGGCGCGACGGGACCTGACTGGCAGTCGTCGGTCCAGATGGCGAGCGAAGCGGGGATCAAGTCGGCCACGTTCTGCGCGGGGAGCCCCGAGATGGCGACTTGGATCGTGCCCGTGACGACTTGCGGATCGACGTCGTTCGGACACACGTCCGGCAGGATGTCGAGTTCCCAGATTTGGCGGATGACGATCACGTATTGCAGGCAGCTCGCCTGGTTGCCGCAGGCGTCGACGGCCGTCCAGGTGCGAGCGATGACGGATTCGAATCGATCCGTGGGACAGTTGGTCAGCGACACCGGTGCGTCCGAGTACGTGACCGTCGCGGGCGTTCCGCAGGATGTGGAGGCCAGGGCATAGCCGGTGTCGTCCGGGTGGATCGATCCCCCGCAAGACAGCTTCGTCTCTTCGGGGCAGGTGAGGATGATCCCGCCGCTGGAGAATGCACTACCGGCGGTTTTCGAGGGCGCCGTGCCATCGACGGGGATCAGGGAAATCAAGGAAGTGAGGAAAGCGAGGGTGTGGAACATGGTGGCCTGCGGACTCAGCGGTGATCGCCGTGGACACCGAGCTCGATGGGGCTCTTGGTGACCGAATCCAGGCTCTGCTGCACCGATCCAGGAGTCGGTGCTCTGCGGAGGAGCCTGCGTCGGACGGCTTGCTGAAACCTATCCCACGATTCCGCGGCGGATCGGTGACTTCGCGAGCTCACGCGCACTCGCGAGGGGGAACCTGGAATCGATTGCACCCCGATGCGCCGCGGCCCCCCCGCGGACCAGGAAAGCTGTTCCACCCGCGCAAGCGGAGCTTGCCTGTCGGGGCGAGCTCGCCATGATGACGCGCCCCCAGCCATGCAATACGGCTTCCTGATCGACCACCGGCGCTGCATCGGTTGCCACGCCTGCACCGTCGCGTGCAAAGCCGAGAACGACGTCCCCGTCGGCAACTTCCGGACGTGGGTCAAGTACGAGGAGAAGGGCCGCTTCCCGGCGATCAAGCGCCACTTCGCCGTGCTGCGCTGCAACCACTGTACGAAGGCGCCGTGCGTCACGATCTGTCCCGTCAACGCGCTGAGCAAGCGCACGGACGGCATCGTCGACCTCGATCGCGACGCGTGCATCGGCTGCCGCGCGTGCATGCAGGGTTGCCCCTACGACGCGATCTATTTTAACGAGGACACGGGGGCAGCGGAGAAGTGCCACTTCTGCGCGCACCGCGTCGAGAAACAGCTCGAGCCCGCGTGCGTCGTCGTGTGCCCCGAGGGCGCGATCATCGCCGGCGACCTGCACGACCCGACGTCGCGCATCGCGAACATGGTGAAGACGCTGCCGACCGAGCAGCGCCGCCTGGAGCAGAACACCGGCCCGAACGTGCACTACGTCGAGGTCGAGCCGACGATGCTGAAGCCCGGCCTCGCCGAGCGCCCCGAGACGTACATCTGGAGCGACCGCCCACCGCACAAGCCCGAGGAATGGCCGGCGGAAGTGGCGACGCAGGCCGACACGCGCACCGTCCTCGACGCGGGGCACAAGGTCGAGTGGGGTTGGCACGTCGCCGCGTACCTCGTGACGAAAGGCATCGCGGCCGGCGCGGCGGTGCTGGCGCCGTTCGCGGTCGCGCTCGGGCTCGAGGGCAACCTCGGCGCGTACTTGCCCGAAGTGCTCGCGCTCGTGTTCACGCTCGTGACGACGTTCCTCTTGGTGCACGACCTCGCGCGACCGATGCTGTTCTTCCGGCTGTTGACGCGACCGAACACGCGCAGTTGGCTCGTCAAGGGCGGCTGGGTGCTGTCAGCGTTCGGCGCGACGACTTTCGCGATCCTGGCGGCGCGCTTCTTCGGTTACGACGCCGTCGCGGACGGACTGCGCTGGCCCAACGCGCTGTTCGGCTTGGCGACCGCCGGCTACACGGCGTTCCTGTTCCAGCAGTGCGAGGGCCGCGACCTGTGGCAAGGCGGGCTCGTGCTGCCCCACTTGCTGGTGCAAGCCGTGCTGTGCGGCGCCGTCGCGTTGGCGCCGTTCTCCGCCGCGCCTGCGCAATTGGCACTGATCGCCGTCGCCGCCGCGCTGATCCACGCCGCATTCGCCGCCGCCGAGCGCCTGAAAAAGCACCCGACCGACAACGCGCGCCAAGCCGCCGCCTTCCTCGGCACGATCGGGATCCACGGGATCCCCCGCGCATTCCAGACCTCGATCCTGGTCGGCGCGATCCTGCCCGCCGCGCTCGTGATGGCCTGGTGGACGCTCGCCGCCCCCGCGGCCCTGCTCGCAGCCGTGGCCGTGCTCGCCCTGGCCGGCCTCTACCTGTACGAGGCCGCGTTCGTGCGCGCCGGCCAGCTGCCGCCCCTCTCCTGAGAATCGAATCCGGGATCTCGGAGCCAATCTCGGAGCCAGGCTCACTTTGCAGTGCAAGGTGTGCCTGGCACACTTCGCACGCCTAAGCGAGCCTGGCACGCGCATGTGATTGACAACGGTGCGCGGATGCTGAGCTGCGTCGCGTTCGTCGTCGAACTCGCGCAGGAAGCTGCGACCGTCGGCCGAGGACCCCGTAAATGGAGGCGTGTGCGACCATGGTGCGCGTCGCGAACCGGTGCGCACTCGCGCCGTCCAGCCGGCGCGACCGCCGCCTCGCATGAACCGTTCCCTGATCCGTTCCGCGCTCTCGCTCTTCGTCGTCTGGGCGCTCGCGAGCGCGGTGGTTGCGCACGACGCACGGCAGTTGTACGACTCCACCTTCGGGCCGGGAATGACGAGTCAGAAGGTCGTCGACACGACGCCTGGGGCGACGGCGACGTACAGCGCTGTCACGAACTTCGGCACGTTCGGCTGGTACCGCGAAGTCTCGCAGACGTTCGGCAACGGCTCGATCGTCGTCGCGCATTGGGATCCCCAGTTCCAGCACGATCCCGCGGACCAGCCGATCTGCTCGATCGATTTCCAGGCGCAGATGAGCCACCTCACCGCACCGACGGTCGGAGGAGCGGTCGCCGTGCGGCCGTGCGTCATCCAGGGCGGCGTGTTCTACGGTGGCCCCACGTTCAACGTGGTGAGCGCGTCGTGGACCACCTTCGGTCAGAACCTGCTCAAGTCGACGGATTTCACGATCGTCGCGGGGTTGGGCCTTCCGAACCCCGACTTCTCGTGCTCGGGCTCCGTGCTCGACTTCGGGTTCCTGACCGCGAACTCGTCCGGCGGTGCGACGGTCACGAAGGTCGTCGGCGTCGACGAGTGGATCATGGAACTGCGCTTGAACACGCGGACGGTCCAGGACGGCACCATGAACAACTGGACCTGGACGAGGATCCTCGACACCACGCCGGGCGCCGCAGCGACGGCGATCAGCACGAATCCCTCCAGCGGCGGATCGCCCGGTGCGTACCGCGAGACCTCGCAGACGTGGAGCGACGGCGCAGTCGTCGTCGGGCACATCAACGTGAAGGACCCGCACTCGCCGAACCCTGAGCAGGTCTACGCCTACGATTTCTCGGCCGATCTCGCGCACCTGACTGCGACGACGGTCGGTGGCGCGGTGGCGGTCCGTCCGGCGCTACGCCAAGGGACGACGTGGTACGGCGGCGCGTCGATCAATGTGTTCTCCGGCGCGTGGACGCACTACACGCAGGACGGGATCACGTCCGCGGACTTCACGCGCATTTCGGGGCCCGGGCCGCTGCACCCGGACTTCAGCTACAACGGCGACGTCCTCTTGTTCGGCTACGTGACCGCGACGTCCGCGAGCGGAGGACCGACGACGAAAGTCCTCGGTGCCGACAACGTGCGCATGCGCGCGCAGCTCGCACCCGCGTGCACGAGCGGCGTCGGCAACGCAGCGTGCTTCGGCAACGACTCGACGAATCCGTGCCCGTGCTTCCCGACGATCCCGGTGTACGGTCCGGCCGGGCGCGGCTGCCCGAACTCGGTCGACGCGCTCGGTGCGCGACTCACGGCGCGCGGAACGCCGTCACTCGCGAACGATTCGCTCTTCCTTTACGGCACCGGCTTGCCGAATTCCTCGTGCCTCTACTTCCAGGGCACCACACTCGTCACGGGCCTGCTCGGCGACGGCAAGCGTTGCGCGGGCGGCACCACGATCCGCCTCGGCACGAAGACCGCGGTCTGCAACGCGTCTCAATTCCCCGCGGGTTGGGAGAGCCCGATCTCGGTGCAGGGCAGCATCACGAGCCCGGGCCAGCGCCACTACCAGATCTGGTACCGGAACTCGGCCGTGTTCTGCACGAGCGCGACGTTCAATCTGACGAACTCGCTGACGATCTCCTGGGCACCGTGATCGCGAGGTGATGAACGAGCCCCGGCTCGATCATTCCCTACGCGAGCGATGGTGTTCTTCCGGCTGCTGACGCGACCGAACACACGCAGTTGGCTGGTGAAGGGCGGCTCGGTGCCGAGCGCATTCGGCGCCACTACGTTTGCGATCCCCGCGGAGCGCTTCTTCGGGTACGACGCGACTGCGTATGGACTGTGCTGGCCGAACCCGATCCTTGGGCTCGCGACCGCAGGCTAGACCGCGTTCAGCTTCAAGCAGCGTGAGGGCCGCGACCTGTGGCAACGCGGACTCGTGCTCCCCCACCTGTTGGTGCAAGCCGCCCCGTGCGGAGCCGTCGTGCTGGCGCCGTGGTCGCGTCATCCGGGCGACTTGCTCGGGATCGCCGTGGGCGCGGCGCTGCTGCATTCAGCGTTCGCAGCGGCGGAACGTCGGAAGCGGCATCCCACGGAGAACGCGCGACAGGCCGCAGCGTTCCTCGGCACGATCGCAGTACACGGGATCCGGCGCGCGTTCCAACCGTCGGTTTTCTTCGACGCGATTGCGCCGGCCGCGCGCGCCTTCTCGTGGATGGCCACAGGCGGAGTGCTTCCCGCCCTCGTCGTAGGACCGGCGTTCGTTTTCGCGCTGGCCGCGGGTTTGGTGTTCGCCGGCCTGTATCTCTACGAGGCGTCGTTCGTGCGCGCGGGCCAACTGCCCCCCTTGTCCTGACCCAAGAGTACGGAGGGCGGAGTCGCAGACCGGCACCGCCCCTTCCCGAATGCGGGCGCTGAGGGCAGACTCGACAGGGTCGACGTCTTCCCGTTCCGGAGTGCTCCGATGACAATTTGCCTGCACCATCTCCTACGCCTGACTTCCGTCGTCTTGCTGTCCGCACTCGCCGCGTCGAGCGCTGAGGCGCAAGGATCGGGCTGTAGTGCTTCGAGTTGGATCCCGACGTTTGGTTCGACGCCCGGCGTCGACGATCGCGTCCTCGCGCTGCAAACCTTCGACGCCGGAAACGGTCCCGAGCTCTACGCGGGCGGCGACTTCACGGTCGCCGGCTCGACGCAGGTCGGGCACGTCGCGCGCTGGGACGGGTTCGCCTGGCACGCACTCCCGAACGGCGTGAACGGCGTGGTGACTGCGCTCGCGGTCTTCGACGACGGCTCGGGGCCCGCGCTCTACGTCGGTGGTAGCTTCAACTCCGCGGGCGGCATTCCGACCGGCGGGCTCGCGCGCTGGAACGGAACAGCGTGGTCGAGCGTAGGCGGATTCGTCCAGGGCAACGTGCAGGCCATCGCCGCCTACAACGACGGATCTGGTCCGGCGCTTTTCGTCGGGGGCTTGTTCAACGGAGCGGGAGGCACCGGCGCGCAGAACCTCGCGCGCTGGAACGGCACTTCCTGGTCCGAGATCACGAACGGGCCGAACGGAACCGTGCGCTGTCTCGTCGTCCACGACGACGGG
>JBBQCC010000270.1:0-6228 GCA_038318285.1 Planctomycetota bacterium | reverse complement strand
CGGGAGGCTTCGTCGAGGCGCTCTTTGGCCACGTAGGTCCTCTTGCGGACGAGCTCGCGTTCCGCCTGCACGGTCAGCGACTGCGCCAAGTAGTGCCGCGTCGTCTCGTCGTCCGACACCGCGAGCGCGCGGCGTGCGACGTCGATCGCCTCCATCAGCCAGGCGTCACCGAGTTCGGTGGGCTCGTCCATCTCCTCCGGACCGCCCGCGATCCGGATCCCCTCGGGCAGCGGCACCCGCACACCCGTCCGGCCGTCCGCGCGCAGGCCCTCGCGCAGCGCCGAGTCCGCGATCGCGAGCAGCCAACGCGTCGCGCCCGGCACCGCACGCACGAGCTGGTCGGCGAAGGCCGTGGTGTTCACGCGGCTCGGTCCCGCGGCCGTCCATTCGAGCACCGCGTCCACGAGGTCCACGGCTTCGCGGTCGAGTCCGTCGCGCGCGTCGCCGATCGCCGGGCGCAACGCCAGCGCGCGCGCGAGGCAATCGGCCGCGTCCTGACGACGGTTCGCCAAGCGGTACGCGAAGCCGCGGCCGAGTTCGCACGCCGCGAGGTAGTGCCCGGCCGATTCCGCGAAACCAGGTTGCAGATCGAGGCTCGCGCGGAACCGCCCGCTCGCCGACGCGTACGCCGCGAGGGCCGCGACTTCGTCCTCGCCGCGACGAGCCCATTCCGCAGCCAAGTAGTGTGCGTATCCGGCGTACCAGGCGCACGCCGCCGACTCGGGGAAGCGCGCCGCGAGCCAGTCCGACGTGTCGACGAGGACGCGCACGCGGCCGTGCTGCAAGAGTTCGTCGCGCAGCAGATCGCGCAGCACACCCGACTCGGGGAAGCGCTCGAGCCCGGCGCGCAACGTCGCGAGGCTGCCGCGTGTCATCCCGATCACGTTGAGGTACGAAGCCAGGCTCTGGTAGTCGACGTCGCCCGCCCCGCGGTTCGCGCATGCGTACGCCAGCGCGCGCGCACCGCGCGCGAAGTTCGCCGCCGCGCGTGCCGGATCGTCCGCGTCCGCGCCCAGTCGCCGACCCTCGGCGTCGCCGAGCCAGCGCAACGCCTCGAGCGCGACGCCGTCCGTGGCAAGCACGGCCGCGCGCTCGGCCTCGTCGCGTCCCGTCGCCGCGCCGCTGCCCCACTGCGGCCAGCGCGCGAGCACCGCATCGTCGTGATCCTCGTGCGCACAGCGCGCACGCACGCGCGCGAGAAGCTCCACGGCGATCCGCGCTTGCTCGTCGAACTTCGACAACAGGTAGGCATTGCGCGCGCGTTCGATCGCGAGCAATTCGTCATCTGGCAGCGCGGATGCCGCGCGTGCGAGCCACGTGTTCGCGTCCTGGAGCAAGAGGCCCACGTCGGGCCCCGACGCAGCGATGCGCGCACGCGCCAGATGTTCGTTCGCCAGCCCGAAGCGTCGCACGGCTTGCGGGTCGCTCTCGTCGCGACCGAGTTCGCGTTCGGCCTCCTCCAACTCGTGCGTGAGTTCGTCGAGCGTGTGCACAACATCAGGCGGGACCGCGTTGCGCAGCGCCGGCGCGCCAGTTTCGCCGGCGAATTCGGCGCCCAAACGCAGGACGTCCTCCAGGTCGAGCGGGCCGCCGGCGTCTTGCACGGCGGTCTCGATGCGCGCGGCCTCGTCCTTCGAGAACGCCCTTTCGATGGCCGCGTGTGCGGCGTCACGATCGCTCGCCGGCGCGAGCGCACACTGCGCTAAGAGCAGCGAACGCGTCTGGGGCAAGCTGCCCGCGACGCGTGCGAGGCTAGGCAACAGCACGCGGTCGTCGGCCAGCGATTCGCTTCCCGGGAATCGCCCTGGACTGCGCAAGATCTCGCCCAGGACACGACCTAGATCTGCTGAGAACTCGCGCGCTGCAGCCGCCTGCTCGATCGCGTCCAGCAAGGCCGGGCTCGGCGGTGTGCGGCCCTGCAGGATGGCGCGCAACAACTCGACCGAGCCCGCGTCACCGACGCGCCCGACCGCGCGTACGACGTCGAGGATGTCATCGGACTGCGCATCCTCGAGCCAGCCGTTCTCGAAGAATGCGCGCTGCCACGAGGCGCGTGCGCCTGCGAGTTGGTCGAGCATGGTGTCCATGTCGTCGTGGACGTTGAACCAGGGAATCTCCGTCGTACTGGGCGGCGCGTCGGCAGCCGCCTCCTGCAGCGCACGGTCCAGTTGCGCCATGTCGAACAACAGGAACAGGTCGAACGCCTTCGTCCCGTCCGGCAGGATCAGCGCGTGCCGCGGCGAGATGCGCTCGCCGCCCAAGTACGCGTCGAAGAGTTGCGGTTCGAGCGCGATGTGCTCGCCGCACGTCACCGAGCCAAGCCGCGGACAGACGATGCGCCGCCCGAAGTCGTCGTGGTCGCGCGGCGTGTGGCGCAGCGGATGTCCGATCACGCACACGAAGTGCCGCGTCCAGGCCACGAACTCCGGATTGCTGTAGCGCTCGGGCACGATGCGATCGGACGACGACTCGCCGTCGAGATTGATCGCGACGAGCAGCGGCCGGTTTTCCGCCTGCGCGATCGCGAGTGCGTCCTCGAGACTGCGCTGCCAAGCGATCTGATCCAAACCGATGATGCGCTCGGAGATCTCCTGGGATACCGATTCGGTCTGGGGCAGGAGCGTCGTCGCGACGAACGGCGCCAGCGCGAGAAGAAGTGCAGTGATCATGCGCGGATCCGGAGTGTTCGAGCGCGCGGCGCGCCCAGGCTGAGCGGCCATTCGTAGCACGGCGCGCCGCACCGGTCACCCGCTGTACAGTTGTGCCCACGCGCCCGCCTCGCCACGATGCACGCGTGCAGCTCGGAGCGATCGCAGAAGCAGGATTCGCGGTCGTAGGGTCCGTGTGGCTGCTAGCGGACCTGTCTCTGCTCCGCGACGTGTGCGCCGTGTCTCGACTGCCCGAGAGGACCCTGGTCGAGCCGCCGGCGCCGCCTTCCCCCACGCCGCGAGTCACGGCCGTCGTTCCGGTCCGCGACGAAGCGGCACGCATCGAAGGCACCGTGCGCGGGCTACTCGCGACGCGCGGCGTCGAGCTGGACGTCGTGGTCGTAGACGACCGCTCGACCGACGGCACCGGCGAGATCGTGGCTCGCATCGCGCGCGAGGATGCGCGGGTCCGCGTCATCCGCGTCGACGCGCTGCCGAACGGCTGGTTGGGCAAGCCGCACGCGTGTCAGCGCGGCGCGGAACGGGCTCTCGGCGACTGGATCCTCTTCACCGACGGTGACGTGCACATCGCGCCCGACGTGGTTGCGCGCTCCGTCGCCGCGGCCGTGTGCGAACAGGTCGAGCACGTCGTCCTGACACCCGGTGTCGACGCGCCGTCGCTGGCGGCCCGCGCCGGCCTGGGCTGCTTCGCGCTCGCACTGATCGGACCGCTCGCCCGGGCGAACCGCGACGAGCGCTTCGGCTGGGCCGGCATCGGGGCATTCAACTTGGTCACGACGCACGCTTGGCGCTCGATCGGCGGGCACGCGGCGCTGGCGTACGAGGTCGTCGATGACATGAAGCTCGGCCTCCTGCTGCGGCGCGGCGGATTCCGCACGCGCGGGTTCCTGGCCGGCCGCGAAGTCCGCGCCGCCTGGGGTGGCAGCGCACGCGAGATCGTGCGCTTGCTCGAGAAGAACCTGTTCGCGTTCTTCGGCTTCCACGCCGTCGCGACGATGCTCGTGCTGGCGATCGGCGCGGCGCTGTTTCTCGCCGGACCACTGGGACTTTTTTACGGAATCGCCCACGACAGCGTCGCGGGCCTGTTCGCAGGCTGCGCGTGGCTCGCGTTGACGATTCCCGCCGCAATGGGTTCCGCGCGCGATGGATCGGGCGTGCTCTCGGGAATGCTCGCGCCCTTCGGTCCGCCGATCCTGCTGTACGCCGCCGCGCGATCGATGGTGCAGACGCTGCGCCGCGGGGGCGTCGTGTGGCGCGGCACGCTGTATCCGTTGCGCGAACTGCGCGCACGGCGTGTGCGTGGCTTCGATGCGCGCCGCGGAGCCTCGCCGTCGAGACATTCGGGCGCGTGATGCGAGCTGCGCCTCACGGGTCTTCTGGCCTCTGAGCGAGCTGCTCCAGCTCGGCTGTCGTCGAGCGACCGCCGCTGGCCGACGCGAGCCCCGCCCATCCGGGAATCTTGCCCCGCGGCGCGTCCACGAGGATGGAATCGAACGCCACGTTGCGGAACCGGTTGCGCTCGAGCAGCAGCGCGACCAAGAGGTCGAAGTCGCCGTGCGGTCCGCCCGTCGGCACACCGTCCGTCAGCACGACGACGGCGTCGAGATCCTCGTCGGCCAGCGCGGCCTCGATGCCGGCCCACACGTTGCCGCGACCGCTGCGCCGACAGCGTTCGAAGTCGCGGATCGCGCTCCGCACGTGCGCTGGATCAGCCGGAACCAGACGTTTCTCCCAAGGAAAGGCCGCGCTGGCGTAGGGCACCACGTTGAAGCGGGCCGAGTTCGGCAGCGAGAGCAACGCCTTGGACAGCTCGGTGTCGACGATCTCCTTGCGCGTGCGGCCCGCGACCTTGGTGCCCCACATCGAACCCGAGAGGTCGATCAGGAACGCGACACGGTCCGAAACGAGTGGCAAGCCCGCCAGCGCGACGTGCGTGTCCCCCACCGGCCCGCCGCCGCGCGGCTCGCCGGTCGAGATCGCGCCTTCACGATTCCGCGCCCACGCGCGCCAGGCCTCGGCGTCGAAACCGTGATCGGCGCCCGACATCGACCGCAGGTGCACGAGGATCCGCCACTTCAGGCGCGAGCGGTCCTCGACATCCAGGCGGTCGACGAGCGCCAACGCGGCGTCCCGACCCGTCGTGCACGCGAGCAACTCGATGGCGCCGGCGCGTACGCCGGGATCCTCGTCCGCAGCGAGGCGCACACCGAATCGTGTCGCAGCGATCTCGGTCCACTCGCGCGCCGCGAGCACGGCTGCGCAACGCAGCGCGGGCTCGCGCGCATCGGCACACGCAAGCGTGCGCGCTTCCGCAGCGCGCGTGTCGAGGAAGCGGAGCGCGAGCAAAGCCGCGCCGCGGAGTTCGGGCGCCGCGCGACTGCTCGTGATGTCATCGAGATGCTCCGCCAGATCCTCGAGGTCGCCCGTGAGGCGTCGCGCGTTGCCCAAGCGCTCGATCGACCAGCACAGCATTCGCGCCGCCCTGTCGTCGAGCCCCAGAAAGCCGCGGTCCAGCGCGCGCGCCTCGACCGAGATCGTCACGCGACCGAGCGCCTCCGCCGCGCGCTCGGCCACGCCGTCCTCGCGCGAGCGCAGCCCCGCGCGTCCGAACAGGTCCTCGAGCTGTTTCGCGTCGCGCACATCGGCCGCACGGATCTGCGCCTCGTCGGCGACGATCCCCTCGGGGTCGCCCAGCGCGGAGAGCAGCGCGAGACGTGCGTCCCGCGTCCCGAGTTCCGCCAGCGCCCGAACCGCCGCCTTGCGCGCCTCGGGGCGCGGAGCATCGAGCGCATCGCGCAAGTCTGCGAGCTTCGGCGGCTTCTCGGGCTTCGCGCGACCGCCGGGACCATCTGGGCCCGCGACCGCGACAGGGACGTCGTTCGAGAACGGGCGACTCGGCCGGGCCGGCCCCACGGTCGCGAGCAGGAGCAGAAGGAGGATCTTCGACATCACATCCCCGTGACTGCACGAATCCGCCGCGGGTCGCTGGAATTCCGAGAGTTTTTTGCGACAGTTCGCGGCCGAGCTCGGGCCGCCGCACACGCACGATTTCCGCGAACCGATCGAACGCGAGAATAGAGTTCGCGCGCGACGCATTCGGACCCGACCCCATCCGTGTTCCAGTCCCCCCTCGGATTCTTGGCGCTTCTCGCCGTGCCCGCGATCGTCGCGTTGCACCTGTTCCGGCGACGATTCCGCCCGCGCGTCGTCAGCGCGCTGTTCCTGTGGGGCGAGGACGACACGACGCCCGTCTCCGGCCGCAAGCGCGACCGCCTACGCGCGACGACTTCGCTCGCGTGTGAGTTGCTCGCGGCCCTCTTGCTGGCGCTGCTCCTCGCCGGCCCGCGCGGTTGCGACGGCACCGCCGGCGAGCACTTCGTCGTCGCACTCGACGGCTCGGCGTCGATGGACGCGCGCGGCGCGGACGGACGTAGCGCGCGAGAGAAGGCCGTCGAACTCGTGGCGCGACGCATCCGCGAACTGCCGCGTGGCTCGCGTGTCTCGCTGGTCGCCAGCGGGCCGCGACCACGGACGATCGCCGGGCCAGCGGCGTATCCGG
>JBBQCC010000269.1:0-6245 GCA_038318285.1 Planctomycetota bacterium | reverse complement strand
GCGACGCCTGTCGAAGATCAAATCCTCGGCCAATTGGCGCGCGCGGTCGTCGATGCGGTGCAGCGGTTCGATGCGCGCGGAGTGCAAGATCGCCGCCGTCAAACCGGCTTCGCGCGCGTGGTGCAGATACACCGAGTTGAGCACGTGACGCGCGGCCGGATTCAGGCCGAAGCTGATGTTCGAGAGACCCAGCAGGAGTCCGACGCCGGGCAGTTCCTCCTTCACGCGCCGGATGCCCTCGAGCGTCTCGAGTCCCAGCTTGCGATCGTCTTCGTTGCCCGTGCAGATCGTGAACGTCAGCACGTCGAACAGGAGGTCCTCGGGGCGCAGGCCCCAGTCCTCGACGCAGATCTTGTGGATGCGCTTCGCGATGCGCAGCTTCGCATCGGCGGTCTTCGCCATCCCTTCTTCGTCGATCGTCAGCGCGATGACAGCCGAGCCGTGCTCCTTGACCAGCGGCAGGACCTTCTCGATGCGCTCGAGGCCATCCTCCAAGTTGATCGAGTTCACGATCGAGCGTCCGCCGCACAGCTCCAGCGCGATCTTCAGCACCGGAAACTCGGTCGAGTCGACCATCAGCGGCACCGGCACGTCGGACCGGTAGCGCGTGATGACGCTCGTCATGTCACGCACTTCGTCGCGACCGACGTAGGCCGTGCACACGTCCAGCACGTGCGAGCCGTCGCGCACTTGCTCGCGACCCATGCCGACCATCTTCTCGATGTCTTCTTTCAGCAACGCTTCCTTGAACGCCTTGCTGCCGTTCGCGTTCGACCGCTCGCCGACGAAGAGGATCGAATTGTCCTGCACTAGCGGCACGGCCGAGTAGATGCTCGTGACCTGCGCCTGGTGTGCGGGTTTGCGCGGTTTCGGCGCGCGCACGCCGATGCGTCGCGCGACCGCCGCCATGTGTGCCGGCGTAGTGCCGCAGCAACCGCCGACGACGTTCAGGCCGTCTTCCTTGACGAAGCGCTCGAGCCAGTCGGCCAATTCCTCGGGCGTCAGCGGATAGTGCGGCTTGCCGTCAACCAGCAGGGGAAGTCCCGCGTTCGGGTACACCATCGGCCGTTTGCGACACGTCTGACCGAGCAAGCGCACGTGCTCGCCCATCTCGCGCGGCCCGGTGGCGCAGTTGATGCCCAAGACGTCGATCGGATACGGATCGAGCAGCGCGATCGCCGCGCCCATCTCGGTGCCGACCAGCATCGTGCCGGTAACCTCCATCGTGACGCTGACGAAGATCGCGTGGTCGCCCTTGGCTTCCGCACGTGCTTGCAACACGCCGTTCAATGCGGCCTTGATCTGCAGGGGATCTTGGCACGTCTCCAACAAGAAGCCGTCGATGCCACCCTCGATCAGGCCGATGGCTTGCTCGTAATAGCTGGCCTTGAGCGTCGCGTAGGGCGCATGGCCGAGGGTCGCGAGCTTGGTGCCCGGACCCATCGATCCCAGTGCAAACCTCGGCTTTGCGGGCGTCGAGTGGTTCGCGCACGCCGCCTTGGCGATGCGCGCCGCCTCGCGGTTGATCTCGCGCGCTTTGTCAGCGATGCCGAACTCGGCCAGCACGTGCGGCATCGCGCCGAACGTGTTCGTCTCGACGATGTCACAGCCGGCCTCGAGATAGCTCTCGTGGATCTTCTGGATGACCTCGGGACGCGTCAGATTGACGAAATCGACGCAGTTTTCGTGGCCGTGGTAGTCCGCGTCCAAGTCGAGGTTCGCCGCGTGGATCTGCGTGCCCATCGCGCCGTCGAGCACGAGGACGCGCTCGGCTAGGGCTCTTCGAATCGGTGTCGTCATGACGTGGCGCGTGAACTCTTCACACCCGTGGCGACGAGCGTCATGAAGTGGGGCGGTTGCGGATCGCGCGCCGCGCGCTGCATCGACACGCGCTCGAAGCCCGCATCTGCGAGCAAAGCACCGAGCGCCTGCTCGGTGAATCCGAGATGGCGGTGTTTCAGCTGACCCTTGACCCAGTTCTCGGCGTGCGCGAGCAAGTCGATGACGAGCAGGCGCCCGCCGGGGATCAACACGCGTCGCGCTTCCTTCAACGCACGCGCCGGTTCCGCCGCGTGGTGCAACGCTTGCGACAACACCGCGACGTCGAAGCTCGCGTCGGGCAGCGGCAAATCCTGGATGTCGGCCTCGACCATCTTCACGTTCACGACACCCTTCTGCGCCGCGCGCGCCCGCAGACGCGCGAGCATCTCAGGCGAGATGTCGACGGCGGTGACCTCGCTGGCGACGTCGGCCAACATCAACGTCAGCAGTCCGTCGCCGATGCCGAGGTCGACGTAGCGGCCGCGCGGCACCAATTGGATGAGCGCACGGGCGAGTCCTTCCCACGTGCGACCGGGCAGCACCTGGTCCTCGAACGTCGCCGCGACGCGATCGAAGTACTGTCGCGAGTCCTCGCGCCGCCGATCGCGCAACGTCTCGAGCCCGGCGAGGTCCGCCTCGAACTCGGGGCTCGTCTTGTTCTCCTGCAGCACGTCGTCCCACAGCGCCGCCGCCGGCCCGGGCGCGATCGAGTGCAACGTGCGTCGCCCGTCGCGCCGATCGACGACGAGGCCGACCTCCTTGAGCAGGGCGAGGTGCGTCGAGACGCGCGACTGGCCGACGTTCAGGATCTCCATCAGGTCGGAGCCCGAGAGCTCCTCCTGCGCCAGGAGGTGGAGGACACGCAGGCGGGTTTCGTCGGCGAGGGCCTTGAGGAGACGGGAGGTGCCGGTGAGACCTATCATGGTTCCCGCATATCATGATCGGTCGTGCTGATTGCGCAAGTGAAGCTCTGGCAGGGACTTCGCGAGGATCCGGCGCCTGCGGCCGGTTTCTCGCGCGCGACCGGCGACCTTGCGGAAGACCGAGCGTCTCGGATGTGGAGGCCCGGACGAGTGCTCGGGCCGCGTTCCCCCGCCGACGTCCGTTCCCGAGAGTCCGTTCCGAAGGGAGAGTCCGATGCTTGCGAAGATGCGTTCGTTCGGTGGAGCGACCGGGGCAATTGCAGCCCTCGGTGCACTGATCGTGTGGGCCTGCTCGGCGGTGCCTCATGTCGATGCTGAGATCAGTGCCGGCCCTTTCGGCGCGCATGTGGTCCTCGGCCCCGATGGGCAGAAGACCGTGCAGGTGGAAGGGCCGGTGGGGACCTGCATCAAGTTGGTCTACTCCGGAGCCGACGGCGCCGAGATCCGTTCAGAAGTCCTCAGGCTGCCTGAGGGAAGTCAGGTTCCCCCTGGCACGGTTCGCGTCAACTTCGACCTCGTGCCCTGCCCGGAGCCGCCGGAACCCCAGGCACCGGGTTTGGGAGCCTCGCCGCTGGGAGCGGGGCGCGCGATCGCGCTGACTACTTGGCACGACGTGTACTCCTATCCGATCGAGTTCGGCGCCGGGTCGCTGAGCGGCGCCATCTGCCACGCCCGTGTCTGGTGCGGTGCGAGCCAGGATCCCTCGGCGATCCTGCGTCCTGTCCTGCTCGCGGGACCCGGCTCGGCCGTTCCGCCGAACGTGCAGATCCTGCTCTTCGCGGATTCGATCGAGACACCCCTCGGCGCGACGATGCGGGTCTCCGCGCGACAGCCGATCCTCGAGATGAATCTGAACTGGAACGGTGACGCCGGGTTCGCCGACTTGGCGACGGGTGTCAACGCAGTTTCAGGAGTGCTCGCCAACGGCTGGTTCACCACGGAGTTCTTCATTGCGGAGACAGATGTCGACCAGACGGTCGGGACCTGGAACCGCGCGGTGCTGACGTTTGCGACCCTGGGGCAACCCCAGGCACAGCAGACCTCGGTGGGCTTCCAAGTCCTGCCCAACTGAACCTGACGAGCACAACGCGGCATCGAGCCCCGCATCGGTGCCGCCCTTCGGAATCTCGCCATGAGCAAACTCCTCACGCTCTTGCTTCTCCTCGCTGCATCCGGCTGCCGAGCCGCGCTCATCGATCTGCCACCGATCGAGCGTTGCGGCCCGGAGAGCAATGTCCGGGCGTACAGTGCGAAAGACGCGGAAAAGGTCGCCGCCCTCATGGAGCGCTTGGTCCCGGAGGTTCGCGCCATCAAGGGCGTCGCCAAGCCGGCGCCACTGACGATCCTCTGCACCGAAGAACTGCCTCTCGACCTCGCGGCGCTCACGACGGCAACCACGGTCTTTCTCGGGCCACTCTCGCGCGGAGATCTGGCGACTTCACTGGCGCACGAACTCTCGCACTGGTTCAGCGACGAGACCTGGCGGCTATTGCCGTACGCGCTGGACGAGGGGTTGGCCACATACGTATCGAGCCTCGTCGTCCCAGTTCAGAACTCACCCGAACTGGTCGGATTCCAGCACGTGCTTGCCGAAGACGTTGGCCTCGAGGGTTTCCGCTCGGCGTGCTCGGCGACTGCCGAGGCCCAGGCGGACAGGACGTTCGAGGAGGAAGTGCGCATTCGCGGCATCGGCCTGGCAGCGGCGTCGGCCATCGGAGTCGAAACGCTGCGGCAGTTGTGCGAGCGGGCGAGCAGGGAGGGGCTCGCCAAGGTGCCGTTCGAGTGGATCCACGAAGCTCTGCCGTTCCCAGCCGAGAAGCAGGGCTCCTTCAAGGCTGCGATCGTTCGCCGACTGATCGCGATCGACCGCCTGAAAGACGAGGAGAAGGCGCGGGCAGCCATGGCCGAATCACCGGAACCCAATCCTCGGCCCAATTGACTGGCAGAAGTCACTCCTCGACCTCGCTGGTGCAGAGCACGAGCGTCGTGCAATCTTCGATGACCACGCGTCAACGGGGCCCGTCATGGTTTCGGTCGCGCTCGCGAGTCCGCAGCTTCGCCGGCGACTTGCGCGCGCTGCGTCCGACGAGCGCGAGTGCATACGAAGAACTCCCGCGCCACGGCTCGTGCCGTCGATCGCGGGAGTTCTCTGTGCGGACCCAGCGCGCGTCGCGCTCGTCCGCGTGCTGCGTCAGCTGCCCTTCTTGGCGTTCTTCGCGGCCTTCTTGTCCTGCTTCTCCTTGATGGTGAGCTTGGGCTTCTTGACGTTCTTCGGTTGCTGTTGGCCCTTGGCCATGGTGGAACTCCGTTCGAGGTGGGGGGCCCGATCGCGTCGCGATCGAGCGGGTATCGGACGACCACAACGACGCATCCACGGGGCGAAGTCAAGTCGGCCGGGAATCGGCCGGGTCGTGCGCTGCTGAACCCGCTTTCCCCGCCCGTCGGCACCGGATCGGGACCGAGTTCGGGCCGATGTTCGCGGAGCGCGCCTTCGTCGCTCGGGCCGGATGAGCGCGGACCCGCCCGGGTCCGACTCCCGACTCGAAGCACGCCGCTGCGGGACTCAAAGCGTCGAGTAGCATCCGCGCATGACCGACACGTCACCCGAAGCCGCGCACCGCATCGCCGCGCGCGAGAACCTGACGACGCTCCAGACGCACATCCTGAGCGAGGAACAGAAGTATCCCGATGCGAGCGGAACGTTCTCGTGGATCCTGTCCGCGTTGGCGCTGTCGGCGAAGGTGATCGCGGACAAGATGCGCCGCGCGCGCATCCAGAACGTGCTCGGCGCGCTCGAGTCGGAGAACGTCCAGGGCGAGCGGCAGCAGAAGCTCGACGTCATCGCGAACGACACGTTGCTGCGCTGTCTCGGTTCGCGGTCGGGTGTCGCCATCGTCGCGAGCGAAGAGGACGAGAATCCGACGTTGATCAAGCGCGAACACGCCGGTCCGCGGCCGTACAGCGTCCTGTTCGATCCGCTGGACGGATCCTCGAACCTCGACACGTGCGGCACCGTCGGCACGATCTTCAGCATCCAGCGGCACGATCGTCGCGCCGGCACGGCGGAGGACTCGATCCTCCAGCCAGGCAGTCAGCAAGTCGCGGCGGGGTACATGCTGTACGGCAGCTCTACCGTGTTCGTGTTGACGACGGGCACTGGCGTCTCGATGTTCGTGCTCGATCCCAGCATCGGTTCGTTCCTCCTGGTCGAGGACAACGTGCGCATCCCGAAGTCCGGCAAGACCTACTCGGTCAACGAGGGCAACCGGCGCTCTTTCCCCGAGGGCTACCAGCGCTATCTCGACTGGGCGCAGTCGAACGGCTACTCGAGCCGCTACTCGGGCGCGATGGTCGCGGACGTGCACCGCACGCTGCTCAAGGGCGGAGTGTTCCTGTATCCGCCGACGAAGAAGTCGCCCGAGGGCAAGCTGCGCCTGCTGTACGAGGTGAATCCGTTGGCGTTGATCATCGAGCAGGCCGGCGGCAAGGCCGTCGCCGGCA
>JBBQCC010000268.1:0-6248 GCA_038318285.1 Planctomycetota bacterium | reverse complement strand
TCGGATCCGCGTGCGGATCTGGGGGTCGTAGCCACGAGCCGCATCAGCGGAAGAGCCGGATGGTGGAAATCTCCTAGTCCGGATCTGGAGAGGGCCCTGGGGGAGCGATCCCCCGGGGCTACTCGACAGCGGATGACCCCCCGGCAGAGGGTGGCGCTTCGGGCCGATTCCCGGGAGGTTTCGAGCCCACGGACGAGTAGATCCGGTCCCTCGGAGCCCCGTTTCGGTGCTGCGGGCAGGCTCGGGAGCCGCGTCGAGCCGGACGGAGGCGCTGGTTTGGCGGCGCGGGGCACGGCGCCGCCAAACAGCGCCTCTTTGGAGGTGCGCAGCTCGCTCGCGTCTCGGACTACCAAGCGAACTTGGGCTCGGGAGGTGCTCTGGCGGGAGCGATCGCCGGGGCTGTGCTGGGCAGCTCGAGGTGGCCCTAGGATCCTGCGCACGACGAGCCCGTCGGTGATCCTCGCGATCAGCCTGCGCGCACCGCCGCAATCGGGACGAGTGAGAACGTCGACGTCCAACACACATCGCGGGAGCTGGGCCCAACGGAGCTAGCGTGTCTGGCTGAGCTCGATCGCGCGCGGTCGGATCTCGGTCGCCGCCGCGCTCTCCGTCGTTCCCTCCGTTATTCCGCTCAGCGAGAAGTCGCACTTGGCGTCCGCACGTTCGAGCGGTAGCGCACGAACGGACCGCTCTCCCGACCGCCCGTTTCCGCCCGTGACCGACTCGCGCAATGCCATCCGGCGGCTCGAATCGTCGATCCGCGCACGACAGGAGGCGCCATGCCCGAACTACGAGTCCGCCGATCCCAGGGGCACGATGCTTGCCTTCCACACCTCGCGCTCCGGCCTCCCCAGCTTTCCCAAGAGGGCGCACAGACCGACGGTTGAGACCGCACGTGCTCCAAAGAATTCGATCCTTCCTCTTCGTTTCTCTCGTCCTCGCAGTTCCCGCAGCCGCGCAAGTGCAGCTCGCCTGGAGCACGCGCATCGACGGGACGGGTCAATCGCTCAGCGACTCGGTCTTCGACATGGCCCTCGGGCCGGCGGACTCGACGTATGTCGCGGGTCTCGCCTACACGGGCACGAACGACGTGCTCGAGTTCGGCGCGCTGGTCGCGAAGGTCGACGCGAACGGGCAGCTGCTCTGGAAGCGCGTCGTCGACCAGCCCGGTCTGTCCGCCGAGGCGTTCACGCACGTCGCCGTCGACGCGGCGGGCAACGTCGTCGTGATCGGAAGCTCCGCGCAGTCGGTGAGCGGGCCGGCCACTCAGGACTTCGCGCTGCGCTTCGACTCGCTCGGCAACATCCTGTGGCGCTACGACGCGCCCGGCGCTTCGATCCGGCTGTCAGCGCTCGCCATCGGTCCCGGCGGCGAGATCTATGTCGGCGGCTCGCGACCGGGGGCGGGCGGGCAGTCCGACGCCTACGTCCAGAAGTTCCTCGCGAACGGCGTCGAGTCCTGGACGACGGTGCTCGCCGGCTCGGCCGGCGGTCCGGACGCGACGCTCGCGCTGGAAGTCGACGCCCTCGGGCAGGTGTACGCCGCCGGCGACGTCGGCCTCGGCGCGGTCGGCAGCGTCTTCGTTGCGAAGCTCGCCGTCGCGAGCGGCGCGACGCTGTTCTTCAACGAGGGTCTGGGCGCGCAGATCGAGCGGAGTTTTCGCGCTTTCGCGCTGGCACCCGACGGCTCGACGGCCGTGACCGTGCGCGCCGAGAGCGGCGGTCTGTCGGAGTTCGAGTACGTGACGTACGACCCGGCCGGCCAAGTGCGAAGCGACGGTCATGCCGCCGGACAGGCGGAGGTTGGCTACAGCGAGGGCGCCGACATCGTCTTCGGAGACGCGCAGCGCATCCACGCCGTCGGCACGATCGCGATCGCGGGGCCGGGATTCGCAACGTCTCTCGTCCTGACCGGTCTGGTGAACTCCTTCGAAACGTTTGGATCCGGGATCGCGGGTGATGCAGCGATCTACGAATCGGGCGTCTCGATCGATCGCGACCCGGACGGCGGCGCCTTCGTGCTCTCCGCGGGTTCGGACGGACCGTTCCAGCCCATGCGTCAAGTGCTCGTCTCGCGCATCAACCCCGACGGCGGGCTGGCGTGGACTCGCACCGTCAGCAGCCCGCTGACCGTGGTCGCTCCGCGCAAGATCCTGGTCGCGAGCGACGGCACCCTCCGCGTCGCGGCGGACTGGTCGACGACGCCCATAGGGCGCGACATCCAGATCCTGAAGCTCGAGCCGGACGTCGTCGCGTTCTGCGAAGGCGACGGCAGCGCGGCGGCCTGCCCGTGCGGTAACGCCGGCAATCCCGGCGCGGGCTGCCTCGACTCGTTCGGCCAGAGCGGTCGGCTCGAGTCGATCGGAGTCGCGAGCTTGCTCTCCGATTCGCTGTTGCTGCGCGCCCGACATCCCTCGACGACCGTGCTCTACTTCCAAGGCACGTCCGCGATCGGCGGCGGCCACGGCGCGGTCTTCGGCGACGGACTGCTCTGCACCGGCGGAGCGATCGTCCGTATCGCTCGACGCACGACGACGGTCGGCTTCTCGATGTATCCGGGCCCCGGCGAGCCGCCGATCTCCGTCGCCGGCGGCGTGACGTCTCCGGGCGAACGCTTCTACCAGGCCTGGTACCGCAACGCCGCCAGCTTCTGCACTCCGAGCTCGTTCAACCTGACGAACGGCCTGCGAGTTCGCTGGACGCCTTAGTGCTGTGATCCGGGCGTCGCAGTCGGTCGGTGCGACGGGCGCCGATGTCGCTCCGCCGCCTGCGACCCGGTCGTGCGGGAAGATTCGCCGCGCGACCGCCGTCCACTGGGCATGGCGATCTCTCGCCCCCGCGAACTCGTCCACTCCGCTCTGCTCTTCACCTGCCTGACCAACTGCGCCCAACCCGCGCGACGCCGAACGCCGTGAGGTCGCCGAGCTGGGCGCCGTCCACGAGGTGCACCACGCAGAGTTCGTGGCCGATCAGGAGGGGTTCCGCGCGCGCTATCCGATGCCGCAGCGCCGCGAACTCTTCGGCGTCGGGACCCTGATCGTCCACGAGGCGGCGCTCGGCGGTGGCCTCGGACAGGAGCCGTTGAACGTGCTGTTCACGCTGAGTGATGCTGGCGGACAGGTCGAGCGCGAGCGGCGCGTCGACCTGCGCTCGCTCCTGGGCGCGGGCTTCGGCCCGGACTGCACGTACACGTCGTTCGTGGACCTGCCGACCGAGGGGATCCAACTGACTCCGGGTTGGGATTGGGCGATCGAGCTCGAAAAGTTGCCGACGGTGCTGGGCTTTGAATCGGGCCTGATCGAGCAGGGCTGATCGAGCAGGTCCGATCAGGCGCCGAAGGAAGGCGCAAATGGGTCGCGGCGCGGAGTCCGGACCAGGAAACCGGACTTCCGTGAAAGGTCCCGGTTCGGCGCGGCCAGTCGGGGGAGTCGTGAGTCGCTCGAGAGCGATGTCGCGCGTCTCCACCGATCACCCCCGAGCTCCCTGACCATGATTTCGAACCGAGCCCTGCTCGCGACCCTCGCCCTGACCGGGATCGGCGCGAGCCAGCAGATGTCCCTCTCGTTCAGCCACACGATCGACATCTCCGCGGCTCCGCTGCAGAGCGCCGGCGACTTGGCCTTCGATCGCGATCTCGAACGCCTCTACATCTGCGACGGCGCGAACAACGGCCAGATCTTCCAGATCGACCCGCTGAACGGAGCCGTGCTCGCGGCGCTTCCTGCGTCAACGATCCCCGGGCTCGCGAAGGGGCCGGATGCTTTGGCGATCTCGAGGGGCGGATGGACCGCGCCGTCGGACCTCTACGTTTTCAGCTCGTTCGGCGAGTCACGCGGCGGTCTCATGAGGTCGCCGAACACGCTGCTCGCAGACTTTGGCACGAGTCACGACGCGACCGGGGCGGACACCGCTCCGGGCGGCGCTCTGTGGGTGGCCTCGGGCACGGCGTCCGGAGGTGGCACCACGCTGCTGCGACTGAACGTCACCACCGGAGTGATCGCCGCGACTCGAACCATCCCGGGTGTCACGGAACGCGCGCTCGACATCGCCTTCGACCCGTGGTTCGGCGGGCTGTGGATCCTGCACGAGGGCGGCGTACTGCGCCGGGTCGACCTCCAGTCCGGCACGACGCTGGAGACGTTCGACCTGAACACGCTGGTGAGCGGCCTGAACACGAGCACGGGCGGGATCGCGTTCAATCTGACCGGGACGCTGCTCTACGTCGCGCGCAACACGGGCTCGATCGCCGATTCGATCGTCGTGCTGGACCGACAACTGACCACAACCGCCTGCGCGGGTGACGGAACGGGAGCAGCGTGCCCCTGCGGCAATACAGGTTCGAGCGGCCGAGGCTGCGGGAACTCGGTGAACGCCGGCGGAGCGCTGCTCAGCGGGTTCGGCAACCCGTTGGTCATCAACGATTCCTTCCAGTTGCGCGTCGAGGGATTGCCCAATAACGCGGCGTGTCTCTTCTTCCAAGGCACGACGGTCCTGTCGCCGGCCCTACCGTTCGGTGATGGGCTGCGCTGCGTCGGCGGATCCGTCATTCGGCTCACCACGAAGTTCTCGGTCAACGGCGCCACCCTCTATCCAAGCACCTTGGAGGAGGACATCTCGTCGCGCGGTCAGGTCCCCGCAGCGGGAGGGACGCGCCACTACCAAGTGTGGTACCGCAACGCGGCGACGTTCTGCACCGCGAGCACGTTCAACCTGTCGAACGGGTTGACGGTGGAGTGGCGGTAGGGAACAGGACGGACCTGCCAACCAACGTGGACGGATTCACGTCCATGCAGTGACGAACCGGCCGTGGGGCATGCGCTCTGCGGCCGGCGTTGTCGTCGGTGGGCGACGCGCAGTCGGTGCTACGGGCGTGGACCATGCGCGGCCGGCTAGGGCCCGACTGGCAGGGAAGATTCGGCGCGCGAACGCCCTCCACCGGGCATGTCGAACTCTCGCCCCCGCGAACTCGTCCTCTTCGGTCTGCTGCTGGCGTCCGCCGGCTTGGCTTCCGTGACCGGCTGCGCGAACTCGCGCGACGCCGAGCGCCGCGAAGTCGCCGAGCTGGGCGCCCTACACGAGGTGCACCACGCCGAGTTCTTGGCCGGTCAGGAGGAATTCCGCGCGCGCTATCCGATGCCGCAGCGCCGCGAAGTCTTCGGCGTGGGAACGTTGGTCGTTCACGAGGCAGCGCTCGGCGGTCGGCTCGGACAGGAAACCCTGCACGTGTTGTTCACCTGGGTGAACAGCACGCCGTTCAAGACGAACGGCGCCAAGACTTGTTCGAACATACGCGGCAGACCCTACAACGCGCTTCCGGTCGCGCGCTCGAGCCACGGCCGCGGAATCGCCCAACCTCAGCCGGTCTCACTTGTGGGGCTCGCAGCGATGCTTGTCAGGGAACGGGCGCCTTCAGCCCAACGCTAGCTAAGATTGTGACATCGTCGGAGCGATGACCATGAGCACGAAGCAACCGATCAGCAGCGGAACCTGTCAGTTGTGCGGCCAACGCGAAACCGCGCCGCGAATGGCCGCTCACCTGGACGTGTGCGCGCCGGCCCACGACGGCGACGGTGCTTCGCAGCAGTTGACCCGGCTGCGTTTCGAAGCCGAGGAGGATCCTCGGTACTGGCTTCTGCTCGAGGTTCGCACGAACGCGAAGCTCGAGAAGCTGGACGCGCTTTTACGCGAGCTATGGTTGGAATGCTGCGGCCACATGAGCGCGTTCCGCATCGGTCGCGACGAGGTCTCGATGGGCTCCGACGCCGGTGTTCTCGCGCAAGCGGGACGCCAGCCAATCCTCTACGAGTACGACTTCGGCTCGACGACGAGTCTCCGCGCTCAGGCCGTCGGCACGCGTACCGGCGCACTGGGTCGTCCTGCCGTTCGACTGCTGGCGCGGAATGACCCACCGATCTGGAAGTGCCTGAAGTGCGCGAAGCCCGCGACGCTCGTCTGTCCGTTCTGTGTGCAGCGCTTTCCTCACGTGCTTTGCGCCACGCACGCTCGCGAGCACGAGCACGCCGATGAAGACTCGTATCTACCCGTGGTCAATTCGCCGCGCATGGGTGTCTGCGGGTACACGGGCTAGCAATAGGTCTTGTCTCTCGCTCGTACCGGAGAAACCTACCAAGCCATGGAGATCGCCGAGGATGAACTCGCCCGAGATTGCGAAGCGCGCATCGTCTTCACGTTCTTCTAGCTGATTCAGCGTGTGGTGCGCAGCACTGCGGCGAGCGCGTCGTCGCTGGC
>JBBQCC010000267.1:0-6268 GCA_038318285.1 Planctomycetota bacterium | reverse complement strand
CGCCGCTGCAACCCGGGCGCACGATCGAGGCGCAGTACGACGCGAGAACCGATGCCTACACGCTCGAACTCGTCTCGGGGGGATCCTGGCGCTTGGACGCACGCGCCGATGTCGGCGATGTGTCGCTGTACATCACGCACGAACTCCTCCTGCCGAGCGGTCGGAGCGATTTCGTGTGGACGATTCCTGGCGGCAGCGTGACTGGGCGCATCGCGCCGCCTGAAGCCGGTGTTCGCATCCGTTACGGCCAAGAGACGACAGAGGTCATGCGCTGTGGCGCAATCGCACGGACCACCGCAGACGGATCGTTCCGATTCCCCTTCGCTTTCGGCGGCAAGGTGAGCGTCAGCAGCGAGGGTTCGACTCCGCACCGGAAGGAATTCACGCTGACCGAGGGCGAAACTCGGGACGTCGGCGAACTCTGAACGCGGGCCTTGCCGCGCATTGCGATCCGACAGATCAACCCCCATCCGCAGGCTTCTGGCAGATTCCCATGCGTCGCATCGTCCTCCTCACCGCGTGCCTCCTCGTTGCGACGCTCTTCGTCTTCGTCGCGTGGCGCGAAGAATCGAAGCCGATCGACGCCGTGACGCCGGTATCAGCGTCGAATGTCGAGGCTGCGCGCCAGGAGACGGAACTTGCGGCGGTTCCGAGCGCAAACGAGGTACGCGAATCCTCGGCGGTCGCGCCGACGTCCGTGCCCGCGCCGACTCCGGCACCTGACGCGATCCAGCTGCGCGGTCGCGTCGTCCTCGCGAGCGGACGAGCGCTGGCGGAGGCGAACGTCACGTTGCAGGAGTCCTCGACACGAACCCTCGACAAGCCACCGAAGACAGAGGGTGGTGTCGATGCACCGATCGTCCGGGTGCGTACCGCCGTCGACGGCACATTTTCGATCCCAGTCCCGCACCCGACCGAGGGCACTCTCGAGCGCGGCGTCGTCGCAGCCAGCGCGCCTGGATTCGCACGCTCGGAACGCTCGTTCGACTTCGCGGAGCGAGTGCTCGTCGAACTCGGCGACATACTCCTCATCCCCGGCACGACGCTCAGCGGAATCGTGCGCGACGTCGACGGGAATCGCATCGAGGGTGCCGTCGTGTACGCGACGGCGCGCCAACCCGAGTTCGCCGGGCGCGAGGTCCTCCATTCGACTCGATCGGGCGCGGGCGGCGCGTTCCTGTTCCAGGATGGACCCAGCGGTCTGGTACGGCTCTCCACACGACTCGAGGATCGCCGCAGCAGCGAGCGCATCGAGGTCGCACTCGAACCCGGCGACGTGCGTACCGATTTCGAACTCGTCGTGGTGTCGTATGCGTCCGACGAAGCGATCAGCGGAGTCGTGGTCACGCCGGCCGGCGAGCCCGCGTCTGGCGCCACCTTGCAGTACTTTTCCAGCTCGCCGGACGGCAGCACCGGATCGGAGCTGGGTCGACCCGCCGACGCGCAGGGTCGATTCCGTTTCAGCGATCAGCCGGGATCCAAAACGCGCGTGTCGGCTTCCGATCCGAAGGGCGAGTTCGGTCCCACGATTCCGCTGGACGTCGCGTTGGGCACGCACGGCATCGTGCTGCGCCTGACGGAGAAGCGCACCGTTCTGCTGCACGTCGAGTCCGAACTCGGCGTAGCCGTGCCGAAGTTCTCCTACGAAGTCCTCCAACACGGCACGGCGTCGGATCTGCTCGTCAAGTCCGACGATGTCGACGCGAGCGCGAATGGCGAGGCACTCGTCGACGTACCCTCGAGTTCGTTCTCGCTGCGCGTCGTCGCCCCGGGATTCGAGCGCGCGACGATCGGTCCCTTCGACCCGTTCGCGCTCTCGACCACGTTGATCGCGAAGCTGCGCGCATTGCCCGCGATTCGCGGTCGTGTCGTGCGCGCATCCGAACCCGCCGGCGGCGTGCTCGTGCGCGCGCAACGAGCCTTGGATCGCGGTCAGTCCACGCAGAACGAGGGCTTCTCCAACATCGCGCGGGGCTACCACTCGGACTCTCCGACCGCGACGACGGCCAAGGATGGCACGTTCGAACTCGAGGTCTCCGATGCCGGCGCGTGGTACGTCGGCGCCGGTTCGGGAGATGCTGCCAGCGCGCTCGTCGGTCCGCTGGTCTGCGTGAGCGGCGGCAAGGCACCCGAGATCGAGATCGACATCGCTCAGCGCGGCTCGATTGAAGGCCGCGTTCACACGGGCGCCGGAAAACCGGTCGCGGATCGAGCGATCGAGGCTTCGTGCGGTGACGGCGAAATCCGAACCGTCACGACGGACGCGCGCGGTGATTTCGTGTTCGCCGACGTCGCGGCGGCACCCTGGCAAGTGCGCATGTTCGAGCCCGATACGCGCGGCGGGCGCGGATCGCGCATGAGCAGCACGCTGGGCGATGCGCCGGCGATCGACTGGGACTGCGAAGTCCTCGCCGGCAGGACGACACGGTTCGACTTTCTCGTCCCCGATCGCGTGCGCTTCGAAGTGCGGATCACCGAAGCCGATCCGCGACTGCCCCCAGGTTCCTGGGTGGTGAAAGCCATCCCCACCGATCCAAAAGCCGCCGTGCGCAGCGTGGGAGAACTCCACGCCGAAGAGTTCGGCGTGCACGTCCTCGATCTTCCTGGAGGCGGCGCGTGGCGCGTGTTCGCAGAGTTCAAGGCCGGAGGAACGTCGCTGCGACTCTCACGCACGGTCGACGTCTCCGTGTCGAATCCGCTGGAGTGGGTTCTTCCGCGCGGTGTCGTGCGCGGCAAACTGCGTGCGGGCTCTGCAGCCGGAATGAGCATCGCGCTCATGGGGAAGACGGCGGATGGCGCGCAGGTCTTCGCCAAGGTCACCGCCGGCGACGATGGCATGTTCGTCTTCCCGTTCGCGTTCGCGGGCGAGTCGATCTTGACCCTCGATCAGCACATGGAAGGTGAAGAGCGCTCGACGGCCGCCAACGTCGTCGCGGGCGTCACCACGGACGTCGGCGAGCTCTAGTTCCTCGTCACGAGGCGCGCGTCACAGCACACCGCCGTGCCCGGGATCGACCTCGCGGCGCCTGGGCGGCAAGTCTTCGTCCGGGAACACGTCGGGCTCGATGCTGCCGCGCCAGCCGAGTCGTTCGCGCAGCCGCGTGTACGGATCGAAACCCGGACGCGAGAGCAGCGGGTACGGCATCGGGTGCCGCTTCACGCGCACGAAATCGCCTTCTTCCATCGCGAAGAAGCCCTGTCCGTCCACCACGAGCGTCGTCAAGCCCGACGCGCGCGTGACGTGCAGTTCGAGCGTCTCCGCGCCGTCGACGACCAGCGGCCTGTGCGACAAGGCTTGCGGCGAAACCGGCGACACCGAGAACGCCTGCATCGACGGCGCCAGGATCGGACCACCGGCGGCCATCGAGTACGCGGTCGAACCGCTGGGCGTCGCGACGACCAGTCCATCGGCGCGGTAGTTCGTCACCCAGTGACCGCCGACCTTCAGTGCGATGCTGAGCATGCCCTGGAACGCGCCGCGGGTGATCACCGCGTCGTTCAGCGCGACGGCCCTGCGCGCTTTCACCCCATGCAGTTCCACCGCGAGGCGCATGCGCTTCTCGACGACACCGCGTCCGCGTTGGATCTCCTCGAGCGCCTCGCGCCACTGGCTCTCCTCGACGGACGCCAGGAATCCGACGCGACCGAAGTTGATGCCGATCGTCGGCACGGGCGTCTCTTGGAACGCGCGCACGGCGGCCAAAATCGCGCCATCGCCGCCCAGCACGACGACGAGGTCGGGCGTGTCGCGCTTGCGGCGCGCGGCCGGCGTCGCGACGTCGTAGGCGCGCAGATCGCGCTCGATCTCGAGCTTTTGGCAGCGCACGCGCAACCAGGGCTCCATCTCGAGCAGCAGCTCGTCGACCGCGCCCTTCTCACCGTCGGCGAGCACGAGCACGCGCCCCAGTGAGCGCGCTTTCGACAGCGGAGCCTTGCGCGCGCGTTTCGCCATGTTCAGGCCAAGGTCGGTTGGAGCAAGGCGCGCACGCAGCGTTCGACGCCGTCGGCGTCCAGTCCCGCTTCGGCCAGCTGTTCCTCGCGCGTCGTCTTGTGGTCGACGAAGCGGTCGGGCAGCGCGAGCACTTTCACGCGCGCACTGGTCGGCGGCAGCGCGTTCAGGGCCTCGAGCACGGCCGATCCGAATCCGCCCGCGCGCTGGTGCTCTTCGAGCGTCACGATCCAACGCGCCGTCTGCGCGTGGCGCGACAGCAGTTCGACGTCGAGCGGTTTGGCGAAGCGCGCGTCGACGACGCCGATCTGGACGCCGCGGCGCGCCAGCTTGTCGGCGGCTTCGAGCGCCTGGTTCACGAGCGCGCCGTAGGCCCACACGACGACGCCGTTCTCGGGCGCGTCGGCCAGGACCTCGGCCCGGCCGGGCGCCATCTCGCGGCGCTCGCTCCTGTGGATGCGCTCCTGCCCCGGACAGTTGTCGCGCGGGAAGCGCAGCGCGAACGGACCCGCGTGACGCAGCCCGAGTTCCAGCATGCGCTCCATGTCCGAAGCGTCGCGCGGCGCCGCCAGCACGAAGTTCGGCAGCGTGCGCATATAGGCGATGTCGAACACGCCGTTGTGCGTCGGACCGTCCGCACCGACGAGGCCGGCGCGATCGAGGACCAGCAGCACGGCGAGGTCCTGCAGCGCGACCTCCTGGAACACCTGGTCGTAGCCGCGCTGGAGGAACGTCGAGTAGATCGCCGCGACCGGGCGCAGTCCGCCCTTCGCCATGCCGGCGGCCAGTGCGATGGCGTGTTGCTCGGTGATGCCCGTGTCGTGGAAGCGCGCCGGGAATCGTTCTGCGAACGTGTCCAGGCCCGTGCCCGACGGCATCGCCGCGGTGATGGCCTGCACGCGCAGGTCGCGCTCGGCGAGTTTCACCAGCGCATCGGCGAACGCCTTCGTGAACGCCGGCCCCGCGGCGATCTTGGGTTCGGCGGGTGCGGTCCGCGGCGGCAGCTTGGGCGAGTCCGCGCGCACGCGGTCCGACGACTTCGCACTGGGCTGCGGGCCCGAACCGGCCTTGACGCCGTGCACGCGCTCGGGGTGCGTCGGCGCTTTCGGATGTCCGCGGCCCTTCTCGGTCAGCGCGTGAATGAGCACGACGCCCTCGAGTCCCTTGGCGCGCGTGAAATGATCGACGAGCAGGCCGACATCGTGTCCGTCGATCGGACCGACGTACGTGACGCCCAATTCCTCGAAGATGTGTCCGGGCACGACGGCGTGGCGCATGACCTCGCCGATCTGTTCCAGCGTGCGATCGACGCGCGCGCCGATCATCGGGATCGCCTGGATCAAACCCTGCACTTCCTGGTGCGCGCGCTGGACGAGCCGGCTCGAGCGGATGCGCGACAGGTAACGCGCGAGCCCGCCGACCGACTTGCTGATCGACCATTCGTTGTCGTTCAGCACGACGATGAGGCGCGCGCCACTCGCGGCCGCGTGATTCAGCGCCTCGAACGCCACGCCGGCGCCCAGTGCCGCGTCGCCGACGAGGCTGACGACGCGCGGCGGCTCGGGCTCGTGCGCGCCGGCCAGCGCGAGGCCGAGTCCGAGGCTGATCGCCGTGCCCGCGTGACCGGTGTGGAAGAGGTCGTACTCGCTCTCGATCGGGTTCGTGAACCCGCACATGCCGCCCGTCTGCCGCAGCAGCGGGAACCCGCTGCGCCGACCGGTCAGGATCTTGTGCGCGTACGCCTGGTGCGACACGTCGAAGATCAATCGGTCGCGGCGGAAGTCGAACACGCGATGCAGCGCGACGGTCAGCTCGACCGTGCCCAGGTTCGAGCCGAGGTGGCCGCCCGTCTGCTGCACGGACGCCAACAAGAATGCGCGCAGCTCGGCGCACAATTGCGGCAGCTCCTCGGCCTCCAGTCGCTTCAAGTCGCGAGGCGAGTCGATGCGCTCCAGGAGCGGGATCTCGGAACGGGTGTCCGCGCGCGTCGTGTCGGTCATCGGAGTGCTGTCCTGCGCGAGCGTACGCGCTCGGCCGAGCCCCTAGAGCGTCGCACGATGGGGTCCGCGGACCAAGAGGTCGGCCACCGGGGACGGGAAGGACGCCGCATCAGGCCTTCCGCGTCAGGAGGTGGGACACGAGGTCGTAGGCCAGATCGCCCTTCACAGCGCCCAAGGACTCGGCGGCGGTCCGCGCGGCGCGCGCCAGGTCCTTGGCGCGGGCGCGCGCGCCCTCCAAGCCCAGCGCGGCGACCAGCGTCGCCTTGCCGGAAGCCTCGTCCTTGCCCGGCGTCTTGCCCAGCGTCACTGCGTCGCCGGT
>JBBQCC010000266.1:0-6281 GCA_038318285.1 Planctomycetota bacterium | reverse complement strand
CGTGCACGAGGGCGCGATCTACCAAGTGCAAGGCGAGACGTGGAAGGTCGAGCGCTTCGACTACGAGAACCGCCGCGCGTACGTGCGCCGCGTGGACAGCGACTACTTCACCGAGGCCGAGCTCGACGTCGCCGTGCGCGTGCTGCGCCTGGAGGAGCGTCGGATGCGCACCCGCGTCGACGCGCCGATCGAGCGACCCGCGATGCCGGTCGAACACGACTACGAGGGCGAGGACCACTCGATCTGGCGCGGCGAGGTGCACGTCACTTCGGTCGCGACGCAGTACAAGAAAGTCCGCTTCTACACGCGGGAAAACGTGGGCGCGGAGGACATCCACCTGCCGCCCGAGGAGCTCGACACGGAAGCGTTCGTCCTGACGCTGTCCGACGCGGCCGCGTGCGAGCTGGGTCTCGCCGGCGGTGATCGCGGGTCGGCGTGGCGCGGCGTCGGCAGCTTGATCCGACGCGTCGCGCCGCTCTTCTTGCGCTGTCAGCCGTCCGACTTGGGCCTCAGCACACAAGTGCGCTCGCCGCACTTCCGCCGTCCCTCGATCTACGTGTACGACGCGGTGCAAGGCGGCGTCGGGCTGGCGACCATCTTGTTCCAGAGTTACCGCGAGATGTGTCGCGCGGCATTCGAAGTGGTGTCGAAGTGCGCGTGCTCGAACGGATGCCCCGGATGCGTCGGACCGACGGCCGAAGTCGGTCCGCTGGGCAAGGAGGTCGCGCTGCGCGTGCTGGCGCACCTCGCCGGTGGACCCGATCCCGTTCCGGCCGCGCTCGAGGACGAGGTGCCGGTCCCGTGACGGAGTCGTTCCGCGATCGCTTGCGTCGCCTGCGCCGGGACGAACCTGCTGCGGAGGTGCAAGATTCGCATCCCGATTTGCAGGCCAACGGGGATGCGGAGGTGCGGGAGGACGTTCAGGAACGACTCGCGCCCGATTCGGATGCCGTCCCGCGCGCGACCAATGCGCCCGCGTTCGACGCAAGGACGCTGCACCGCCACCTCGCGCGTCGCATCGCCGGCTCCAGCGCACGCGTCGCGCGCAGCGCTGAGCGGTCGGTGCAACCGTCGCAGATTGGCGCGGAGTCCTCGACGAACAGCGCGGAGAATCCCGTGCGCGAGATCCCGCGGCGGCTCGACCTCGGCCCGCCGGAACGTCTCGCGCCCAGCCGCGGCGGCGCGCTCGCCCGCACCAGCACCTTCGAGCGCGCGTACGTGCACGGCGCGCGTGCGCTGGCCGACGGACTCGTGTTCGACCGCGCGCTGCTGGCCGCCTCCGCGCGCGACACGCGCTTCGGCGAGATCGATCTCGAGCGCGCCGTGTACCTCGACACGGAGACGTCGGGTCTGTCGGGCGGTTCGGGAACCTACGTGTTCCTCGTGGGATTGGGCACGTTCGACGCGGATCGTTTCGAGGTGTGGCAAGGCTTCCTGTCCGATCCCAAGGACGAGCGCGCGCTGCTGGCCGAAGCCGCCGAGCGCATCGCGAGCGCGTCCGCGATCGTCTCGTTCTTCGGGAAATCGTTCGACCGCCACCGCCTCGAGGACAAGATGCGCGTGCACGGCGTGAAGCCGCCGTTCGCCGACGTGCCGCACCTCGACCTGTACTGGCCGCTGCGCCGCGCGCACCAAGGCCGCTTCGAGAACTGTCGCTTGAAGACGCTCGAGCGCGAGCTCGCCGGCGTCGTGCGCGACGACGATCTACCCGGCAGCTTTGCGCCGGCCGCGTGGTTCGATTTCCTGGCCGCGCGTCCACATCGACTGGAGGGCGTGTTCCGCCACAACCTCGAGGACGTTCTCAGCTTGGTCGCGCTCCTGCCGCACGCCGCCGCTCTGCCGGCGCCGAAAGCCTGATGGCGAAGCGACGCCTAGCGCCCGCGTGCATCGCGGTGGACTGGTCCGGCGCACTGTCCGGCGAGCGCAAGCGCATCTGGCTGGCCGAATCGCGCGCGGACGTCCCGTCACGCGTCGGCGACAGCGCCGGTGCGCGTCTCACGCGTCTCGAGTGCGGCCGCGACCGGCCCGAGCTGATCGCGGAATTGATCGAGACCGCCCGGCGCGATCCGCGCCTCGTCGTCGGACTCGACTTCGCGTTCTCGGGTCCCGCTTGGTTCCTGCGCAAGCTCGGCGTGACGAGCGCGCACGAGTTGTGGCAACGCGTCGCCGACGAAGGCGAACGCTGGCTGGCCGAATCGCCGCATCCCTTCTGGGGTAAACCCGGCGTGCGCTGTCCCGTGTTCGACGACGCGCACCCCGCGTGGCGCGCAACCGAGGGCGACGCCGTGCGCGAGCGCGGCATCGGCCCCAAAAGCGTGTTCCAGATCGGCGGCGCGGGCTCGGTCGGAACCGGTTCGCTGCGCGGCATGCCGTACTTGATCGCCCTGCAAAACGCGGGCTTTTCGATCTGGCCCTTCGATCCGCCGCGCCTGCCGATGGCGGTCGAGATCTACCCGCGGCAACTGACCGGCCCGGTGAACAAATCGAGTCGCATCGCGCGCGCGCTGTACCTGCAAGCGCGCTTCGCCGACCAACCCGACGAGTTCCTGCGCGCCGCCGAGTCGAGCGAGGACGCGTTCGACGCCGCGGTGTCCGCGCTGCGCATGCAACGTCACGCGCGCCAGATGTTGAAAGGCCCGATCGCGTACTTGCCGAGCGACGCGCTCGAAGGCCGCATCTGGCGACCCGCGCGCGACGTGGTGGTCGATCGCTGCGCGTGACGCTGGGACACTCGCGATTCAGTGCGGCGCGCGCTGCAACCGGAGGACGGCGACGGGCATCGGTTCGCCCGCTTTCACTTCGACTTCGACGGGCGCATGCGGTGCGTACCGCGCGTTCGGCGGCAACGCGATGCGATAGCGACCGGGTTGCGTCACGCGTGTCGTGAACGTGTTGAACAGGATCGCGGTCGCGCTGGGGAAGAACGCGCGGCCGTCGTGAGCCAGCGCCTCGACGACGGGTGACAGCTGCCCGTAGATCTCGGGCGCACCGATTCGCGCGTCGCCGTCGTAGGCGCGAACTTCGATCGAGAAGTCCCGCCAGAACGTCATCATCGCGACTTCGCCGGCCATCGGCCGAGCGATCTCGTAACGCACGGTGGGACCGCGGGGCACGCCGATCTCGACGTGCGCAGACTCGGTCGAGGTCGGCAGCGACCAGGTTGAATCGTCGGACTTCCAGATCGCGCTCCCGGCCCGGTCGAGCGGACGCACGTCGAGTTGCGCGGGGCCCAACGGACGCCCGTTCACTCCGTCCACGATGCGCACGCGGATCGGATCGGACTTCTGCGGCGCCGCCTCCGGTGGGGTGGTCGCAGCGGGGAGTTGCAGCGAGAACGCAATGGCCGCATCGGAGTCGTGCTCGAACTCCTGCGACCAACTCAGCGCTTCAATCGAAGCGACCCACGTGCCGGCGTTCGCGTCGCCTGCGAACCAGTGCAAGATTCGCGCATCCTTCGCATCGCGAACGAGTTGAGCTCCAGAGATATCCGCCGGTGCGACCATGGGTTTGCGCCCGGTCGGTCGGAAGTTGGAGGCTTGCTCCCAGCGCTTCGGACGAAAGCGCAGCACGATGCTCGCCGGATCGAGACCCTCGGGCAGGCGCAGGCTCCCGTGCAGTTCGAGCAGGTTCTCACGCTCGATCGGTGCAGCCGGACGCTTCAAGTGCACCTCGGCGACCTCACCTGCGCGAAGCGTTACGCGCTCGGGCGCCGCTGCTTCAGCATCGCTGGTTCCGGAAGGCGCGGTCCACACCTTCCACGTGCCGCTGGGCAAGTTGGGCACGTCGATGAACTGGCGCGAGGGTGAACCATCGACACCGGCCACGATGGAGCCGCGCGAGCAAGGCCAGTACTCGTTCGACCACTCGGGCTGCACGCGCACCAATTCCGGGTCGCTGGTGCCGTCGCTCGGCACCCAGATCCGCAATTCGGCCGCCTTCTCGAATTCGAACGTGCGCGTGCCGCCTGAGCTGGGATCGAGCGAGATGCGTCGGCGCGCGTAACCATCGGGAATGACAGCGTATTCGCGCAGCCCGATCCAACCGCGGTATGGAATGCCCTCCTCACCGGTGAAGAGCGGGATCTCGAAGGCCGAGTGCAGCGGTTCGATGCGCTCGTCCAACTCGCCGAGGGTCGCAGTCGGCTTGGTAATCCAACCCTCGCTGAGGTCCTTTCCCGTCTCGGCATCGACGAACCGCGCGAACGCGGGTTTCACCGGATGCGCGACGAGTTCGATGTGATCGGGGAGGCCCGCGAACCACGTCCTTTCCGACCACGGCCACGCGAAACACGGCGCACCGTCGATGTCGATAGGCCCGACATCCAGCCATCCCGTACGCCGCGGCAATTCCAGCGCGAAGTGACCGTCGCTCACGAGCGCGTCGAAGTGCTCGCCACCTTGGCCACCGAGCCAGAACTCGATCGTGCCGGACGCGGGCGTCGTCGTTGTGCCGCTCTCCTGCTCGAGCACGATCGTGCCGTCGATGGTCCAAACTTCATGGGGGATGACGCGCCCCTCGAGGGCCGTCGGTGCGAGCGCGAAGAGGATTGCCGCGAGCAACATGGATGCGTTCTCCGACTACTTCGCTGCGCGCTGCAGGTGGAAGATGGCGACGGGCATCGGCTCGCCCGCTTTCACTTCGACCTCGACGGGCGAATGGTGTGCGTAGCGCGCGTCCGGCGACAAGGTGATGCGATAGCGGCCGGGCTCGGTCACGAGGAGGTCGAGGCGATTTACGCGCTCCGTCGTTGCGACAGTTTCGGAAACGTGTCCCTCGTGTCCGACCGCCGTGGCGGTCGGGGGCATGTCGAGCTTGAGCTCGGGTGCCCCGATGCGTGCTTCGCCGTCGTATGCGCGCACTTCGACGGACAGCGGCGGCCACCACGTCAACGTCGCATCGGGGGCCTGTGCGCCGACGACCAACGTGCGGATGCAGCTCGGGGTGCCCGGACGTTCGAGCTCGATCTGCCACTCGCCTGGGGACGTGGTCAACGACCACTTGCGCTCACGTCTGCTCCACGAACCGGTCACGCGGCCGGGACGCACGCGGACGCGCACGCTGTCGGGTCCGAGTTCTTCGCCGCTCGTCCCATCGACGACTCGGAAACTCGCGATCGCGCAGCCCGCGGAACCGGTGAACTCGACCGGTTCGGCCGGCGGATCCACGTGTTGCGCCTCCAGCGCGATCGGCGCGTCGTCCGCGACCGTGAACTCGTGCCTCCATCCGAGTTCGGGCACCGTGGCGATCCATCGGCCCTCGGGGACGGAACCGGCGTACCAATGCAAGACGAGTGCGTCGTGGGGATCACGGGCGAGCGCGGAACCGGGCAGGTCCGCGAGCGCGTTCTGACCGAAGGCGTGATCCGCGCCCGGCTCGATGCGGAGACGGATCGACAGCGGGTCGACATCGGCCGGGACTCGCAGCGTGCCGTGCAGCTCGCAAATGCGACGGACGCGTTCGCGCTCGGGCGCGGCGGGAGATTCGGGTTCACTCCAGCGCAGGTCGGCGACGCGACCCTTCTCGACCTCGACGTGCCGCGGCGGATACACATCGATCGCTGGCGTAGTCTTCGTCGCGATGCGCACGGTCCAGTAACCGCCAGGCAAGTCATCGACGACGAGCAATCGATTGTTGATCACGCGCTTGCCGATGCTGCGCGAGCAACCCGCAGGGATGGGCCCGCACGGCCAGCGCTCGTCCGATCCGTCGCGCTGCAGGATGACCTGGTGCTGTCCGGGACCGATTCCGGCGAACGGCAGCCAGAGCCGGAGCGTCGACGCCTCCTCGAACTCGAAGGTGCGCGTGCCACCCGCGCTGGGATCGAACCAGATGCGTTGCGTCACATAGCCGCGCGGCGTGACGGCGTACTGGCGCAGCCCGATCCAGCCTCGATCCGGGTCGCGCTTGTGCTCGGCGAAGAGGGGAATCTCGAACGGCGCAGTGATCGCAGCTATCGCAGGCTCCTCCTCGTAGGGTTCCGCTGCGGGCAGGAACACGTAGCCCTTGTCGAGTTCCTCACCCGTCTCGGCGTCGATGAAGCGCGCGAACGCCGGCTTCACGGGATGCGCGACGAGTTCGACGTGGCTCGATTGCTCGGAGATCCACGCGTAGGTTTCTGGTTCGGCGAAGTAGCGCGCGCCGTCGATGTCGATGGGGCCGACTTCGACTTGACCCGGCTCGCGCGGCAGTTTCAGCGTGAAGTGCCCTTCGCTCACGATCGCGTCGATGCGGTCACCGCCCAGTCGGCTCAGCCAGAACTGGATCGTGCCGGACTTGGGCGT
>JBBQCC010000265.1:0-6293 GCA_038318285.1 Planctomycetota bacterium | reverse complement strand
GGCTGCGGTACCGGTACCTGGATCTGCGCCGCCCGCGGCTGCAGCACAACATCGGCCTCCGGCATCGTGTGTCGATCGCGATCCGGAAGTATTTCGACGCGAACGGCTTCTGGGAGATCGAGACGCCGATCCTCGCCAAGTCGACGCCGGAAGGTGCCCGCGACTTCCTCGTCCCGAGCCGCGTCCACCCGGGCGAGTTCTACGCGCTGCCGCAGTCGCCGCAGGTGTTCAAGCAGATCCTGATGGTGGCCGGACTCGACCGCTACTTCCAAGTCGCGCGCTGCTTCCGTGACGAGGACCTGCGCGCGGACCGTCAACCCGAGTTCACGCAACTCGACATGGAGATGTCCTTCGTCGAGGAGGACGACATCTTCCGCACGTGGGAACAGGTCCTGAACGAGACCTTCCGCGAAGCGATGAATGTCGAGGTCGCCATCCCGTTCCCGCGCCTGAGCTGGCTCGACGCGATGGAGCGCTACGGTGTGGACAAGCCCGACGTGCGTTTCGGACTCGAACTGCGCGACGCTGCGGCGTGGGCCACGACGTGCGAATTCGGCTTGTTCCAGGGTGCGATCGAGAACGGCGGACGTGTCAAGGCGATCGTGATCCCGCCGGCACATGAGCTCTCGCGCAAGGACGTCGAGGACGGTCTCACCGCGATCGCGAAGGCTGCCGGGGCCGGCGGTCTCGCCTGGTGGAAGGCCGGCAAGGAGGGCGGAGTCGGTCCGCTCGCGCGTTTCTGCAAGGGTGAGTCGGCCGGCGTGCTGATGGCCACGATCGGCGCGAACGAAGGGGACATGTGCCTCTTCGCCGCCGGCGCGCAGAGCACCGTGTGGAAGGTGCTGGGCGACATCCGCAGCCACCTCGGCAAGCGCTTCGGGCTCGTGAAGCCCGGCACGTGGAGCTTCACCTGGGTCACCGAGTTCCCGATGTTCGAATGGGACGCGGAGGCCAAGCGTTGGTTCTCGTCACACCACCCGTTCACGGCGCCGGTCGAGTGGGATCTCGGCGGCGACGACGTGGACGCGAACAGTCCGAAGTTGGCCGGCCTCTTCTCACGCGCCTACGATCTCGTGATGAATGGTTGGGAACTCGGCTCGGGTTCCGTCCGTATCCACAAGACCGACGTGCAGCAGCGCATCTTCACGATCCTCGGCATCGGGCCCGAGGAGCAGCAGCTGAAGTTCGGCGGTCTGCTCGAGGCGCTGTCCTACGGAGCTCCGCCGCACGCGGGCTTCGCGATTGGCCTCGATCGCCTGACGGCGCTGTCGATGGGCCTGGACAACATCCGCGACATGATCGCGTTCCCGAAGACCGCGTCGGCCAGCGACCTGATGTGCGACGCGCCCTCGATCGTCGATCCGGTGCAACTGGCGGAGGTCCACATCCGCTCGGTCATGCCGCCGAAGAAGTCCTGATCCGCGCGGTGCCCCAGCCGCATTGGGGCCGCGCCTCTCCGGGGGCGCGGTCGGTACCGTACCGCGGAGCATCGGAGTCGGAGACCCGGCTCGGATTCCTGGAAGGGCCGCCGCCGGGATGCGCGTATCCTGTCCCGTGCAGCATCGGTCGCGCGCCGACCGATCTGGCGCGTTTCGCGCGACTCTCCTATCTTGCCCATGGCGTGGCGTGGGACGGCTCGCGAGTCGTCCCGTCGCGTCTCAACTTCGTCCGCCGTCTCAACACGACGACATCGTCAGCCCCAGCATCAGGAGCCGAGTGACCCAGACCGACTATCGCTTCAACCGTCAGATCCGGATCCCCGAGGTCCGCTTGATCGATCAAACCGGCGCCCAGATCGGCGTCGTCACCACGCTCGACGCGATGCGTCGGGCCGAAGAGGTCGGACTCGACCTGGTCGAGGTCTCGCCGAACGAGCGCCCGCCCGTGTGCCGCATCATGGACTATGGCAAGTTCAAGTATGCGCAGCGGAAGAAGGAGCGCGGCACGCACGCGAAGGCCAGCCTTCTGAAGGAACTGCGTGTGCGACCGGCGATCGACATCCACGACTTGTCCTACCGCCTCGACCAGGGGCGCAAGTTCCTCGAGGACGGTCACAAGGTGCAGGTCGTCTGTATCTTCCGCGGCCGACAGATGGCGCACCCAGAGCACGGCTATGAGGTCATGCGCAAGGTCGCCAACACGCTCGCAGACATCAGCAAGGTCGAATCGCCTGCGAAGCTGATGGGCCGGCGCATGACGATGTTGCTCGCGCACAAGTAGTCCGTCACGCACGTCGCCGCGCGCATCGTTGGCGCATGCGCCGTCGCGAGATGCCGTAGGAATGCAGAACCGCCCGCTCGATCCATTGGATCCAGCGGGCGGTCTCGTTGTGGAACTCGGTGTCAGTCAGAGATTCGATTGCAGCCCGAGGTCAGTGGTCGGCTCACTTGTCCGTGGCTGCGGCGCGGGCGCGCTTCACGAGCATCGTGCGCAACTCCGTGAACTGCTCGCGCGTGATGCGGCCGCCTTCGACCGCCGTCTTCAGCTCGTCGAGGCGCGCCTTGAACTTCTTGGCGATCTCCTCGCCGCTCGAAGCACGTACGGCAGCCATCACGTCTTCGTAGTCGGCGGGCACGGCCTTCTTGTCCATGGCCCGCGCTTCGAGACGGCGCAACGCCACGTTGGCACGCGCTTCCGCGACGGCGTCCTGCAGCGGGGCGATGTCCGCTTCGGGCACGGCGCCCGATTGCGCGCGCTTGTCGATGGCTTCCAGCGCGGCCTTCGTGCGCGCCGCGATGGCGTCCAGCTCAGGGTTGCCGGCTTTGGCGGCCTCGGCGCGCGCTTCCCACGCCTGCTCGAAGGCCTTGTATTCGGCGCGCGAGTACTTCCCGGCCTTGGCGGCCGCGGTGAGTCGACCGAGGGCGATCTCGAGGTCCAGGTCGACGAGGCCGTCGCGCACCGCGTCGAATTCGGTGGCCTCGACCGCGCCCGCGCGCGCGCGCTCTTCGATGCCCTGGATGCGGGCCGCGATGCGCTGGCGTTGCGCCGCGATCGCCGGAGTGGCCGCCTCGTCGGCTTGCACGCCGGCGGTCAGTTGGTCGAGGACGCGCTGGTAATCCTCGCGGGTCGCTCCGCGGGCGAGGGCTCGCTTCTGCAGATCGTCGACCGCCGCGGCGTAACGCGCGCGCAGGTTCTGACCCGTCGCGGCGCCGTCGTCGTGCACGCGGCCCGGTGCCTCGCGGCCCTCGCGCTCGGCCGGCTTCTGACCTTCGGGCTTGGGCTTCTCGTCGGTGGGCTTGGGCTTCTCGCCGCGCTCCTTGGGCGGCGTTTGGCCGCGTTCCTTGGGCGGGGTTTGCCCCCGGCCCGGGGTCTGCGCCGAAGCGGCGACGGGTAGTGCGACCAGGAGGGCGAGCAAGGAAGCGGTGGCGGTCGTGAGTTTCATGGATGGACTCGCTGGCGTCGAGGGACCGGTGAGGTGGATGCTCGAACGCTTGTAGAAACCAATTCGTCGGATGGACCGGAGGGTCCATCCCGCCGGTCCTACGGGGAGGTCGGCTGGGTGGAGAGTAGTGCCTCGCAAGTGCAGGGCAAACCCGGACCGCGTTCGCGAGTTTCGTGCCACTCTTGGAACGCGAGCCGAGAGCATGGCCGAGCTTCGCCAGACGGCGCGCGGCCCCCGCGAGAGGACCCGCCTGGCCTCGGTGACCTCCGCGGGGTTCAGGATCGCTTCGCGCGGGCCGCCGACAGCGGAGACAGGCCGGCCGGCAAATGTTCGCGCAGGAAGCTCGCCAATCGTTCGTGATCCTCAGCGCGCGGGTGGGTCTTGCGCCACACCAGAGCCATGCGGCGCCCGGGTGCGCGCCCCGAGAACGCTCGCACCGCCACGTGCGAGCGCGCCTCTTCGTCCTCGGCGACCGCCAAGCGCGGCAGCAGCGTGATCCCCATTCCGGCCGAGACCATGTGCCGCAGCGTTTCGATGCTGGTCGCGCGGAAATCGAGGCCTTCGGAGGGCTGCGCGTGGGCTTCGCGGCAGATCGACAGTGCCTGATCGCGCAGGCAGTGGCCCTCGTCGAGGAGGAGGACGCGCTCGCCCTCGAGATCCTCCTCGGTGACCGTTTTCCGTGCCGCCAGCGCGTGGCCGGGCGGGGTGACGAGCAGGAACGGCTCCTCGAACACCGGCGCGATGGTGAATGGACCGGCAGGGATCGGTAGCGCCAGGAAACCAGCGTCGAGCTGGTGGTGAGCGATCTCGTCCACCATGTCGGAGGTTTTCAGCTCGCGGAACACGAGGCTCAGCTTGGGGAATTCCCGCGCGAGCAGCGCGGCGACCTGCGGCAGCAGGTAGGGGCCCAACGTCGGGATCATCCCCAGGCGGACAGGGCCGGAGAGCGCTTCGCGTCCGCGGCCGGCGAGGTCCACGATGCGCTGCATGGCGTCGAGCACCGCGCGGGCGGCCGTGACGACTTCGGTGCCGGTCGCCGTGGCGACGACGACCTTGGGCGAGCGCTCGAACAGCTGCACTTGGAGCGTGTGTTCGATCTTCTTGAGCGCAGCCGAGAGCGTCGGCTGCGTGATGTGACACGCCGCGGCGGCCCGACCGAAGTGCCGGTGGTCGGCCAGTGCCACGACATAGCGCAGCTCGGAGAGGGTGATCGCGGTGACGTCGACGGCTGCCACGGCAGACCATCCCACCACGCCCCGCGCGGGGATCAAGGCTCCAGATCGGTCCGACCGCCTTGTGGCGGCGCCCATGATCGGCCGCGTCGATGGTCGCGATCCGCGCATCCGATGTGAAATTCCGGGCGGATTACCCGACACTCTCACCACTAGCGATCTCACCCTGCTTCGTAGGCGCCCGAGCGGGCGCCGGGAGCCGGTCGCCGAAGTTCAACGTCCATCACCGCTTCCCCGATCGGGAAGAGAAGGAACGACCTCATGCTCACCGTCGGAGACAAGCTGCCCGCGTTCGACCTCACTGCCTGCATCGGCCTCGAAAAAGGCAAGGAGTTCGGACAGATCACGAACCAGACGAACAAGGGCAAGTGGCTCGTGTTGTTCTTCTGGCCCAAGGACTTCACCTTCGTGTGCCCCACGGAGATCGCCGCGTTCGACAAGGCGGCACCGAGCTTCCGCGAGCGCGACGCCGTCGTCATCGGCGGCAGCACGGACAACGAGTTCAGCCACCTCGCCTGGCGCAACTCGCACGCCGACCTGAAGGGACTCAAGATCCCGATGGTCCACGTCTCGCCGAAGTTCGCCAACGAGCTGGGCATCCTGCACGCGAAGGCGCAAGTCGCCCTGCGCGCGACCTACATCGTCGACCCGGAGGGGATCATCCGCTTCGTGTCGGTGAACGACCTCTCCGTCGGCCGCAACGTCGACGAGGTGCTGCGCACCCTCGACGCGTTGCAGACCGACGAACTGTGCCCGTGCAACTGGAAGCCGGGCGAGAAGACGCTGCAGACGGCTTGATCGCTGCTTGCAGGCTCTGATGCCGCGGGCGTCCCGCCACTCTCTCGGGGACGTCCGCGGCTTTTCTACGAACCGACCACTTGCCGGGAATCCGGCGCCGACGCGCACGACTGCGCTCCGACGAAACGATCCGCCATGGAGAACCTGAAGAACCTCGCCGCCTCGATCCCCGACGCGGGGAAGGACATCCGCCTCAACCTGCAGAATGTGCTCGGCGACGGCGCCTTGAGCGCGGAGCAGCGCATTGGCGTCGCGCTCGCGTGCGCTTTCGTGTCGCGCAACGAGGCGCTGGTCGATGCGGCGCTGCAGGACGCCGCGCAGCTCGACACGACCTGGACTGAGGACGCCAAGGCCGCCGCGGCGTTGATGGCGATGAACAACGTCTTCTACCGCTTCCGTCACATGATCGGGAAGGAGAGCTACACGACGATGCCGGCGCGCCTACGCATGCAACGGCTCGCGCAACCAGAGACGAGCAAGCTCGACTTCGAGCTCATGTGCCTCGCCATCTCGGCCATCCACGGCTGCGAGATGTGCGTGCGCAGCCACGAGAAATCGCTTTTGGACCTGGGCGCCAGCGAGGCGCAGGTGTTCGACGCCGTGCGGCTCGCGTCGGTCGTGTTCGCCGCGTCCGTGGCGTTGAATCTCGACCCGCTCGGAACCGCGACCGAGTCTCCCTGAGCAGCGCGGCACGATCGCGGGTCCTCTCGGCGCGCATCGTCATGCGCGGGGTCGAGCAGCAGGGCCGCGTCGCACCCGGCACCCACACGTCCAGCGCCGGTTCGGTCTCGCAGTCGGTTCGAGTTCCGAGCAGCCCGTGGTGTGGGTGCGTCGGGGGAAGACCAGGAGGGGAGTCGCGCCTGACCGGCTTTCCTGCGATC
>JBBQCC010000264.1:0-6293 GCA_038318285.1 Planctomycetota bacterium | reverse complement strand
AAGGCGCGCTGGATCGACCTGCGCGCCTTCGAACTTGAGCTGGTACACCCTAGTGGACTTGAACCACTAACCTTCTGATCCGTAGTCAGATGCTCTATCCAATTGAGCTAAGGGTGCTTGGGGCGGAAGGTTGTAGCCCTGCTCCGCGGGGCTGTCAACGCAGCGCTCGCGAGTCATCCGAAACGGCCCGCACGGGGCCGATGCACCAGCCGCACGGGCCGGATGCACAGCTCGAAGCGCACCTTCGTTCCGCCCGCGTGGGCCGGTAGTCTCTGGCGCATGGCGGACAAACCCGCGATCGCTCACCTCCTCAGTCTCCAGGATCTCTCCGAGCAGGAGGTCGACGACTTGCTCGACCTCTCCGTGCGGATCAAGCGCCGCGCGGGGGCATTCCAGCTCGCGGGGCGGAACCTGGGACTGCTGTTCTTCCGACCCTCGCTGCGCACGCGGGCCTCGTTCGAGGCGGCCGTGCACCAGCTCGGCGGTCAGACGATCCACCTGACGGCATCGTCGGATTTCTGGGAGCTCGAGTCGGCCGAGGGCGCGGTGATGGACGGTCGCTCGCCCGAACACGTGAAGGACGCTGCGCGCGTCCTGTCGCGCTACGTCTCGGCTCTCGCGATCCGACCAGCGCTGGCCGGACAATCGTGGGCCGTCGATCGTCGCGACGCGTCGATCCGCGCCTGGGCCGCGTACGCCGACGTGCCCGTGATCAACATGGAGAGCGCGCTGTGGCATCCGTTGCAGGCGCTCGCCGACGTGATGACGTTGCGCGAGACGCTGGGCGACCTACGCGGCAAGACGCTGTCCGTCGTGTGGACGCACTCGCCGCAGCCGGCCAGCCACTCCGTCGTGCACTCGCTGCTCTTGGCTTCCTTGCGAGCCGGCATGCGCGTGCGCATCGCGCACCCCAGCGGGTACGAGCTCGACGAGCAGGTCCTCGCCGAGGCGCGCGCGCTGGCGGACGACAAAAAGACGGAGCTGGCGACCGGAATGGCCGCCAAGGACGCGGTGCGTGGTGCGCACATCGTCTACGCGCGCTCGTGGAGTTCGCTCGAGGACTACGGCAATCCGACGCTGGCGGCCAGCCGCCGCGCGCGCGCGCAGGGCTGGATGGTCGACGAGAAGCTGCTCGCTCTGGGCAGCGACGCGCGCCTGATGCACGCCGGGCCCGTGCGCCGCAACCTCGAGGTGTCCGACGAGGTCCTCGACGGTCCGCGCAGCCTCGTCTACGAGCAGGCCGAGAACCGGTTGCACTCGCAGAAGGCCTTGCTGGCGCGACTGCTGCGAGCCTGATCCGCGCGGCGATCACGCGCGGCACCTTGCCGTGCGCCGGTCGCGCACGACGCGGGCTGAGCGTTCGCTTTACCTCGCGCGATGAGAGAGTAGGCTCGCAGCGCGCCGTTCGAGCACGTTCGATCGGCGTCCGCGTCGAGGTTTTCGCCGATGTCCCACCCCGATTTCGTCCACCTGCACGTCCACTCCGAGTACAGCCTCCTCGACGGGGCGAACCGGATCTCGGACCTCGTCAAGGCGTGTCAGAAGGACGGCCAGCGCGCGATCGCGTTGACCGACCACGGCAACCTGTTCGGCTCGATCGAGCTGTACCAGACGGCGAAGAAGGCCGACGTCAAACCGATCCTGGGTTGCGAGGTCTACGTCGCGCGGCGCTCGCGTCACGAGACGCACAGCAAGGCGAAGGGCAACGGGTACCACCACCTGACGCTTCTCGCGCGCGACGCGGAGGGTTGGCGCAACCTCGTGCACCTCGCGTCCGCGGCGTACCTCGAGGGTTACAGCTTCCGTCCGCGCGTCGACCGCGAGCTGCTCGCGAAGTACGCGCGCGGGCTGACGTGCCTCTCGGGCTGCCTCGCCGGCGAGATGTCGCAGCTCGTGATCGCCGACCGCGAGAAAGAGGCGATGGAACTCGCGACGACGTGGCGTGACCTGTTCGGACCCGAGCACTTCTGGCTCGAGCTGCAGCGCAACGGCATCGAGCTGCAGACGAAGGTCAACGAAGCGCTCGTGCGCATCCACCAGCAGACGGGCATCCCGCTGGTCGGAACGAACGACATCCACTACCTGCGTGAAGAGGATTGTCAGGCGCAAGACGTGCTGCTGTGCATCCACACCGGGGCGAAGCGGTCCGACGCGAAGCGCTTCAAGTTCGAGACGGACTCGCTGTACTTCAAGACGCGCGAGCAGATGGCGCACGACTTCCGCGACCTGCCCGATTGCGTGCGCGCGACGATGGACGTCGCCGAGCAGATCGACGTGCCGATCGAGTTCGGCAAGTACCGCCTGCCCGTGTTCACGCCGGATACGGATGAGACGGCCGACCAGGTCTTCGACCGTCTGCTCGAGGTCGGGCTGCGCCGGTTCTACCCCGAGGGGCACGAACCGGCGCGCAAGCGGCTCGAGTACGAGAAGGGGGTCATCCGCGAACTCGGTTTCGTCTCGTACTTCCTCATCGTGTGGGACCTCGTGCGCTGGTCGCGCGAGAACGGCGTGCCCGTCGGTCCGGGGCGCGGTTCGGCGGCCGGCTCGATCGTCTCGTACCTGCTCGGCATCACGAAAGTCGATCCGCTCAAGTACGACCTCCTGTTCGAGCGCTTCCTGAACAGCTCGCGCGTGTCGATGCCCGACATCGACATCGATTTTTGCATGGAAGGGCGCGAGCGCGTCCTGGCCTACACGCGTCGTCGCTACGGCGACGACCACGTGTCGCAGATCGTCACGTTCGGCACGATGGCCTCGCGCACCGTCGTGCGCGACGTCGGGCGCGCGCTCGACCTGCCGCTGGCTGAAGTCGACCGCGTCGCGAAGAGGATCCCGGCCGGGCCGAACGCGCCGTCGTTGAGCGAGTTCGTCGACAAGGACGCCGACATCCAAGCCCTGATCCGCGAGAAGCCGCTGATCGCCGAGCTGTTCCAGATCTCGATGCCTCTCGAAGGGCTGGCGCGCCACATCTCGACCCATGCTGCTGGTGTCGTCATCGCCGACCGCCCCATCGTCGAGTACGTGCCGCTCGCGAAGAACGGCGACGATGTCTGCACGCAGTGGACCGCGCCGCAGCTCGAGGACCTCGGGCTGCTGAAGATGGACTACTTGGGTCTGCGGACCCTGACGATCCTCGAGCGCGCGCTGGCGAACATCCGCAAACAAGGTGGCCTGCCGCCCGATCTCGACACGCTGCCGCCGGGCGATCCGCGCACGTACAAGCTGCTGACTTCGGGCGACACGTTAGGCGTGTTCCAGCTGGAATCCGAGGGCATGAAGAAGCTTCTCGGGCGCATCAAACCCGACTGTTTCGAGGACTTGATCGCCATCCTGGCGCTGTACCGACCGGGCCCGCTCGAATCGGGCATGGTCGAGATGTTCACGCGCCGCAAGCACGGCGAGGAAGCCATCGCGTACCCGCACCCGTCGATGGAGCCGATCCTGCGCGACACGTACGGCTGCATCGTCTACCAAGAACAGGTGATGCTGATCTCGAGCGCGCTGTCGAGCTTCTCGCTGAACGAAGCCGACAACTTGCGCAAGGCGATGGGCAAGAAGAAGCCTGAGATCATGCAGAAGTTCTCGGAGCAGTTCGTCACCGGCGCGGTGGCGAACGGCTGCGCGCGGGACGTCGCGCAGGAGGTCTGGGACAACATCCTCAAGTTCGGCGGCTACGGCTTCAACAAGTCGCACTCGACCGCCTACGCGGTGCTCACGTACCAGACCGCGTACTTGAAGGCGAACTTCCGCAGCGCGTTCCTCGCCGCGAACCTCTCGTGCGAAATGTCGAACGCGAAGAAGGTCAAGGAGTTCGTCGACGACGCACGCAAGAGCAGCGTCGAGCTGCGCGCACCCTCGATCGAGCGATCGGTGTGGGAGTTCGAGCCCGAAGGCGACGCTCTGCGCTACGGATTCGGCGCGATCAAGGGCACCGGACAGAAGGCGATCGAGTCGATCGTCGAAGCACGCTTGGCGATGCAGGTGAAGAAGGCCGCGCCCACGCTGCACGGGCTGTGTTCCGAAGTCGATGCGCAGACCGCCGGCAAGGTCTGCTGGGAAGCGTTGATCAAGGCTGGCGCGTTCGACCCGCTCGACGACGATCGCGGCGCACTGCTTGCATCGATCGAAGCGGTGATGGCCGAGGGCGCGCGCGCCGCGGCGGACCGCAAGGCCGGGCAGGGCAGCCTCTTCGGCGATGCGCCGCCCGTGACGGGCAACGCCGGCGCCGCGGCATCGCGCCCCGCCGGCCCGCGCGTCGGCACGCTGGAGAAGGCCGACATCCTGCGCGCGGAGTACGAGGTGCTAGGGTTCTACCTCTCCGGCCATCCGCTCGAGGAACGCGCCGGCCTCTTGGCGCTGCTCTCGTCGGTCGGCGTCGACGGACTGCCCGGCATCCCCGGCGGTACCGAGATCACGATCGCGGGCATGATCCTGGGCAAGTCCGAGGTCGTCGTGAAGTCGGGCACGATGGCCGGGCGCAAGATGTGCCGCTTCCGCCTCGAGGATCTGTCGGGCAATGTCGGCGTGACGTGCTTCCCGCGCACGTACGAGGAACAGCGCGCGAAGCTCGAGGACGGCAACACCGTCCTCCTGCGCGTGCGCGTCGAGGAAGGCGCGGAAGAGCCGGCGCTGCTGCTCGAGGAGATCTGGACGATCGAGGAAGCGCTGGGCCGATTCCAAGGCGGCGTCGTCGTGAACGTCGCCCCCGAAGACGAGCACCTCCTGCCGGACTTGCGCCGCATGTTGGACGGGCACAAGGGTCGCGCGCCCTTCTACCTGCAGGTGCAGGGCCTGGATGGTCGCACCCGTCGCGTGCGCGCTGGCGGCGACTGTCGCGTGGCGATCAGCGAACGCTTCGCCGCGGACGTCGACACCCTGCTCGGCAAGGGCCGCGTGCACTTGGCCCGGGTCTGACGCGACCGGCGCGCTGGACCGGCGCGCTGGACCGGCGCGCTGGACCGGCGCGGTGACACGAGCGGAGCCGCGCGCTCGTGCGCGCAAGCCGAACCCAGACCGAACCCTTCGAGGCTCCCGATCCGACGATCGTCGGTCCTCCCCGCTCTCGGAGGCGAACCTAGATCGACATCATGCATCTGCGCTCAGGCTTGCGAATCCTTGCCCTCTCCGTGATCTGTGGCGCGGTGACGATCGACACGGCGCAAGCGGGCGAAGTGCTCGCGAACGGGAAGGACACGGTCGAGTTCAGCGGTCTGGAGAAGGGCGGCGCGGCCGAGATCCACCGTCGACTCGGCGGGGAGGACGGCAAGCCAGTCCACTACTGCGCCGCCGACTTGCTGGCCAAGACCGAGGTCGCCGCCGCGTCCGTCGTCGTGCACTTGCGCGAGGGTGGCGGCACGTACACGGTCGTCACGATCCTCGAGAAGCCACGCGCGGACGAAGGCCAGCTGCGCACGGCACCGATCGGCGGGACGATCGACACCGCCCGGCTCGGACCGCTGGCCAAGCTGTTGGACGCCGACGAATCCATGCGCAACGTCGTCCACCTGTTCGGCGCCGCGCGCCTGAAACTGCCACGCGAGGAACTCCGCGAGCAGTTGGCGGAGATCTACGGGGACGCTCCCGACACCGGGCCGGCCTTCGATCTGCTCGACGGCCTGAAGGACGGCGAAACCGAGAAGCTCGTGATGGCCCCCCCGATCCACGCCGCGCCGACTTCGACCCGGCGTGCCGCGATCGCGGCCCTCGCGAACTTCGCGGATCGCGAAGAGACATGGCGTGCGCTCGTTGTCGCTTGCGTCGACTCCGACGAGCGCGTGCGCGACGACGCGCGCATTGCACTGCTCGGGCTCCAACGGTTCGGCGCGCGCAAGGTGGACTGGAACCCTGCGCGCGTCGAGATCGAGCAGGTCCTGCTCGGCGCGAACTTGTGGGCACTGCCGGCCGTGGTCGAATCGCTCGCGAGCACGCAGGTCGATGCGGACCTCGCGCGGCGCATCGTGGCCGACGCACCGCGACTGCATTCTCGCCTACGCCGCAGCACCACACGCGGCGACCCACGCACCAACTCGACGCCTCCCGGCGATCGCGGCGGGCCAGGACTTCGCCGGCGACATGGATGCCTGGCGGACCGCGGTCGAGGCGATGCGCGAGAAAATGCCGCGCTGAAGAGCCCAACGCTGAACGAGAGAACACGGCGCGCCATCGGGGCGCGGAGCTCGACCGGCCCCGGGCGCCGCCGCTGCATCCGAGAGACTGTGCGAGCGCGCCGCGCGGACCACGTGGAGACCCGCGGCGCGCTCGGTCGCCCGCACCGTCTCGGGACCGGCCGGAGC
>JBBQCC010000263.1:0-6296 GCA_038318285.1 Planctomycetota bacterium | reverse complement strand
ACTGCGGGACGCTCAACGGCGTGCACAAGTCCGTCGTGTACAAGGGCGAGAAGGTCGCCGTGTCCCTCGCGAAGGGCATCAAGGGCCGCGTCGCGCGCGACACGATCATGGACTTCGTCAACGACGAGGTGATCGTCCGCGAGAACGAGGTCATCACAGAGGACATCGCCGAACGTCTCGAGAAACTCGGCTACGACAAGATCCGCGTGCGCAGCGCGCTGACTTGCGAAGCGTCGCTGGGCTCGTGCGCGCGTTGCTACGGCATGGACCTCGCGCGCGGCACGATCGCCGAACGCGGTCTGGCCGTCGGTATCATCGCCGCGCAGTCGATCGGCGAGCCGGGAACGCAGCTCACGATGCGTACGTTCCACATCGGTGGCACGGCCAGCCGCTCGGTCGAAGAGTCCGAGCGGAAGGTGAAGCGCGAAGGCCGCGTGGTCTTCACGAACCTGAAGGTCGTGAAGAACGCGTCGGGCAAGTTCGTCGTGCTGAACCGCAACGGGGAAGTCGCGCTGGTCGACGCACGCGACCGCGAGATCGACCGTCTGGCGATCCCGGTCGGTGCCGAGATGCTCGTCACGGACGGGGCGCAGGTGAAGGGTGGCGACGTCCTCTGCAAGTGGGACCCGCACAACGTCCCGATCCTCGCGGAGTTCGGCGGCACGATCCGCTACGAAGACCTCAAGGAAGGCAAGACGCTCAAGACCGAGCGCGATGCCCGCCGCGACACGATCCGTAAGCAGGTCATCGAGCACAAGGGCGACCTACACCCGCAGCTCGTGCTCGAGGACAAGAACGGCACGCCGCTCGCGATCTACCCGATCCCCGAGCGCGCGTACATCGAAGTCGACGACGGCCAGAAGATCCTCGCCGGCGACCTCATCGCCAAAACGGCGCGCGAAGCGTCGGGTACGCAGGACATCACGGGCGGTCTGCCGCGCGTGACCGAGCTCTTCGAAGCTCGTCGCCCCAAGGACCCGGCCGTCACGGCCGAGATCGAAGGCGTCATCGAGCTGGGCGACAAGAAGCGCGGCAAGCGCACGATCATCGTCAAGGCGCTCGGTACGAAGGGCGAAGTGCTCCAAGAGCACGAGCACTCCGTGCCGCAGGGCAAGCACCTGCGCGTCCACAAGGGCGACGAAGTGCGCGCCGGTGAAGCGCTCGTCGACGGCCCGCTCGACCCGCACGATCTCTTGCGCATCCGCGGCGAGGACCCGGTTCTCGACTACCTGCTCAAGGAGATCCAGAACGTCTACCGCAGCCAGTCGGTGACGATCGACGACAAGCACATCGAGATCATCCTGGCGCAGATGACGCGCAAGGTTCAGGTGCGCGACCCGGGCAACTCGGACTTCCTGCCGGGCGCCGTCGTCGACAAGTTCCGCTTCAAGCGCGAGAACGAGCGTCTGAAGAAGGAGCGCAAGAAGCCGGCCTCCGGCGAGACGCTGCTCCTCGGCGTGACCAAGGCGTCGCTGTCGTCCGAGTCGTTCATCTCGGCGGCCAACTTCCAAGAGACGACCAAGGTGCTCACGGAGGCGGCGATCGCGGGCCGTCGCGATTACTTGGTGGGCCTCAAGGAGAACGTGATCCTCGGGCACATGGTCCCGACGGGCACGGGCTTCCGCGACCACTACCGCACCCGCGTGAAGAAGAACATCGATTTTGGCGACATGGGCAGCGGCCTGGGCGCGCGGCTCGGCGGGGGACCGCCGATCGACGACTTGGACGCGCTCCTGGCGAACTCGCTCGACGCCGAGCGCGCAGCTGCGGGCATGGTCCTCGCCGCCACGGGGTCCGAAGGGACCTCGAACGCATCGACCCCGCCCACGGCGCCCCGCGGCAACGCGACGGCTTCGGCGGACGGATCCGAAGACGAGATCTGATCGGAAGACCTGACGTATCCGACCCGATTCCCGGGCGAGCCGCACCCCACGCCGTGGGGCCCCGCGGCTCGCCGGTGGTTTTCGCGCCACGACACTGAGACCGCGCGCCACTGAGACCGCGCGAAGCTGACACGCCGCGACCGGGGACCTTGACCGAACCCCGATCCTCGCTAGACTCCTTGCCCCCCGTGTGGATCGGCAGCCCCGATCCGCGACCCGAACCGTGCCGTGTAGCCCACGGCATCCGACCGAGATCCGCATGCCGACCGTCAACCAACTCGTGCGCAAGGGCCGCAAGCCGGTCCAGAACCGCTCGAAGTCTCCGGTGCTCGACAAGTGCCCGCAGCGCCGTGGCGTTTGTCTGATCGTGAAGACGCAGACCCCGAAGAAGCCGAACTCGGCGTTGCGCAAGGTCGCGCGGGTGCGTCTCTCGAATCAGAAAGAGATCACCGCCTACATCCCGGGCGAGGGGCACAACCTGCAGGAGCACTCGGTCGTGCTCGTGCGCGGCGGTCGTGTGCGCGACCTCCCCGGTGTGCGCTACCACATCCTGCGCGGCACGCTCGACGCCTCGGGCGTCGACGGTCGCCATCAGGGTCGTTCCAAGTACGGCGCGAAGCGCCCGAAGAAGTGACGCCAGGCATCCCGCACATCAAGCCGTAACGCAAACGACGTACTAGCTCATGCCCCGCAACTACACCTCGACCGCACGACTTCTGCGCCCCGATCCGAAGTTCGGATCGCTGCTCGCGACGAAGATCATCAACAAGCTCATGTGGGGCGGCAAGCGCAGCACCGCACAGGGCATCTTCTACGACGCGATCGATCTCGCGCGGAAGAAGCTCCCCGACGTCGAAGACCCGGCCGAGATCTTCAACAAGGCGATCGAAAACGTGCGCCCGATGGTCGAGGTGCGCAGCAAGCGCGTCGGCGGCGCGAACTACCAAGTCCCGCGCGAAGTGAAGCGCGCGCGCCAGCAGTCGCTCGCGATCCGGTGGCTCGTGGACAACTCGCGCAAGAAGAAGGGGAAGGCCATGGCCAAGAAGCTCTCGGAAGAGCTGGTCGACGCCTTCAACGGCACCGGCGCGTCGGTCCAGTGGAAGGAACAAGTCCACAAGATGGCCGAGGCGAACAAGGCCTACGCGCACTACGCGAACAACTGATGCGGTCGGCGCGCGCAGCGCCAACGATCGGTACTCGAGAGCCCGTCCGGCCCACCGCCGCGCGGGCTTTCTCGTTCTCCCGACGATTCTCTTGAACCACGTCCGTTTCGCCCGACCGGGCCACAGGCACGCCACCGAACATGTCGCCGAACATGCCGCCCCACGACCGTCCCGGTGTTCCCGGCGCCGAGGATGCGCTCGCCGCGCTGGGGCTCGACGTGCTGATCCTGCGGGATCCACGGGAGTCGACGAAGAAGTGCTCGCTGACGCCGCTGCGCGGGTTCCCCGGCATTCGATTCCTGACCTGGAAGGTCGACCGGCGTTTCGAGGTCGGTGCGCGCGTCCTGCTGCACGCGGACGGGGAGGAGATCACGGCCGCCGACGTTGGACGTCCGCTGTTCCTGATCGATTGTGCGTGGCGGCGCGTGCCGACGTTGCTCGCGAGTTGCAGCGGTGATCTCGTGCGCCGTCGACTGCCCAAGTTGACGACGGCGTATCCGCGCCGATCGATGACCTTCGTCGATCCCGAGCAGGGGCTGGCCTCGGTCGAGGCGTTGTACGCCGCGCTCGCACTGCTGGGTCGGCCCGCGCCCGAGCTCCTGCGCGGCTACCGGTTCGCGGACGCGTTCCTGGCGGCGAATCCGGATCTACCGCGCACGCGCTGACGTGCTTGCGGACGTGCGAGCCGAACCGGCGCGCCGCTTCCCGCGCTCGACCGAGTATCCTTCAGCGACTATGGATCCCGCTCGGATCCGCAACCTCGGCATCGCGGCGCACATCGACGCCGGCAAGACGACCATTTCCGAGCGCATCCTGTTCGCGGCCGGCGTCGAGCACCGTTTCGGCAACGTGGACGAGGGCACGACGGTCCTCGACTGGATGCAGGAGGAGCGCGAGCGCGGCATCACGATCACGGCCGCGGCGACGAGCGTTCCCTGGCGCGACCACCAGATCTGCCTGATCGACACGCCCGGTCACGTCGACTTCACGATCGAGGTCGAGCGATCGATGCGTGTGCTCGACGGCGCGGTGCTGCTGCTCGACGGCGTCATGGGTGTGCAGGCGCAATCGGAAGCGGTGTGGCGCCAGATGCGGAACCACCGCGTGCCCTACGTCGTGTTCGTGAACAAGCTCGACCGTGTCGGCGCCGACTACCTCCGGATCGTGGGGAACCTGCAGGAACGCCTGGGCGCTCCGGCGATCCCGGCGCAATATCCGCTGTATTCGTCGGGCGAATCGGGCGCTGCGCCCGTGTTGCGCGGTCTGGTCGACCTCTTGTCACTGCGCACGTGGACCTTCGATGCTGCGGCGCGCGACGCGCACTGCGAGAACACCGAGTTGCCCGCCGACGCACACGACGAAGTGCTCGTGCTGCGCGCGGAACTGCTCGAGAAGTTGGCCGAGGACGACGAGGAACTGCTGGGCTACGTCACCGAATCACGTGAACCGCCGCTGGCGCTGCTGGTCGGCGCGCTGCGGCGACGCACGATCGCGGGCACGCTGGTCCCGGTGTTCTGCGGCGCCGCGCAGCGCAACTTCGGCGTGCAACCCTTGCTCGACGCGGTGGTGGACTACTTGCCGTCGCCACTCGACCTGCCGCCGATCCGCGGCCGCGATCCCGAGATCGGCGACGAGGTCGAGCGCGCCTCTTCCGTGGACGCGCCCTTCGCCGCGCTGGCGTTCAAGCTGCAGGCGTTGCCGCACGGCGACCTCACGTTCGTGCGCGTCTACTCGGGTTCGATCGAACCGGGCGCGGGTGTGTGGAATCCGCGCACGCGACGCTTCGAGCGCATCGGTCGCATCCTGCGCATGCACGCCCAGGCCGGTGAAGCGCTGACGCGCGCCGAGGCCGGCGAGATCGTCGCGCTCGTGGGTCTCAAGAACACCGCGACGGGTGACACGCTGTGCGCGAAGGACGCCGCGATCGTCCTGGAACGGCTGCAGATCCCCGAGCCCGTGCTCTCGCTCGTGATCGAGCCCAAGTCCTCGGCGGACCGCGACAAGCTGCGCGCCGCGCTGCAGCGCATCGAGCACGAGGACCCGACGTTCCGTCTGCGCGAGGACGCCGAGACGGGGCAGTGGCTGGTGTCGGGGATGGGGGAGCTGCACCTCGAGGTCGCGCGGCACCGGCTGGAATCCGAATTCCACGTGGCCGCCGTCACCGGCGCGCCGCGCGTCGCCTACCGCGAGGGGCTCCTGACCGGCGCGCGCGGCTCGGCCCGCGTCGAGCGCCAGCTCGGGGCCCGCGACGTCTTCGGCGGCGTCGACTTGGAGGTCGCCGTGGTGCCCGACGCCGAGCGTGCACGCGTCGAATGGGCGCCGGACTGCCTGATTCCGCCTGTTTTTCGCGGGCCGATCGAGGATTCGCTGGCGCTCGAGGTCCAGAGCGGGCCGCGCTTCGGCCACCCGCTGGTCCATCTCGCGATCCGCCTGACCGGCGGCGCTTCGGACCCGCGCCGGGATGCCGAGATGGCCTTCGTGCAGGCGGCGTCCCAAGCGCTGCGGCAGGCCCTGCTGGAGGCGACGATCGGGCTGTTCGAGCCGCTGATGGCCTTCGAGATCCAGTCGCCGGCCGAATTCGCCAGCGGGATCATCGCCGACCTGAACTCCAGGAAGGCCAGCGTCGAGGATGTGCGCAGCGACGGACCGTTCCGGACATTGCTCGGGACCGTCCCGCTGTCGCGCATGTTCGGGTACTCGACCGCCGTGCGCTCGCTTTCCCAGGGCCGGGCCAGCTTCTCGATGACCCCGGCCGGCCTGCGGCGCGTGCCGGAGGACGAGTTGGCTGCGCGCGGACTGGCTTGGGTCTGAGGCGGAACTGCCCGGCGCTCGCGGGCCCGATCCAACTTGCGTCGGAAGTCCGCGCGGATCGTTGACGGGCAGGGGGGGCATGGTTAGCATCCTCGGCCCTTTGCGCTGCAGAAGCGGATCGAGCGAACAGCTCGGCACCGACTCCGCGCGCGAGCACCCCCCGAACACGACCTTTTCGTCCCCCCCAGACGCACGCATTCGCCGCGCGGGAATCCCCGCAGCATCCCGCAAGAACATGAAGGACAAGATCCAGATCCGGATGGAGGCCTACGACCACGAAGCCCTCGATCAATCGGGGCTCGAGATCGTGGAGACCGCCAAGCGGACCGGCGCTCGCGTCGCGGGCCCGATCCCGCTGCCGACGCGGATCGAGCGCTACACGGTCTTGCGCTCGCCCTTCATCGACAAGAAGTCGCGCGAGCAGTTCGAGATCCGGACG
>JBBQCC010000262.1:0-6336 GCA_038318285.1 Planctomycetota bacterium | reverse complement strand
TCCCTCGGAAAATCGGCAGGAGGTGGGGGACGAAGACGAGGTCCTCGACGCCCGCGTGCAACTTGATCTCGGGCGCGTGCCGGTGCCCGCCGACGCCGTAGGCCAGGAAGTTCTCGTGCGTCGCGCCGAAGTGCGTGCGCGCGCTGGCGTTCTTGCCCGCGCCGGACACGCCGCTCTTCGCGTCGACGACGACCGTGCGCGTGATGTCCACGAGCCCTGCGGCGACCAGCGGCTTCAGCGCGAGAAGCGTCGCGGTCGGGTAGCAACCCGGGTTCGCGACCAGACGCGCGGCACGCACCGATTCGCGCGCGAGTTCCGTCAAGCCGTACGGCGCTTCGTCGAGCAGCTGCGGTGCGGGATGGCGGTGTTCGTAGACGCGCTCGTACAGCGCCGCATCGGGCAGGCGGAAGTCGGCCGACAAGTCGACGACCTTCGGGCCGAGCGCCAACACGCGCTGCGCCAATTCCGCCGACGCCGCATGCGGCGTGCACAGGAACACGCCGTCGCACGCGCCGATGCGCGCCCAGTCGAGCGGCTCGACGCGCGCGTCGACCGGCAGTTCGGGAGCGTCGGGCACGTCGCCCTCGCGCGCGCTGAACGCTCCGGTGAGGCGCAGCGTCGGATGCGACGCGATCAATCGCGCGAGCTCGCGACCGGTGTAGCCGGACGCGCCCAAGATGGCTGCGGTCTTCACGCGGTGCGCCGGTTCCCGAGGCTCTTCAGTTCGCGCACGATGCGCCGCGCCTGCGTCACGCCGGCGGTCGCGAGGAAGACGGTGTCGTCGCCCGCGATCGTGCCCAGCACCCCGTCGAGGCCCGCGCGGTCGATTGCCAGCGCGAGCGGGTTCGCGCCGCCCGGCGGCGTCTTCAGCACGACCAGCGACTGTGCCGCGCGCGCTTCGGACAGCCATGTGCGCGCGGCCGACAGCAGCGCGAGACCGGCATCGCCATCGACAGGGTTGACCGAAACGGGGATCTCGTAGCCGTCGCGACCCTTCACGAGTCCGAGGTCGCGCAGGTCGCGGGACAGCGTGGCCTGGTTCACGTCGATGTCGTACTCGGACAGCCGCGCTTGCAGCTCGTGCTGGCTGCGCACGCCGCCGCGACCGACGATCTCGAGGATCCGCGAGCGGCGGACGTCGCGCGTCGCGGCTTCGGTGGTCGTCGGGCGCGCGGCTGCGGGGCGAATCGCGGGGGGGCGGGTAATGGCGGGGCGGGTAGGCATAAGTCTGCGTTGCGGTGCATAATCATGCCGCGCTTGGCCAGGAGTGCAAGTGGGTGCTGTCGCGGAAATCGTCCGCGACCGGCGTCCGAAGGTTCGAGCGGCCCCGGAGAGGCTCGCGCGCGGCCTGCGACCGGTCGCGGTGGGGAGTACCATCCCGCGCCCCCAGCCCCCGAGCACCGAACCGTGACCACCGAACCGTGACCGAAGTCCTGACCGTCGACAACCTGGTAGCCCTTCTGACTCTGACGCTGCTCGAGATCGTCCTCGGCATCGACAACATCGTCTTCATCTCGATCCTGACGGGCAAGCTGCCGCCCGAGCAGCAGCCGCGCGCCTGGCGCCTGGGCCTGTTCCTGGCGATGTTCATGCGGATCGGGCTGCTCCTGGCTCTGTCCTGGGTGATGTCGCTGACTTCGCCGCTTTTCGCGCCCTTCGGTCACGAGATCTCCGGGCGCGACCTGATCCTGCTGCTCGGTGGTCTCTTCCTGGTCGGGAAGGCGACGTGGGAGATCCACGACAAGCTGGAGGGCGGAGACGACCACTCGCCGACGCGCGCGGCCGCGTCGTTCGCCTCCGTACTCGTGCAGATCATGCTGCTCGACATCGTGTTCTCGCTCGACTCGGTCATCACGGCCGTCGGCATGGCGAACCACCTCTACGTCATGGTCGCCGCCGTCGTCGTGTCGATCGGGGTCATGCTGCTGTTCGCCTCGGCGATCGGCGCGTTCGTCGAGAGTCACCCCACGATCAAGATGCTGGCGCTGTCTTTCCTGATATTGATCGGCGTTCTGCTGGTCGCGGACGGCCTCGGGCAGCACATTCCGAAGGGGTACGTGTACTTCGCGATGGCGTTCTCGCTGGGCGTAGAGATGCTGAACTTGAAGCTGCGCAAGAAGAAGTCGCTCGAGTTCAAGCGCAGCGCTTCGGCCGAGGGCACCAAGTCCACGTGACCGCGAGGCTCGGCGCCGCGTCGCCGTCGCTATCCTCTGCGCCCCCATGAGCGCACAGCAGCCGATCGAAGCCGAGCGCGGGCTCGCCGAGTTCCTCGCGCGGCATCCGCGCGGAGGCGACCTGACCCAAGCCGCACGGGCGTTCCACTACGCGCGCCTCTTCGACGAACTGCTCGCCGCATGGCGCGCGGAGCCTGGCCGGGCCGCGACTGTGATCGAGCGCGAGACCGTGTCGTTGGATGAGTACTTGGACCTGCGCCCGGAGCGGCGCGCCGAGATCGCCGTGCACGTCGCAGCGGGCCGGATCGTGCTCGGGCCTTGGTTCGTCACACCCGATACGGGCTGCGCCAGTGGCGAAGCTCTGCTGCGCAACCTCGAGAACGGCGCGCGGACCATCGCGCTACTGGGCGGCGCGCCGCATTCGATCCCGACGCCGGGCGAACTCGGCTCGGCGACGCGACGAGGCTCCTCCGCGCGCATCGACCGCAAGGCGCTGAACCACGAAGTGCAGGCGCTCCTCGAGAAGCACGCCGAGCCGCTCGCCGCGGCGGCCGGTCGCGCGCACGCAGCGCACCTGGACCGCGCGTGGCGCAAGCTGCTCGCCACGCACGCCGAGCACGATCTCGGCGGCACGGGCATCGACGCCGTGCAGGAAGATGCTCGGTACCACCTCGACGGCGCGCGCGAGATCGCCGGCGAAGTCGTGCGCGACGCATTGCGCGTGCTGGCGCTGCGATCGGGCCTCGCGCAACGCGACGGCGAAGAGCTCGTCGCTGTGCACAACCCGCATCTCGAAGCCTGGAGCGGGACTGCCTCGTGCCTCGTGCACTGGCCGACGCCGCTGACGGACGACGAGTTGGACGGGCTCGCTCTCTTCGATCCCGACGGAAAGCCGGTGCGCGTGCAGGTCGAACTCGTCGACGACCGCGCGACGACATCGGACGCATTCGAGGTTCGCGTCGGCGCGCTCCTTCAGGTCGAATTCGCTGCGAAGCTGCCGCCGTGCGGCATCTCGTTCCATCGGCTCGTGCGCGACGCGCACGGTCCGCAGGGCTTCGACGAACCCCAGGCGGGCGGTGCGATCGAGAACGAACTCGTGCGTGTCGAGGCGCGGCACGACGGATGCTTGACGATCTTGCACAAGCCGTCGGGCAAGCGCTTCGACGGCGCGCTGACCTTCGAGTCGTGCGCGGACGTCGGCGATCTCGCCGCGTTCGCGCCGGTTCCGGGCCTGAATCCAGCTTGGTCGATCGGCAAGGGCAACACCGCAAAGGTCCAGGTCTGGCGCAGCGCGAGCGCCACGCACATGTCGGTCGGTCTCGTGTGGAAGCTGCCCTGGATCCCGGCGAAGGAACGCGAACGCGCGGCGCTGCGCATCGAGACGACCGTTCGGCTCGAGGACGGCTCCGCGCGCCTCGAGTTCGAGACGACGGTCGACACGGACCTCGTTGCGCACCGCTTGCGCGTGCTGTTGCCGTTGCCGGCCGACATGCGCGAACTGACCAGCGACGCGCCATTCGCGTTCGTGAGGCAATCGCGCGAGGAGGCTCACGGCGTCCGCACGGCGGGCACGTTCGCGTACGCGGCGGATCGGGCGTGCGGCGTGCTCATGACGCGTCACGGTCTGCATGAGCACGAAATCGTCGACGCGCCGACCGGTTCGGTGCTACACGGCGCGTTCCTGGCGGTCACGCTCTGGCGCGGCATCGCCGAAACGTCGATCCCCGGTGTTCCGTCGAGTGCCGGGATCCTGGTGACGCCCGACGCGGCTCGACCGCCGCTCGGACTGGTTCTGCGGCATGCGTTCGAGTGCGTCGAGGGCGACGTTGCGCCGTCGGTGGCTGCCATGCGCGCCGCGACGTTCGCATTCCCCGTGCTCGCTCAGCACGTCGTCTTGTTGCCGGGCGCCGCGCCGGGCTCAGCGCGCGTCCCCGCGCGACGCTCGATCCTGCGCTGCGACGATCCGCGCGTCGCACTGTCGTCCCTGCGCTCGCTGCCGGACGGCTCGATCGCCGTGCGAATCTGGAATCGCAGCACGGATCCCGTCCGTGCGACGGTCCAGCTGGGCCCAGATCTCACCTACGCCGAGTTGCCGGCCCGTGCGCGCCGCGCGGCCTTCGACGGAACCGACCTGGGTTCCGTCGACATGACAGGTACGATCGCGCGCGTCGAGATCGGCGTCGGCGCCGTCCAAACCATCCACTTCCACTTCGAGGCGAATTCATGATCACCGGCACGTTCCTGGACGAGATCTCGCTCGACATCGCCTCGGCCAATTGGGGTCGCGAGGAGTGGCGCCGGGATTTCGCGTCGATGAAGGCGGACGGCATCGACACCGTCGTGCTGACACGCGCTGGTCACCGCGATCGCGCGACGTTCGACTCGCGTGTGCTGCGCAAGCTGCACCCGCACCTCGTCGTGCAGGACGACCTCGTTTCGCTGTTCCTCGGTCTCGCGTCCGAGCATGGCATCTCGCTCTGGTTCGGAACGTACGACTCGGGCGAGTTCGCGCGCGCCGGCAAGCACCAGAAGGAAGTCGACGTGAACCGTGCGCTCGCCGACGAGGTGTGGGAGCGCTACGGCCGTTCGACGGCATTCCGCGGGTGGTACGTCGCGCAGGACCTGGACGCGCTCGACGACGACGCGCTGCGCGTGCACGGCGAGTTGCTCGAGCACGTGCGCGGCATCTCGGGCCTGCCGATCCTGGCGATGCGTTCGATGGAGGGGCCGGAGGACGCCGCGGATCATGCGTTGGCTCGCTTGCGGGGTCTGGTGGACGTCCTGGCCTTCCGCGACGGTGACACGTGCACCGCGGACCTGTCGGATCGCTCGATGGCGCGGATCGCCGCCGCTCGCAAACACGATCTCAAGTGTTGGACGAACGTGGAGACCTTCGATCGCGATGTCCACGTGAAGTACCCGCCGATCGCGTGGCCGAAGCTGCGCCACAAGATGCAGTGCGCGCTGGCTGCGGGTTCCGGGAAGCTGATCACGTTCGAGTACAGCCACTTCCTCTCGCCGAACTCGATGTACAGCTCGGCACACGCGCTGCACCGCCGCTATCGGGAGTGGCTGGCCACGCAGCGCTGAACCCGCGCAGCGCACCGGTGAAGGTTCAATCGCGCCAGACGACGTCGGGCGAGCGCTTGCGGTCGATGAGGATCAGCGCGCGGCCGACCGCGAGGCGGCCCTTCTCGCCCGGCACGGTTCGCACGTGCAGCTCGATCGGTGGGCGGCCCGCATCGAGGCGCACACCGCCGAGTGCGACGAGACCGGGCTGGAGGGCCACGGTCGCCTCGGGCACGTCGGATCCGACGAACGAACGCCGGACGCGTGCAGGGATCTCGGCGGATTCCGGCACTTCGAGCAGCAACTGGAACCAACCCGTCGCGGGCGCGTCGAGCAGGTAGACGACTTCGGTTTCGCCCGCGGATTCCGCGCGCAGCCGGCCGCTCTCGCGGGACCAAGCCTCCGGTCCGGGCAGTCCGCGCGGCGCGATCTCGCGCGCCTTCGGCCGCCAGCTGGTCCGCCGATGGGGGACGCGCGCAGGTTCAAGGTACGGCCCGGCCGACAGCGCGCGCGCCAACTCGCCGTCGTTCGCGCGCAGCCCGCCGAAGTGGAACAGGACTTCGCCGCCAAAGCCGCGGTCGCGGTTGTATTCGATCATCTCGACGAGCTCGCGCGCTTCGATCCGCCACGCGCCTGACTGGATCAGGATCGCGGGCGCGTAGATCGTGCGCGAGTTGCGCGGCACGATCGCGAACTGCTCGTCGGCGATCTGCTTGTAGTTGATCGATTCGCGCCGGTAGCACTGCGGATGGAACAGGTCGACGAGGCCGCGTTCGAGCCAGGACTTCGAATCCTGCAAGAACTCGTCGAGACCCCAGCGATACGGGTTCGGGCTCGAAGACATCACGATGCCTGGGCTGACTTCGTGCAGGTCGCGTGTCAGGTGCGCCAGGAAATCCGTCAGTCGGCCCGCGCGCCAGGCCGTCCAACGCGCGTCCGAGGGGGCGGGCGGGGCGAGGCGCTTGTCCTTGTGCCACGCGCTCGTGGTCGATGCGTCGTAGCCACCCTCGATGGGCATCGCCGGCAGTCGATCGTCACCCTGGACGCCGTCGATGTCGTAGTTGCGCGCGACCTCCAGGACGAGTCCGGAGAC
>JBBQCC010000261.1:0-6427 GCA_038318285.1 Planctomycetota bacterium | reverse complement strand
AGCCTGGTCACTACGTCGAGCCCGTCTTCACGCCCGACGGCAAGGCTGTCGTGTACCGCAAGGCCACCGGTGGCGGGCTCGTGTCGCCGCTGTGGTCGCGCGCACCCGGCATCTACATCGCGCGATCGGCCGCCGAGGATCCGGTGCTCGTCACGAAGAAGGGGCGGCGCCCGCAGTTCGGGGCGGATGGATCGCGCGTGTTCCTGGTCAGCGAAGAAGAGCAGAAGGACGTCGACCGCCGCACTCTGTGGAGCATCGATCTCGACGGCAGCGACGAGCGCACGCACTTCGCCAGCGAGTGGGCGACGCAGTTCGCCGTCTCGCCCGACGGGCAGTGGGTCGCGTTCACCGAGCGTTGGAATGCCTACCTCGCGCCTTTCGAACGGACGGGCCGCGAGGTCGTGATCGGCCCCGAGACGAAGGCCTACCCGGTCGCTCGACTGACGCGCGACGCGGGCGAGAACCTGCAGTTCTCGGGCGATTCCAAGCGCGTGTACTGGTCGCTCGGGCCCGAGCTGTTCGAGCGCGAGCTGCGCGAAGCGTTCGCGTTCCTGGCCGGCGCGCCCGAGAAGCTGCCCGATGCGCCGGAGAAGGGGCGCAACATCTCGTTCACGGCCAAGCGTCCCGTGATCGACGGGTCGATCGCGCTCGTCGGCGCGCGCATCGTCACCATGAAGGGTGACGAAATTCTCGAGGACGGCGTGGTCGTCGTGAACGGCAACCGGATCGCCGCCGTCGGCAAGCGCGCCGACGTCGCGATTCCTTCCGGCGCGCGAGTGGTCGACGCCGCGGGCCTGACGGTCATCCCGGGCCTGATCGACGTGCACGCGCACGGCCCGCAGGCCGTGAACGGTGTGACGCCGCAGCGCAACTGGGCCAGCCACGCGAATCTCGCGTTCGGCGTGACGACGATCCACGATCCGTCGCACGACACGAACTCGATCTTCGCGGCGTCGGAACTACAGAAGGCGGGTCTGGTGCTGGCGCCGCGCACGTTTTCGACCGGCACGATCGTGTACGGCGCGCAGGGCGACGCGAAGTCGCAGATCGACTCGCTGGACGACGCGAAGAGTCATCTGCGTCGCTTGAAGGCCGTCGGAGCGTTCAGCGTGAAGAGCTACAACCAACCGCGTCGCGATCAACGCCAGCAAGTGATCCAAGCTGCGCGCGAGCTCGAAATGATGGTGGTGCCCGAAGGCGGATCGCTGCTCGAGCACAACCTGACGATGGTCGTCGACGGTCACACGGGCGTGGAGCACTCGCTGCCGGTCGAGAAGATCTACGCCGACGTGCAACAGCTGTGGGGGCCGTCGAAGACGGGCTACACGCCGACGCTGATCGTGGGATATGGCGGTATTTGGGGCGAAAACTACTGGTACCAGCACACCGACGTGTGGCGCGACGAGCGCCTGGCCGCGTTCGTCCCGAAGTTCGTCGTCGAGCCCCGCTCGCGTCGCCGCACGATGGCGCCCGACGAGGACCAGAACATCCTGCGCTCGGCCGGCATCGTGAAGAGCATCCTCGACGCAGGCGGTCACGCGCAGCTCGGCGCGCACGGACAGCTCGCCGGGCTCGGCGCGCACTGGGAACTGTGGCTCTTGAAGCAGAGCGGCATCACGAACCTGCAGGCGCTGCGCTGCGCGACACTGTCCGGCGCGCAGTACCTCGGCCTGGACCGCGACCTCGGTTCGATCGAGGTCGGCAAGCTCGCGGACCTGGTCGTGATGGAGAAGAACCCGCTGGACGACATTCGAAATAGCGAATCGATTCGCTGGACGATGCTGGGCGGTCGCCTGTACGACGCACGCACGCTGGCACCGGCCGACGGTCGCGCAGGTGAAGCGCCCAACTACTTCTGGCGCGGTATGCAGGACGGGATGCCGACGCAAACCGCGACGGAGACCTGCGCGGGCTGCGGGAACTGACTCCGGCGTCAGCGGTGTGCGGGCTGCTGCGCTTCCGCGTCGACGAGCATCCTCAGCGCAGCGTGCACCTGCGCCGGACCGGCTAGGCGCAACATTGCCGAACTCGTGCGCGCTCCGACTTGCACGGTGATGTCGTCGGCGCCGAGCGCGCCGAACAGATCCTCGTCCGTGCGGTCGTCGCCGAACGCGACGAGGCGCGTCTTTGGGCCGTGCTCGACGCGCGCTTCCGTGACCGCGAGTCCCTTGTGCACGCCGTGCGGCCTGACTTCGATGATCTTGTCGCCGACGAGAACTTCGACCGCGACGTTCGACAGCAGTTCGGCCAAGTGTTGGCGCAATTCATGGCTCTGCCGCGCACCGAACTCGGGGTCCGCGGCGCGCCAGTGCCACACCAGAACCGACGATTTGCGCTCGACGAAAGCCCCCGGCGTGCGGTCGGCGAAGTCCTCGAAGATCGCGGCGATCGCGTTCGCGGAGGGCAGCGCCGCGGGCGCGCGACGACTCCATGTCTTCGCGCCGAGCGGGCGCGACCACAGGCCGTGTTCGGCATGCATGGCGAGGTTCAGTGTTCCGAACCACGCATCGAGGTCGTCGCGCGGGCGTCCGCTGACGAGGTGGACGAAGAACCCCTCGAGCTTGGTCAGTCGGTCGAGTAGGGCGAGCAGCGTCGCGTCCGGACGCGCGTCCTCGGGACGCAGGTGGAAGTCCACGAGCGTCCCATCGAAGTCGAGCAGCAGCGCCGTGCGCGCGGGTGAGCCCGCACGGATGCGCTGCGCGACGACGGCGGGCTCGTCGAAGTCGATGCGCGGTTCGACGACTTCCTCGGTGGCCTCCAGCGCGTGGAGGAACGTCTGTGCCCACACGTGCACGTCGGCGGACAACACACGCGCACGCAAGAGGCGCATGCGCTCGCGACGGTCTTCGCGCGGCATGTCGAGCGCGGTCGCGATGCCCTTGGCCGTCTGCTCGACGTCGTAGGGGTTCACGAGGACCGCGCCAGCCAGTTCGGAGGCGGCACCGGCGAACTCGCTCAGGATCAGCACGCCGTCCTCGTCCGGACGCGACGCTGCGAACTCCTTCGCGACGAGGTTCATGCCGTCCATGATGGGCGTGACGACCAGCACGTCGGCTGCGCGGTACAGCGCGACCAGCTCGTCGCGTGGCACGCTGCGGTGGATGTAGTGGATGGGCGACCACGTCGGCGTCGAGAACTTGCCCTGGATGCGCCCGACGAGCGTGTCGAGTTGATTGCGCGTTTCCCGGTACGCACGCACGGTGGATCGCGAGGGGACCGCGACCTGCACCAACCGGATACGACCGATGAGATCGGGCCTCGAATCCAGCAGTTTTTCGAACGCGGCGAAGCGCCGGCGGATGCCCTTCGTGTAGTCGAGGCGGTCGATGCCGACCAAGAGGCGCTGATCCGGACCGCCGTGGATGGCGGCGGCGCGATCGATCGTCTTCTGCGTGAGGGCGACCTTCTCGAACCCCTTCGCGTCGACGCCCATCGGGAACGAACCGAACCGCACCTCGCGCGATTCGACGCGGACATGATCGAGACCGATGTCCAGGCCCAAGACGCGCTGCAGAGCGGATGCGAAGTGACGTGCGTAGGCCGGCGTGTGGAATCCGATCAGGTCAGCGCCGAGCAATCCGCGCAGGAGCTCGTGGCGGTGCGGCAGCGCGCGCACGACCTGGGTCGGGGGGAAGGGGATGTGCAGGAAGAACCCGATGCGCACGTGCGGCGCCAGCTCGCGCAGCATTTTCGGCACGAGCAGCAACTGGTAGTCGTGGATCCAAACGACGTCGCCCGGGCGCGCACGACGCGCGGCTTCCTCGGCGAAGTGCTGGTTCACCGTGATGTACTCGCGCCAGCCCTCGACTTGCGCCGGCGCGTGGTCGAGTAGCGAGTGGAACAGCGGCCACAGGATCCCGTTGGCCCAGCCCTCGTAGTAGCGCTCGACTTCCTCGCGCGTCAGATGGATCGGCGCGAGGCGCGCGGCTTCGAATTGAGCGTCGAGCGCGGTGCGATCCGCGTGCGAGAGGTCCCACGTCGGACCGGGCCAGCCGACCCAGACGCCGTCGCTCTCCTTGTGCGGACCGGCGAGGCCGGTCGCGAGTCCGCCCGAACTCGGTGTCACGCGCGCGACGCCGTCCTTCACGCTGCTCGTCACCGGCAGCCGGTTCGAGACCAGGATCGTGCGACTCACGACGAGCAGCTCACGACGGGCCCTCTCACGAGGAACACGCTCACGAGGAACACCAGGCGCGCACGCGGCCTTCGCGAGCGTCGAGCAGTCCACCGATCGTCGTGGCCGCATGGATCAGCCCGACGTGCGTGTAGGCCTGCGGGAAATTGCCCAGCAGACGCCCCGTGGCCGGATCGACGTCCTCGGAGAACAGTCCGACGGGGTTCGCGTGGCTGGCGATGCGCATGAACACCTCGCGCGCGCGGTCGAGGTCGCCGATCATCGCGAGCGCCTCGGCCCACCAGAACGAGCAGATCGTGAACGTGCTCGTCGTCTCGCCGAAATCGTCGTCGTTGCGGTAGCGCATCATCATGCCGCCTTCGACCAAGCGTTCCTCGTAGGCCCGCACCGTCGAGATGAATCGCGGATCGCGCGCGTCGATCAGACCCAAGCTGGGCAGGAGGAGGTTCGACGCGTCGGGATGAACGCCGTCGAGACACTGGGTGAAGAACCCCAGCTCGGCATTGTAGCCGCGTTCGAGGAATTCGGCGTGTAGCTCGTCGCCGATCGTCTCCCAGCGTCGTGCAGTGTCGTGTCGACCGAAGCGCTTCGCGAGACGCGCCCCGCGGTGCACGGCGACGGCGCACAGCGCCAACGAGAACGTGTAGCGCCGCATCAACGTGCGGAACTCCCAGATGCTCATGTCGGGCGTGCGCGCGACTGCGATCGACGATTCGACGAGTCGCTCGAGCATCGGCCAGTACGCCTCGGGCTTATCGACGACGATGCGCGGGTCGGCGAGCATCGTCTCGAAGCACAGCACGAGCTCGCCCATCAAGTCGTTCTGTTGCTGGATCGCGGCCGCGTTGCCGATGCGCACGAAGCCATTGCCCGCGAAACCAGCGAGGTGGTCGAGGTGCCGCTCTTCGAGGTCGCGCTCGCCGCCGATGCCATACACGGGCTGCAGCGGGCCAGCTTCGACGATGTCGCGCAAGTAGCGCAGCAGTTGCTCGCCCTCGGCGACCTGCGACAACCGGCGCAGCGCCTCGACGACGAACGCCGCGTCGCGCAACCAGCAGTAGCGGTAATCCCACGTGCGCTCCGTGCCGAGCGCTTCGGGAATGCTCGTCGTCGTCGCCGCGATGATCGCACCCGTGTCGTGGTTGGCGTGCAGCTTCAAACACAGTGCGGAGCGCAGCACCTCCGCGGGCTCGAACGACGGCAGAGCACACGTCTTCGACCACATGCGCCAGCCCGCGATGGTCGAATCCAGATCGTGCTGCACCGACGCACGGTCCGGCGTCTGCGCGCGCGGGCCGTACGACATCACGATCCACACGGGCGAGCGCAAGCCAAACTCACGCTTCTCGAGGATGAAAGGGACGGAGATGTTCGAGTGCAGATGCAGCGACGTCGGTCCGCACGCGACCTCGATGCCGACTGCTCCCTCGTGCATCTGCACCGGATCGCGCGCGTAGTTCGGCCGCGGATCGAAGTCGATCGAGATGCGCGGCGTTCCCGACAGCGGCCGGATCATGCGGCAGATCTCGATCGGAACGCGGACGCCGAGGCCCTCGGGGATGCGCGGCGCGAAGTCGATGACCTCGTACTTGCCCGCGAGCGTCTCGAACATCGTCGACACGACGTTCGTGTTGAGGACGTACGACATGCGGCCTTCGATCTCGCGGCCGCCCGACAGCACGCGCAGCGTCCCGCCCTTTTCCCGGTCGAGCAGTCGCGCGAACACGGAGGGCGAGTCGAAGCGCGGCATGCACAACCACTCGATGGCGCTCGTCGGCTTGACCAGCGCGAGGACGCGTCCGTTTCCGAACACGGCGTGGTCGAGGTTCATGGATCGGTCGTTGGCGTCGCTCATGCTGCGATCGTTCCCTCGCCGGTTTCAGTCTTTCCGCCGCAGGTGCAGACGGGCATCGTACCGCGACCGGCGCGCGATCTCATGCTTCCCGAGCGGGTTTGGCTGTACCATCTGCCGCCCGGAGGAGTGACCTCCTGTCCGCAGGAGTAACCTGCCGTCCGCAGGAGTAAACATTGCCGATGCCGAAGAAGACTCTCACCGAAGCGGAGATCGCCGAACGACTGCCAAAGCTCGTCAAGTGGAGCGTCGTGGGCGGTCGCTTGCATCGCGAATACCAGTTCAAGGACTTCACGCGTGCGTTCGGGTTCATGACGTCGGTCGCACTGCTCGCCGAGAAGCGCGATCACCATCCCGACTGGTCGAATGGCTACGGCAAGGTCGTCATCGATCTCTTCAGCCACGACGCGGGCGGCATCACCGAGCTCGATTTCGAGTTG
>JBBQCC010000260.1:0-6443 GCA_038318285.1 Planctomycetota bacterium | reverse complement strand
CACCTACATCGGCAACGGACCGAACTTCATGGTCAAGGCCATCGCCGAAGAGGAAGGCGTCAAGATGCCGTCGTTCGGCGGGTACATGCTGTGGTCGGGCGCGGTGCTGTTGCCCGTGCTGGCCATCGTGACCTTCGTGTTCTTCCGCGGACCAGCGGCCTAGTCGGATGAGCTGGAAGTCCGCAGCCCACTAGTCGCGGCGGGCAAAACGCCCATCGATGCAGCCACTACACTCCAGGTCCGCCGAACGACTCGCCCTCCTGGCCTGGATCGTCCCCGCCGCGGGGATCGCGATCCAAGCCGGCTTCGCACTGCGCAGCACGGGCGGAGCGCAGGCGCACGTCGTCGCGACGGCGGTGCTTTCGGTCGGTTGGTTCGTGCTCGCGTGTACGCCGCTCTGGCGGCGCACGCTCTCGAACGTCTCCGCGGCGCTGCTCGAACGCCTGGGTGTGTTGACCTGGCTCGGCATCGCGTGGATCGCCGTCGCGTTCGCGTCCGGTCCCAGCGCGACGTTCTTCGCCTGCCTCGCGGGTTCGGCGTTGCTGTTCGCCGCAGCGGCTTGGTTCGAGCTCCGGCAGCGCGACGCCGCGCGCGCAAAGGCACGGCTGCTGATCGTCGGCATCTGGATCGCGAGCTTCGTGGTCCTCGACGTCGTCATCGCGCGTTTCGTGCTGCCGAAGCGCTCGCACGACAAGATCTTCACGCAGCACGATCCCGTGCTCGGCTGGCGACTACGCGCCGACTTCTCGCTCGAGCGCCGTGAAGCGGACTACACCGGGCGAGAGACGACGAACAGCCTGGGATTCCGGACGCCCGAGATCGCGCTCGACGCTGCGCCCGGCGTGCGGCGCATCGTGATCCTCGGCGACTCGCACAGCGAGGGGTACACGGTCGGCGACGACGAGACGCTGGCTCGACTGCTGGAGCGCGACCTGGGTCCGAACCTGGAGGTCATCTCGCTCGGCGTCGGCGGCTACTCGACGGATCAGGAGCTGCTCAGCTACGTCGAAGTGGGCCGACGTTTCCGCCCCGATCTCGTCGTTCTGCAGTTCTGCAGCAATGACATCGCGTTCAACGTGGCCGACCACTACTGGCGCGGGAACAAGCCGCGGTTCGTGCGCTACGGCGAGCTCTTGATGCTACGCGGCGTCCCGGTCCCCGACTCGAAGTCCTCGGGGCTCGTGCCCGACGTCCTGTCCGAGCATTCGGCGCTGTTCGCGTTCCTCGAAGGCCAGTTGCGTCAGGTTGCGATCCGTCGCGCCGTGGAGGAGGAAACGGACATCGACGAGGCCTGGCACGTCACCGAACTCCTGATCCGCGACCTACGGCGCGCGGTCGAAGGCGACGGCGGGCGGCTCGTGTGCTTCGACGTGAACGTGAATGAGTCGAAGACGGACCAAGCCTTGCGCACGATCCTCGCGCGTCACGACGTGCCCTACTTGGACATCACGCCAGCCTACGCGCAGGACTTCGACGGCCTGTGGGTCTCGGGACACTGGAACGCCACCGGGCAGCGCCGCGTCGCGGACGTGCTCGGGCCGATGTTGCGCACCGCGCTCGACGATCTGCCAGCACGCGCGGCGGCCGGTCCGCGCTGAGAGCGCGTGAAGAAATCGAGCGTACGCACTCTCAGAAGCTCGTGGCGCTTCTCCGCAGCGCGAGAGTGTGTGATTTTCTCGCACGCCCTGAGGCCGGTGAGCGCGCTCGCTATCAGCGCCCCAGCAAGCGTGCGACCCAGCCCTTGAGTCCGCCGCGGTTCGCGTCCGGTCGACTCAGGTCGAGCCGCAGCGACTCGAACGCATGCCGCAGCGCGGCGACTTCCTCGGGAGCGAGCGCGACGTCCGCCGCAGCCGCGTTCTCGCGCGCCTGATCGGGCGTGCGCGCTCCCACGATCGCCGAGGTCACGCCCGTCTGCGCCAGCGTCCAAGCGAGCGCGACCTGGCCGATCGTGGCGCCATGCCGTTGTGCGATCGGAGCGGCGACCTTGTGCAACACGGCGTTGACCCGCGCACGATTCTCCGCGCGGAACGTCGCGCGCCTACTGCGTCCATCGGATTCCGCGAACACGCGGTCCTCGGGCACCCGGCCGGTCAGCAGGCCCTGCTCCAGCGGCGAGTAGACGATCACGCCGACCTTCTCGCGCGCGCAGTGCGGCAGGACGTCCTTCTCGATGTCACGAGCGACGAGGCTGTACTTGGGCTGCGTGCTCGCCAGCGGAACGTCGCCCAGGCCCGCCTGCGCCTCGCGTAACTGCGTGACGTCGAAGTTCGAAACGCCGATCTCGCGCACCTTGCCTGCGGCGCGCAGCTCGAGCAGCGCCCCCATCGTCTGCGCGATCGGCGTCTTCGGATCCGGCCAGTGCACTTGCAACAGGTCGATCGTCTCGATGCCCATACGCACCAGGCTCTTCTCGACCTCGTGCTTCACCGACCACGGGCGCGAGTTGCGGCGCACGATGCGCTGGATCCCCTTCTCGTCCGTCGTTTCGAACGCGATGTCACCGCGCTCGTCGTCCCAGCGCAGGCCGAGCTTCGTGAACACGAGCACCCGGTCGCGACGCCCACGGATCGCGCGACCGAGTACTTCCTCCGAGTGCCCGAATCCGTAGACGGGCGCCGTGTCGAACGCGTTCCCGCCCACGTCGATCGACGCGTGGATCGCGCGCACCGACGTCTCGTCGTCCACGCCGCCCCACCCCCAACCGCCCGAGACCCAGGCGCCGAACACGACGCGCGGGATCCTGAGGCCCGTCCGACCCAATTCGGCGTGTTGCATCCGCGCATGCTCGGCGTTCGGCGTCGCGACGTCCAGCGCGCAGAACACACCGCGCCGCCCAGCGTGCAGCATACGCGACGACTTTCGGCACGGGCCGCGGGCGACGACGAGCCGCAGTGCGAGCGCGTGGTAAGGTGCGGAACTCGACGCGGGAATCCGCGGATCGCTGTCCCTCGAGCGCATGCCCACCGAGCCCGAACTCCCGCCTTCGCCTGCGCCCTCGCCGTTCTCGCGCGGTCCGACGGGCATGTCCGGCGCGGTCACCGCGGGTCTCGCGATCACGCTGCTCGGCCTGCTGTTCTTCGAGTCCCTATTCGTCCCCGTGCGCAGCTTGGCCGCCGACTTCGGACGAGCGCCCGAGAGCGTCGCGCGCGTGTTCGAGCGTCGACTGGAGCTCGCGGCCGCGCTCGACACGCTCCCCGGTTGGGAGCAAGCCATTCTCCTGCCGTTCCTGCCTGTGGACCACCACACCGTGGACGATGCCGCGCGCGCGTTTCGCGACGTCGTCGTGTACGCACGCAACCTCGAAGCGAATGCCGCGGGTTCGGACGGGGCGGAATCGGAGGACCTGCGCGCGAAACGCGAGCTGGAACTCGACGGCCTCCGCGCCCGACGTGCGCTGCTGCTCGCCGCGCACGGACGACTCGAAGAAGCGCAAGGCGACCTGGACGAGCTGAAGCAAGCCGGACACGCCGACTTCGTCGCCGCCGCGCGCGCGCTTTACGTCGGCAGAGCCGATCCGGATCACCTCGCCCTGGCAGGCGACGGCTGGATCGGACGCATCGCGAGCGCACGCGCGCGCGAAGTGGTCGCACCGGCGCCGGGTGTCGAAGTGCACCGCGCCCTCACGTGGGCGCGCGCCTTTGCGAGCGCCGTCGCGCTCGGTCTGCTCGTGCTACTTGTGTGGTTGGGACGCAATCGACCGGACATCGGGGCGGCCTCGATCGCGATCCCGAGCCTGTGGACGCCGCAGACGGGTTTCGCCGTGCTCGTGCGCGCCGGTTTCGCGGCCATCGTCATCCTCAAGGCCTTCCAGGTCGCACGCGTGTTCGGGCACACCGACTTCCCCGCGATGTTCGAGGCCGCGGTCGCGTCGTTGCCGCTCTTCTGGTTGGTGCGGCGACATCTCGCGCGACCGCACCGGCTCGAGTTCATGGACGTGTTCGGCTTCCCGGCGGTCGGGTCGACGACGGCTCTCGCGACGCTGGGGCTCTTCGCGCTGGTCAACATCGGCGGGCGCGCCATCGCGACGGCCGCGACCTCGATGGGCGCGATCGAGCCGTGGACGTACCAGGTCGACGAGTTCCTGATTTGGAGCTCGGACGCAGCGTTCGCGTTCGCCGCCCTGGACGGCCTGCTGTTCGGCGTCGTCGCGGTCGAGCTCGGGTTCCGCGGCGTGCTCTTCCCGAGCCTGCGGCACGTGCACGGGCCGATTCACGCGGCGCTGCTGACCGGGATGCTGTACTCGGCTGTGCAGTTCGCGTCGCTGCCGACGATGTTGGCCTTGGCCTGGACCGGGTTCGCGGGGGCCATGGCCCTCGAGCGCACGCGCAGCCTGATCCCGACGATCCTGTGTGTCGCGCTGAGCAGCCTGTTCGAGATCGGCCTGCTCGGCGCACTCTATCGCTGACGCCTGATTCGCGAAACGACCGCGAATCGCTGTTGTTTCAGCGCTTTTTCGGCGCGGTCAGCGTGAATCGATCGCCGTCGCGGTACACGGCGAGGCGCATGGAATCGGCCGAGTGCCGGGTCGAAGGTTCGGCCGACCGCACCGTCGCCGCACGCGCATCGATCACGACGACGCCCCCGTCGCCCACGACCTCGCACGATCCATCGGGTTGCAACACCACGCCGGTGCGCTCGTCGATGCCGATCCCCACGAGCTCGGGATGATCGAGCACGCCCGCGAGCAGCCGGTTGAAGCGCTGCCGCTTCAGGAAGTGCTGGTCGATCAACGCGTCCGACCACAGTCCGATGCCATCGGCGACCTCCGTCCCCTGCGCACGGACGCTTTCGAGGTCGGCGCTCTTGCCACCGACGATCATCGTCGCGGACAGCACGGCCGCGCCCGCGCTCGTGCCGCCGACGAGCGCACCGTCCCGGTAGCGCGCGCGGATCGCGTCGAGCACGTCGGCCTCGCGCAACGCCTGCATCAGTCGGTTTTGGTCGCCGCCCGGCATACACACGAAGTCCGCTGCGCCGATCGCCGCGCGCGCTGCGTCGCGATCGGCGAGCGCGAGCACTTGGACGTCGAGCACGCCCGCAGCACGCCAGAACTCGACCGAGCTCGCGCCGGCGTCCTCGCTCGACGAGGCCTGTGGCACGATCAACATGTGCGCCTTCGGTCCGCCGGCCAACGCGATCGCGCGCGCAGCGATCGCGTCGGTCGTCCCGCCGCCGCCGACCGCGAGGATGCGCCCCCTCGGCGCGGACGGTCCGGGGTCCTGCCGCGGAAGGCCGACGGCCGCCAGAGCGAGGACGGACAGGAATACGGCGAGGAGGAGCGTGCGCATGCTGAGCAGGCTCACCCAGGTTCCGGGCCCGGTCAACGGTGCGTTCCGTTCCGCTCGGTAGACTCGGGGTGCGCGTGCACGAACCGTGCGCGGCAACCAGGAGGTCACACATGAAAATGAGACGATTCGGACTGGGGGTGGCGTTCGCGCTCACCTGCCTGTCCACGTTGGCTCTCGCGCGGTCGCCGGTCAGCGACGCTGCGGAGAAGCTCAGCGAGTTGCGCCAGAAGCGCGACACTGCGACCGCGGAGTGGCAGGAGAAACTCCAAGCCGCGAAGAGCCAGGCCGAAGGCCAGAAGATCTGGGAGGCTCGACCCGGCAAGGAATTCCTCGCCGACTTCAAAGCCATCGCGATCGAAGCAAAGGGCACCGACACCGCGCGCGAAGCGTGGCTCGAAGTGTTCTCGACTGCCGTCGAGTCCGGCATCAAGGACGAAGTCAAGCCGGCGATCGACGTGATCCTCGCGGACCACGTCACGTCGTCGGGACTGGCATCGTTCGCCGGCGCACTCGGTGGCTCGTCGTACGTGATCGGCAGGGCCGATGCGATCCACTCACTCGAGACGCTGATCGAGAAATCACCGCACGCCGCGGTGAAGGCGCCGGCGCTGTACAGCCTCGGCAGTCTGCAGCTCGAATCCGACGAGCCGGCCGAGAAGGCCGAGGGGCGCAAGGCGCTCGAACGTCTGATCGCCGAGTTCCCCGACGTGAAGCCCAAGCGCGGCGGCGCATACGCCGATCGCGCGAAGGGCCAGATCTTCGAACTCGACCACCTGCAGGTCGGGATGGTCGCGCCGAACTTCGAGTCGATGGACGAGAACGGCCAGAAGATCTCGGTCGCCGACTACAAGGGAAAGGTGGTGGTCCTGGATTTCTGGGGCAATTGGTGAGGCCCTTGTCGTGCGATGCTGCCGCACGAAAAGTCGCTCGTGAAGCGACTGGAAGGCAAGCCTTTCGCCCTGATCGGGATCAACAGCGACGGTCCGGTCGATGAAGTGAAGAAGATCCTGGCGGACAACCAGATCACCTGGCGCCAAGCGATCGACGAGAGCACCAGTGGCAAGTGGGCCACGGCCTGGAACATCCACGGCTGGCCGACGATCTACGTGCTCGATGAGAACGGCGTCATCCGCTTCCGCGACGTCCGCGGCGAGG
>JBBQCC010000259.1:0-6445 GCA_038318285.1 Planctomycetota bacterium | reverse complement strand
CAAGAGAGGGTCCGAGCCGACGACGAGGATCTGGGGGGTGTGCTCCATGTTGAACGGGTCCGATCAGCGAGTCAGGGCAGGTGCCAGCACGGTGCCGCGCTGGATGTAGGTGTAGTCGTAGATGCGATCCGGGTCGGGTTCGTCGACGCCGTAGGCGAGTCGGTTCGAGGCCTTGAGGACTCGACTGAGCGTGTCGGCGTCGAGCGCCAGCCCGGCCGTTTCGTTCGCGGCCGATTTCAGGATGGCGCTGGCGTTGTCCTGTGCGATCCAGCACTGCGCATCCCCATTCGTGATGAGCTCGCCGGGCGAGATGACGAAGGGACCGGTCCCGGAGTAGTTGGATTGGGGCGGAGGCACGCTGCCATCGGATGTGAAGCCGATGGGCCAGAGGTGCGCGAAGCCGTAGCCGATGACGCGCAACACGTTCACCCCGTTCGCATCGGGGATCGAATCGACGATCGCGATGTACGCGGGCTTGCGCGTCGTGAAACGGAACCCGCGGACCGGCGTCGTGGTCGATCGCGGAACGGCGCGGCCGAGGACCTCGGGCCAGCCGAACTCGGGCTCGCACGGGGTCGCGGGCGTCGAAGCCGCATCGAACAGGAAGTGCCCGACGAGAGTGCCGTCCGCATCCAGCACGATGCTGCCGTCGGGTTGGACCCTGACCCGACCTTCCGTCGCACCGCCCGACGCTTGCCAACCCGCGTTCCGAAAGTGCGTGGTCCAGGCCGCGCGATAGATGAAGAAGGGTACGAGACCGCTGATGTGCTCGCGGTACGCCGTACCTCCGACGTCGGGTTCGTGGTCGAACAGCAGCACGTTCGTCTCGTCGCACGGCGGCCGGCCCACGCGCATCGCCGGACGCGCGCATGCGATCGAGGTCGCGCGCACGGTGAGGCCGTCACGGCGCGGATCCCAGTCGTTGCCCGGATCCTGGAGGATCGTGCTGCCGAGGCCGAACACGACCGGCAGCGTCGGCAGCGACGAGCTGACGTTGTTCTGCACGTCTGCGGGATTCCCGTCGCCGGCGCGGCGCATGCGCACGAGGTAGCTCAGCGAGAGCGCGTTCGGCACGCCCGGGGCCGCAGGAGTGAAGTCCCTGCGCGTGTAGTCGCCGGCCTCGCTGTGCTGCTGCGCCGGCTTGTACCAGCCAGACACTTGGTCGCCGTTGGGACGGTTGTTGTTGTTGGACTGCAGTCGAGGATCGTCGATGCGGGCAACTTCGGTGTCGGGCTGCTGGCCGAGAACGGCATTCGCAGCCCAGGCGCCGCTGCCGCCGCTGACGCGCAGGGCGGGACCTGCTGCGATCTGCGCGGCATCCGCGTCGTCGGGTTCACTCGGCCCGGTGCCGTACGCGTAGTTGTCCGGCTTGTACCCGCCGCGCGTCGGATTGAGATCGTCGTCGAACGCGAGACGCACGAGCGCGGCCGCCTTCTGTCGCTTGGCTGCGTTGCTGTCGCCGAGACCCTCGTCGAAGTTGCGCCAGCGGCAGCCCTCGAGCGCGGCCGAGTCGGTCGCGACCTGCATCTGCTGCTGCGTCAGGTTCGCCATGCCGATGTCGATGACGACGGCCGCGATCGCGAAGAATACGAACGTGAGCAGCGCAAATAGCACGAGCACCGCGCCACGACGGCGCGGTTCGGTTCGCGAGGCGATGGCGAACCGGTCGTTCACCGACGTTCCTCTTGCACGGGTACGTCTTCGGCGGGCAGCACGACCGTCTGCTTCTGGTCACCGTTCTGGATCGTGATGCGCTCGACGGGCGTCGGCTCGGGCGGCTTGGGTAGCGGGATCGCGGCCACTTCCGGGTTCGTCGACTCGGCCAGCGCCGTGATCTCGACCTGGTTGTTCAGCGCGCTGAGAAGATCCGCGTACTGCGCCGTCGGCACGGCGACGAACGCCGGATCCTTGCCGCTGGCCTTGCCGTCCGTCATCGCCTGGATCACGACGCCGCCCTCGACGATGCGGCGCGTCATCGCCAGGAACGCCTTCTCCTCGGCGGCCTTGCGCTCGATGTCGGGCGCGACCGCGGTGCCGCGCGGCGCGAGGGCGCCCTTGTACGGATCCGCCGCCGCGACGAGCACGAAGCGGTCGTTCGCCTTCAGGCCGCGGAGCGTCGGAATCTGCGCCGCCGTGATCTGCACGCCGATCATCCCCGAGGGGATGGCCGCGGTCCGGCTGGCGGGCGAGCCCTTGGGCAGGAAGTCGGCTTCCGTGAACCCGTAGCCCGGACGCTTGTCGGCCTTCGTGACGCGACCGAGGACGGCCGTCGTCTCGAGCAGACCACTAGCGGCCGCCTTCTCGGGCTCCAGCCACGACACGCGCGGCTCGCCCTTCGCATCGAGCAGGTGCTCCAGCGTCACGGCCGTGAACGCCGGGACCTCCTTCATCGCGCGCGGGTAGGCCTTCTTACCGGCGCGGTCGACCTCGGCCTTGGCCTGGACCTGGGCCTGGGTCGTCCACGGCATGCGGCCGTCGTTCAGGAACGCGTACGTGCCGAGTCCGGCCGCGACGACCACGAGCACCAGGATGGTGACCGGGATCCAGGTCTTGTTTCCGGACGAGCGCTTACGGGATTGGGATTGGGGCATGGTTGCAGTCTCGATGCGAAGCAGGCGTCAGGGGCAGCTCGTACCCGCGGCGAAGACCTCGCGGCGGAAGACGGCTTGTCCGGAGATGAGGCGCCGGAAGGGGCGCACTTCTTTGTTCAGGGCGTAGAACTTCCCGAGGCCGTACTGGCCGCTGTAGATGCCGCCCGTGCCGCCGGTGTTCAGGAGCGTGCCCCCCGGAGCGTTGAGCTGCGTCACGCCGCCGTCGTTGGCCAAGATGGCCTCGTTCTGGGGGTTGGGCTCCGTCACGTCGACGGGCTGGAAGGCGCTCATCGTGGCGGCTTGGTACGGGCAATTGATCCTCAACGCCACAAGACCGAGCTCTGGGCCGGTCGAGGTCATGCTGAAGGGGCCGCTGGTCGGATCGAGGCTGTCCGAGCGCACCTCCTCGACGACGTCGACCCACCGGATGGTCTCCACGCCGTCCGCGCCACGCTCGACGACCTGGGGTACGCGGACGGTGACGCCACCGGTGAACGAGTTCACGAGGGCGCCCGGGTAGTGCAGATACTGCGTGCCGTTGACGTCCGAGACCGTCATCAGGGGCAAGAGCATCCGGTTCACGGTCGGCCACGTCGCCGAGTTCGGCACGCCGCTGGTGGACAGGTTGACCGCCAGGAGATTGGGGTCGTAGATCCGCTGGCGCACGGTCGCGCAGTTCAGCGCATCCCGGAACGTCATCGTCGCCGGCAAGGGCAGCAGCGCCAGCTCACGCGACATCGTCCGCGCGGCGTTCTGGACGATCTGCGCCGACGTGATCATGCGGCCGACTTCGAGTGTGCCCGCGAGGATGAGGTAGAAGGCGAGCGCGACGAGGGCGAACTCGACGAGGATGGACCCTCGGCGGTCGGCGCACGGGTGCGCTTCCGATCGAGCCCGCTCTGCCGCGGACCCTCGGGCTTGCTGCTGCATCTGCATCGTTGTTCTCTCCATCACCGTCGCCCCGTCCTTGGACGAGATGCGATCTCGAACTCGGGAACGAGTTCGACATCGAGCCGGCGGTCCCAGGCTTGCGCGACTTCGGGCGAGGACCCATGCCACAGACCACCTGCCGGTCCGCACGCTCGAGCACCCGCCTGTCGCGAAGCACAGGCCGTCTGTCAGGTCCTGCAACCTGCATCCGGCAGCGCGATTGTACCTCGGGTCCTCGATTTGGGGATTTCTTCCGAGCGCTCCTTCGGAGAGCCTGCTGGCACTCGCCGGTGGGGTTCACCCATGTCGGGAAGTGAAGAAATCCCAACGTGACACATCTCCTCCTCCATCCGCCCTTCGCCGACCCGACCCAGCCCTACCTGAGCCTGCCGACGCTCAAGGGCCACCTGCGGGCCAAAGGCTTCGACGCCCGCGTCGTGGACGTCAACTTGGCGGCAACGCACTGGTTGTTCGCTACGGAGACGATCGCCGACGTCGGTCGGCGGATGGGTGCGCGCTTCTCGCACCTGAACGGTCGCTACCGACTCTCGTTCGAGGAGCAGCGCGAATACCTCGCCCTCGAAGAGGCACGACCGAAGCTGGAACGCATCCTGCACGCGTCGCCCTCGCCGATCGAAGTGTTCCAGACGCGCGAGCTGTTCTTCGACGCCACGACGTATACCTACGCGCGCCGACAGGCGGAGGAGTACTTCGACGCGTTGAACGCCGTGTACTGGCCGTTCCGCTTCGGGTTCAACACCGCGAGTCACGGCGTCGCGCCGTGGAGCTTCGAACTGCTCGCGTCGTACTGGAACGAGAAGAGCAGTCCCCTGCAGTCGTTCTACGAGGAGTACTTCGTCAGCGCCGCGGAATGGGACTGGGACAAGCCCGAGGGTCCGCCCTGCGATCCGACGGATGCCGAGTTCATCGGCATCTCGATCGTGTTTCCCTCGCAAGTGCCGGAAGCGCTGTATTTGGCGCGTTTCCTGAGGGAAAAGGCTCCCGACTGTTTCATCGCATTCGGCGGTCCGGCCATCCACCAGATCGCTATCCACCTCGACGAGGCGCGTCGTTCCGAACTGCTCGGTTGGGTCGACGGCATCGGCCTGTTCGAGGGCGAGGAGACGCTGACGCAGCTCTTCCCGAAGCTCGCAGCGTGGCGCGCGGCCGACACGGCGGAGGCGAAGCGCGCGATCCTGCGCGACGTGCCGAACCTGCTGATCGCGGAAGCTGCCGGTGCGACGCACACCGGTCCGCGCTGGTCGCTCGACCTGCGCGATGCGGCGATGCCGGACTACTCGGACCTCGACCTGGACAACTACCTGGCGCCCAGCCGCACGCTGCTCTACGCGCCGACGCGCGGCTGCTACTGGGGCCAGTGTTCGTTCTGCTACTACGGCCTGACCGAAACGGCGACCGCGAGCTATCGCGAGATCCCGCCCGAGCGCGCGGCTGCGGAACTGGGCCAGCTTTCACGGCGCTACGGCGTGAAGAACGTCTACCTGTCGTGCGACGTGCTGTCGCCGAAGTACGCGCTGCGTTTCGCCGACGCGCTGATCGAGAAGGGCGTCAAGATTCGCTGGTCGAGCGACCTGAAGATCGAGAAGTACTTCACGCTCGAACGCTGCCAACGACTGTTCGAGAGCGGCCTGCGCTCGGCCGCATTCGGCATCGAGAGTGGTTCCGATCGCATCCTCGAACTCATGCGCAAGGGTTCGGATCGCGCGACGATGACCGCGGTGAACCGCTCGTTCCACGAGGCTGGCGTCGCGACGGAGTGGATGACGTTCACGGACCATCCCGACGAATCGCTCGAAGAAGCACTGTCCACAGTGGCGTGGATCGAGGAGGAGCAGGAGGCTATCGACCTGTTTCTCGTCGGCGAATTCGGCCTCGAGAGCGGCTCGCACATCGCGCAGGATCCGGCGCACTACGGCATCCGTCGCATCTATCACGCTGCCGGGGACGACCTGCGCTTGTACGCGCTGTTCGACACGACCGGCGGGCCGCGCTCGCGCGAGTCGGCGCGCCGCGTGAACGCCGCGATCGACTTGGTCGCATCGCGCTGGGATCTGCATCCCTACCCGTGGGCCGGCGCGATCGCGACGCACCACACGTTCCTGCACTTCCTAGAGTTCGGGCCGCGTGCGTTCCGCACGCACTTCCAGCGCGCACCGCAGGCGACGCACGGTCCGATGCCCTTCCCGCCGGTCTCGCACATCGCCGGTCTGCGCGAGAAAGCGCGCTTCGACACGGGCCGCATGGCCGAGCACGAGCGCGCTTTCTTCGAGCGCTACCTGCCCGACGCGTTGAGCCCGTCCGCGAAGGGACGTCGCGGGTTCGGCGAGCCTCAAGTCGCCGTGCAGCACGCGCCGAACGCGGCGCCGCTGTCGGTTCGCGATTACGATGCCGCCGCGGCCGAGGGGCCCGAGTTGCGGCGCGGACAGAACGCGCGCTAGCAGGCCGAGGTGAAAGTCATAACGCTCAACGAATCGTGCCTAAGCGATGCGAGGAGGCCGAGAGAACGCCAGCGGAGGCGGCCTCCTGGCCGCTGAGCATGGCGTGACGAGGCCGACGAAGCAGCGCGACGGCACGGTTTGTTGAGCGGCATGACTTTCACCTCGGCCTGCTAGCACTCGTCCGAAAGCACCGGGGCTGCCCCCGCGTCGCGGAAGGCAGCCCCGGTGATCTCGAGCGGCGCACTGCGCACCGCCGACGGGCTCACAACCCGTCGATCGTGAACGGGAAGGTCATGTAGAGCCGCCCGTCACCGCCGTACGACGTCGAGAGCGTCTGGTGGATGCCGTTCGCCGTCCCGGACGAGGTCCCCGTCACGACCAGACCGGGAATGACGTGCACTTGCATGCGCTCCGACCACTGGTCCGGATTGTTCGGGAAAACGTGCGGGTTGTGCATGAGCGTCT
>JBBQCC010000258.1:0-6450 GCA_038318285.1 Planctomycetota bacterium | reverse complement strand
CTTCCACGCCGGGAAGGAGTCCGGCCCGTGGACGTTCTGGCGCGCGGACGGCACGAAGTCGGACGAGGGCTCGTTCACCGACGGCCGCTCGAGCGGTGCGTGGACACACTGGTATCCGAGCGGCGCGAAAGAATCCGCAGGCGAGTACGTGGACGGCAAGGCGCACGGCGTGTGGACGTACTGGAAGGCAGACGGCTCCGAGAAGGAGCGCGTGAAGTACGAGCACGGACGACGCCTGCAGAACTGAGAGGCCGCAAAAAAACCGATCGTACGGGCTTTCAGAAGTTAGCGGCGCTGCTCCGCGGCGCGAGAGCCCTTGAATTCTTAGCGGACTCCGAGACCGCGCGAGTCGGGAGCCGTCAGCCCCAGTTTTCCCACTCGTGATTCGCCTCGCCGAGGTCGCGTTCGACCTCGGCCGCGCGCATCTGCGCATCCTTGAGTTTCTGCGCATCGCGCCAGACTTCCTCGGTCGCGAGCGACGCCTGCACGGACTTCAGCTCGGCCTCCAGCTGGATGATCTTCTTCTCGAGCTTTTCGAACGCCCACGGGTTGCGGACCTTCGTCGTCGCGGCGGTCTTCTTCGCTTCCGTGACTTTCGGGGCCGCTTTCGGGGCCACCTTCTGGGCCGGCTTCGCGGCAGCAGCAGCGGCCCGCGTGGCGTTCTTCGCGCTGTCGGCCTCAGCCAACTTCGCCGCACGCCAGGCGCTGTAGTTGCCCTCGTACTTCGTCACCGTGCCGTGGTCGACTTCGAGGATCACGTTGCACAGGCCGTCCAGGAACTCGCGGTCGTGGCTGACGACGACGAGCGCGCCCTGGAACTCGCTCAACATCTCTTCGAGCGCCGTGCGCGCCGCGAGGTCCAAGTGGTTCGTCGGTTCGTCCATCGCGAGCCAGCTCGGGCTCGACAGCACGAGCCGCGCGAGGCACAGGCGCGCGCGCTCGCCGCCCGACAGCGTCTTGATCTCAGCGTCGACGTCGTTCCCGCGGAATAGGAACTTCGCCAAGTGGTCGCGGATCTCCTGATCGGGCATCTGCGGCCACGCGCGGCGCATCTCGAGGAACGGCGTCGCGTCCTCCCTGAGAGCACTCGTGTCTTGGTCGTGGTATCCGCACGCCGATCGGTGGCCGAACTCGAGGTCGCCGCCCATCGGCTGCGCGCGACCGGCCAGGATGCGCAGCAGCGTCGTCTTGCCCGCGCCGTTGCGACCGACGATGCCGACGCGCTCGCCGCGTGCGATGCGAAAGCTCGCGCCCGAGAAGATCGTCTTCGTGCCGTATCCGCCCGACAAATCGCGTGCTTCGAGCACCATTTCGCCGGCGCGGTCGGCCTTCGGCGCGCGGATCACGGGCTTGCGCACGTCGTGGAAGGGCTTCACCAGCCGCACGATGTGCTCGAGCTTCTTCTGCCGACCCTTCGCCTCCGCCGTGCGCTGGCTGCCCATGTGCTGGCGGATGAATTGCTCTTCCTTGCGCAGGAAGTCCTGCTGTTGCTCGAACGCGCGCAACTCCGACGTGTGGCGTTCGGCCTTGATCTCGACGTAGCGCTCGTAGTTGCCCGGATAGCGCGACAACTCGCCGCGTTCGAGCTCGACCATCGAGTCCACCGCGCGCCCGAGCAACCTTCGGTCGTGGCTGACGACGAGGACCGCGGTCTTCAGCTCGCGCAGGAATCCCTCGAGCCACTCGATGCCTTCGAGGTCCAGGTGGTTCGTCGGTTCGTCCAGCAGGAGGATGTCGCTGCCCGCGACCAGCTCGCGCGCCAGTGCGGTGCGACTCTTCTCGCCGCCGGACAGCGTGCGCGCCTCGCGATCCCACAGCGCTTCCACGAGCCCGATTCCCGACAGCACGGTCTCGACGCGGCGCCCGGTCTCCCAACCGCCCAGCGCATCGATGCGCTCCGTCAACTCGTCGTGCCGCTTCATCAGGCGTTCGAGCTCGTCGCCCTGGGCGACGCTCGTGGCCTCATTCACGGCGTCGAGTTCACGCAGCGTCGCGTGCAGCTCGTCCAGTCCTGACTCGACCCATTGGCGCACGGTCTTGCCGACCGGGAATTCCGGCCGCTGCGTGACGTGCGCGAGACGGATGCCGCTGGGGATCTGGACGCTGCCCCAATCGGGCACGTCGAGTTGCTCGATCAGGCGCAGCAGCGTCGTCTTGCCGCCGCCGTTGCGACCGACCATGCCGATCTTCTCCCCGGCCGCGATACGCAGCGAAGCGCCGCGCAGAACCGCTTGCGCGCCGAAGTGCTTTTGGACGTTGTCGAGCGTCAGGATCGTCATCGGGGCGAACAGGATACTCGCAGTCCGCCGGGGCCGGACGACCGATTCTGGGCGCGCGCTCGATCAGCGCGGAGCGGGCGCCGTGCGCGGCGGCAGGTCGCTCGCCGCGAAGTCGAACTTCTGCGAACTCTTGACCGTGACCCCGATGCTCACCTGCGAGACGAACTCGATCTGGAAGCGGTCGTATTCCGTGCTCGTCGGCAGAGCATCGCGCGCGACGACGGCTGCCTGGAGCGCTTTCGCCCGTGCTTCCGGGCTCTCCCACGCGAGGTCGTCGAGCCATTTCGATCCGACGATTTCGACCCGCAACGTCTTGGCGTCCGAGCTCATGTCGATGTGCACGCGCACTTCGCCGGCGTCGGTCGCCGTGCGGACCGCTTTCTGGACGTCGAGGAGCCCGGTGACCACCTCGGTGGCCTCACCGACGGTCTTGGAGATCGTCTGCCAGTTCGCGGCGACGAACACTCCGACTGCGATCCCGATCAGGAGAAGGACTCCGCACCCGATCAGCAGGCAGGACTTCCACGAGAACTTGCGGTCTTCGGCCATGGGTCGGGATCGTAGCGCAAGCCGCGGTGACTCGGCGTCTACCTCACTCCGCGCGCCTCACCGGCAGCGTGAACGTGAACGTCGAGCCCTCACCTTCGACGCTGATCACCTCCACCGTGCCCCCGTGGGCCTCGACGAACGTCTTCACGATCGCGAGGCCGAGGCCCGATCCCGCGCCGTCCGTCTTGTGACCGTCGCTCTCCAGCGCGTCGAAGAGCTTCGCCAGCCGTTCCGGCGGGACACCCGATCCGTTGTCGCGCACCCAACAGGTGACGCCGACGTCGCCCGCGCCGCGCTGCGCGCCGATCTCGACCTCTCCTCGGGGCGTGTAACGAATCGCGTTCGCGATGAGGTTCTGGAAGATGCGCCGCAGGAGGCTCGCGTCGGCGTCGACGACCAAGTCGTAGGGGATGCGGTTCACGAGCTTCGTCGAGGACGTCCCCGAAACCGGGTTCAGGTCGTGGATCAGGGCTTCGACCAGCGACCACAGGTCCAACATGCGACGCTCGAGTCGCACGCCGGTCTCGGTGACGATGTTCGTGTTCTCGTCGATGACCTTCGTGACGAGCTCGTCGAGCTGCCTCACGTTGCGTCGCAGGCTGTTCAGCATCGGAGCGCACTCGGCGCGCTTCTCCGGCTGGTCCCAAGCCAGCTCGATGACGCGCGCGGCCATCGAGATCGCGTTCAGCGGCGTGCGCAGGTCGTGCACGACGAAGGCTAGGTACTCCTGGCGCCGCTCTTGCACTTGGAGCGCGCTCTGCGTCGCGTAGGCCTCGACCGCAGATCCGATCGCGCCGTCGAGAACTCGGTTCAGGATGTGGAACGCCCGCCCCTGCAACTTCAGGCTGTGCTCGTCGGCTAGGTCGTGGATGCACCCGCGCAGGATGTTGTACTCGGCTACGATCTCCGTGATGTCGTAGCCGTCCGCGAACCGCTGAATGCCGTGTTCGGGCGGGCTGCCGCGCCGCAGAGCCTCGGGGATCGACTTGTCCGACTGCTCGAACAGCGCCGCAGCCAGCTCGTCGATCAAGCGCGGCACGTGATCGTTCAGCGTCGGCGTGTCCAGGTGCTTCGCCGATGGAAGTTGGCGCACACTCTCTCGCCAGAGCTTCATGACGTCCTCGCGGTGCTGCTGGATCAGCGTGGCGATACGGAAGATTTCGTTCATGACCGTGTCCTCGCGCGCGATTCCTGCTCCGACCCGGACGGGCCGGCCTACCGGAAATTGAGCGAACATCATGACACGAATTCATCGGGTTCCGAGGGTCGATCGGCGCGGCATGCACGCGCTCGTGACCCGGGTGCAGTGCCCGGTTCCGCGTCCGAAACGCGGGCGGGCACTCGGATCGGCCTCCCGGCACGCTCAGGCGTCGCGTCCCGGGGGCACGCGCATTGCACCTGCCGCGACATGAACCGCTCCACTTCTCGCCCCGCTTGCGACTCCTCGCGTGCGACGCGCTCGACCGAACGCGGCTTGATCGCGGCCCTCTTCTGCGCAGGCCTCCTGCAGTCGGCGATGGCCAGCTCACCGGCGCATCCGCGCGCGAGCGTCCGCCCCTGCTCTACGCGCCACGTCGATTCACCGCCTGCGGCATCGGGTCGCCGGCCACATGATCCCAACTCGGCCGATTCGAACGCCGCGCGATTGCGCAACCTCGCGAGCGAGATCCAGTCCGAGCTCGCATCGCCGTGGGTCGAGGAACTGGATCCCTATGCGGCCGAGATGATGGCGCGGTTCCTGTCCGATCTGCGGCTCGAGGCCGTCCGTCCCGTCGAAGCGCTCGACGGTCTGGAGCGAGCCGGGGCGTCGGCCAGCGCCTGGCTTCACGCTGGATATTCGCTCGAGAACGGGCACGAGGACCAGCTCGCGCGGCGCGCGCTCCGGCGGGCGTGCGAACTCGACCCCGACTTGCAGTACGCGTTCGACGAGCTGTCGAAGGTGGATCCGGCTGCGGCGCTCGCGGTCCTGGATCGCCGTCCGAGTTGGTATCGCGCACAAGGGCGCGTCGGCGAGGCGCGACTGCGTGCCGCGCTGCTCGTGCGGAGCGGCGACGAACGCGGCGCGATCGCCGTGCTGCGCGGCGTGCTCGATGCGTCGGAATTGCCGCAGGGATATTGGGACGAGCTGCGCGAGCTCGCGCCCGACGTCGCGTCCACCGATCTGGTGCAGCGTTCGCGGGAACGCACGGATCGCGGAACGATGCTGGCGTACGTCGCGGATCTCCTCGCACGCGAGGACGGGCCGTCGGCGATCCGGTACCTCGCTGATCTATCTCTCGGCGCTCGCGTCGATGAGGCGGTCTTGGTTCGACTGGCCGAACTGGATCCCGAGCGCTTGGGTTTCGTTCTCGCGGAGCGCACCGCGCGGATGCCCGACGACGCGCACAACTGGGACCGGTTGGGCGATTGGACGGCCGAACACGGGCGCGCCGAAGCGGCGTTCCAGGCCTGGTGGCGTTCGTTCGAGATCGATCCCGACATGGCGACGCATGCCGACGAGCTGTGGTTGCAAGATCCCGTTCGCGCGCTGCGCATTCTGGCGCGCAAAGTAGAAGCCGCGACCGACGATGAGGTGTGGGGGGACTACGGAGATCGCCTCTGGGTGCACGGTTCGCGCGAAGATGCACGCGCGGCGTGGGAGACCGCGCGCGCACTCGACCCGGATGACGACGAGTGGAGTGCGAAGCTCGATGCGTCGAGCGCGGGGCGCTGGCCGCTCTGAGTGACTTTTCGCGGCGCCGCTTCAGTCTTCATCGGCGCTCAGCAGCCGCACGCGCACGGTCCGACCCTTGACCTTGCCGGCCGCGAGCCGTTTCAGCGCCTGAGCGCCGATCCGGCGATCCACGGCGACGTAAGTCGAGTTCTCGTTCACCGTGATCTTGCCGACCTGATCGGCCGCGAACCCGGCGTCCTTCGTCAATGCACCGAGTACGTCGCCCGCTCGGATCTTCTCCTTGCGGCCCCCCAGAATTTGCAACGTCAGCATGGGCGGAACGAGCGGTTCGCGCCCTTTCGGCACCAATTCCGTAAGCGTGTGCCACTCGGCCGGCGACCCCTGCAGTTCTTCGATGCGCTGCAGGTTGCCCATGTCACGCGGACCGACCAGCGTCAGCGCCCAACCCTCCTCGTCCACGCGGCCCGTGCGGCCGATGCGGTGCACGTGCACTTCGGCGTCGCGCGTGACATCGACGTTGATCACGGCCTCCAGGCCGTCGATGTCGATCCCGCGCGCGGCCACGTCCGTCGCGACCAACACCGAGCAGCTCTTGTTCGTGAACTGCACGAGCACTTGGTCGCGGTCGCGCTGATCGAGGTCGCCGTGCAGCGCCAGCGCGACGATGTCCTCGCCGCGCAGCAGCTCGACGAGGTCTCGGCACTGCTGTTTCGTGTTGCAGAACGCCAGCGTCCGCGTCGGCCGGTAGTGGCGCAGCAAACGCGCTACGGCCTGCAGGCGCCCCATCTCCTCGACCGCGTAGAATCGCTGCCGAATCTTCGTCGCTGCGTGCTGTTCGAGCAGTTGCACTTCCTTGGGATTGCGCAGGAACCGCTGGGCGATGCGCGCGATTCCGTCCGGGTACGTGGCCGAGAACAGCAGCGTCTGGCGCTCCCTCGGGCATTCCTC
>JBBQCC010000257.1:0-6467 GCA_038318285.1 Planctomycetota bacterium | reverse complement strand
GATCTCGAGCGGCACAGGGATCGTGCTCGGGATGTTGAACGGCATCCACGTCGCCTTCGCGTCGCGAAACCACGTCAGCACAGCGGCGAACGCAGCGGCGATGCCGAGCGCGGCGGCCTGCCTCGAACCGCTGCTGGCGTTCGCGTCTTCGGCCGTGACCTTCGGCGCCGGGCGCGCGAGGTCACGCGTATCGGCTTCGTCTTCCGTTCCGTGCAAGACGCGTAACGTCTCCGCCGTCGCCGTTCCGGTCGGGAACACGAGCCCTTCGCGGTTGATCAGCTGTCGCTTGATCGGGATCGCGCAAAAGACGCCCAGCGCCGCGATCACCGCGAACCAGGCGATCATCGGCAGGATGTCCGGCCGCACCGTCGTCACCATCAGCAGCGCACCGAACGCGGCCATGTTGCCGCCGCCCGTCATGTAGCCCGCGCCGGACGAGACGGTGATCAGCGCGTTGTTCTCGAGCAGTCCCAGTGGCTGCTTCACGATTCGCGCAGCGCGCAACGCGCCGAACAGCGAGTACGCCAGGATCGCCGCCGTGATCGTGACGCCCATCGACCAGCCCGTCTTGAAGAAGACGTACAGGTTCGACACGCACATGACGCCACCAATCGCCATGCCGGCGATCACGGCACGCACGGTGAGCTGCGCGGGGCCGGGCCTGTAGGTCTCGGCCAACCAGCGTGCTTCGGGATCGACGGCGTTCGGGCGACTCTCGTCTGTTCTCACTGCCTGGCTCCAAGAGGGGGGGCGCGCGATGGTATTCGCGCAGGCCCCCGTCGCCTCGTTCGATCCGCGCGACGTTTCGCTCCTCGGCGAGGAGGGCGACGGCGGAGCCCGCCGCGTCGATCCCTGTCGGCGGCAGCGCACTCGCGCCCACTCGCGGGTCCCACGTCGATCCGCCAGAGAGTCCGATCCGGGCCGCTCGGAAGTTCGGTGAGAGGGACCCCGATCGCGACCTCACGTCCGCCGGAACGTCTCCGCGTCCAGTGATGGTTGCCGGTGCGACGCGAGCCCGAGCGCGATCCCGAGCGCGAGGAACGTCGCCAGCAGCGACGAACCGCCCGTCGAGAAGAACGGCAGCGTCAGCCCGGTCAATGGCAGTAGCCCCAGGTTCACGCCGCAGTGGATCAGGAGGTGCGCGCCGAACAGAAGTCCGACGCCCGTGACGACGAGGCGCGAGAACCGGTCGCGGAGCCCCGACGCGCTGGCGAACAGCGACAGCGTGAACAGTCCGTACAGCGCGAGGATCACGCACGTTCCGATCCAGCCCGCTTCCTCGGCAACGACGGCGAAGATCGAATCGCAGTCACGCTCCGGGAGCCACGCGACTTCGTTCGCGACGCCCGCGCCCAAACCCTCGCCACTCCAGCCGCCGTTCCCGATGGCGACGCGTGCGTGATAGCTGTGGAACGAGGCGCTGTTCCGCTCGGCGATCAGCTCGCTCGGGTTCCACCCGCGCGTCCACGTGTCGATGCGCTGCAACTGGTAGTCGCGCACGCCGATCTGGAACTGCCACAAGAGCACCGCGAGGCCCAGCGCGCCGACGAGGAACGTGAGGATGAGCCTTCCACTCGCGCCGGCCACGTACAGCATGCCCAACGTCACCGGCACGATCGTCAGCGACGTGCCCAAGTCGGGCTGCAACGCGACCAGAGCCATCGGCACGAGCGCCATCACGATCGGCATCCCCCACTCTCGCAGCGTCTTGAGGCGCAGGTGGTCCAGCGCAGCGGCGAGACCGAGGATGACGCCGACCTTCGCGAGCTCGGATGGCTGTAGGTCGAACGGGCCGATCTCGATCCAACGCCGCGCGCCGTTGCGCAAGTCGCCGATGACGAACACGAGCGCGAGCACGACGAGCGTCGCGACCCAAATCGCGAAAGCGTTGCGCCGCAGCCAGCGCGGACGCACCGCGAGACCCAGCAGGAACGCGGGCGCGGCGACGAGCAGCTTCTCGACGTGGCTTCCGAAACGCACGGCGTTCACGGTGTCGTTGCGTCCGTAGATCTCGTCGGCGTTGCTCATCGCCGAGACGAACGCGAGCCCGATCGAGAGCAGCAACGTGGCGATCAGCACGACGTGCCAGTCGAGGTTGGCCCAGCGCACGCCGCGCAGCGAGACGACGCGGTCGAGGCGCTGTTTGCGCTCCCCAGAGCGAACGGCGACGTCGTTCATCGCGGGCGGCCTCCACGGATCGTCGAGGAGGTGTGATTCACTGCGCACCTCGGCGCGCGACGTACTGACGCACGACTTCCGTCTGCAGGAACTGCGACGCGACGAACACGGCCGTGTGGCTCGACGTCTCCGTCAGATTGTGCAGGTACACGACGACGATCGCGACCGGGTTCTCGGCCGGAAACCAGCCCGCGACCCACGTGTGCTTGCGTGATTTCCCGGCTTCGGCGGCCGCGCGATCGTCGTCGGGCATGCCGTCGAACTCGTAGATCGCGCCGATGTCCGCGCTGCCTGTCTTGCACGCGAAGGTGAACCCCAGCGTGTTCAGGTCGAGGCCCTTGCCGTGACCTGAACCGCCGACTTCCTCGACGCAACCGCGTAGCGCGGAGCGCACGACGTCGAGGCTGGCGCGCGAGATGTTCAGCGGACGCGACGTGCCCTCCACGACATGGTCGCCGATCTGCTTCACGATGTGCACGTCGGACAGGACCCCCGTCGCGAGGGCCGCCGTCGCGCGCGCGACCTGCATCGGCGTCGCCCACAGGAGGCCCAGCCCGTTCGGGAAGCGCAACAGCACCGATCGCACGGCGAGCTGCTTCAACATGCCCTTCTCGTCGAAGTCGGGCGATGCGACCCAGTCTTCTCGTAGTCCGCGGCGGTCCGGTCCGGGTTCGTACCGCACGCCCGTCGGCTCGCCGAAGCCGAACTCGTGCGCCGCGTCCAGCAGTTGCTGCGGCTGGAAGCGCAAGCCGAGCTGCGCGAAGTACGCGTTGCACGAGACGCCCAGCGCGCGGTGCAAGTCCGATTCGTAGTGCAGCGCGCTGCAGCGCAGCGTCTCGAACGAGGGTTGGCCTTTGTCGTTCAGCACGCAGGGGAACTTCGTCGCCGGATCGAAACCCAACCGATCGAGCGCATACGCCGCGACGAACGGCTTGAACACGGATCCCGGCGGGTTGAACGTCGGTGCTTGAATGGTACGTTCGCGAGGACGACCACGCTCGTGACCGCGGCCGGGGATCGAGAGATGTCCGGGCAGCGTCGGCTCGGACGCGGCCGCCAGCACTTGCCCGTCGGGCGTCAGCAACACGATCGCGCCGACCGGATTCGCGTACCAGATCTCGTCCGTGCGCCCGTTCGGCGGTCGCGGATGCGCCAGCACGTCCTGCGCCGCGATCTGAAGAGCCGCGTCGATCGTCAACTGCACGTCGCGGCCGTCCGTCGCTGGCTTCAGACGATCGACGTCGCTGTGTTCCGCGGCGCCGAGCCCTTCCATCTCGTACTTGCCGGCCTCACCGCGCAATTCCTTGTCGAACCACGCCTCCAGCCCGCGGTCGCCAGTCCACTCGTCGACGCTCTCGACGCGGTTCGTCAGCTCGCGAATCTCGGCCTCTTCCTCATCGCTGCGCAGCAGCTGTTCCTTCAGACTCGCGAGGCGTCGCGCGCCTTCGGACTGCGCGATGAGTTCGCGCAGGAACGGCTGGCGCATAGCCCCGATCCACAGCCCCGCCACCGGTACTCCCTGACCGTCGAATGTGCGCGCGACGCGGCGCGTCGACTCGCGCACATTGAAACCGGCGTAGCGCTCGGGATCGCGCGCGACCAATTGGATCAGCGCGTACTGGGGCGACGGCGCGAGGCGCGATGCGCGGCTCTGCGCGTCGACGAGCACGTAGCGTTCGCGCTGACGTGCGCGATCGATGCGCTCGGGCACGAGCGCGAGCGGTGTCGCGCGGGAATCGTTGCCGCCCGGACCGCGCAACGCGGACATCGTGCGCAGCACAACACCGCTATACGCCGCCTCGAACATGCGCGCCGTGCGGCGCAGCTCATCGAGCGAGGCTTCGCCGTCGAGCCCGGCGCTCGACCGCGAGTACCCCTTCCAGCGCTCGGCAACGATTTCCGCGCCGGGCGACGCGAGGCCCGCGCGCAGCGCCGCGGACTCGAACAGACGACCGACGGCGGCCCACGGGTCCTCGTCCTTCGCCGTCGGCGCGCGCAGTGCCTCGTCCTGGAACGGCAACACCGAACCGCTCGCCTCAGGCGGCACCTCGCCCGGCGCGGACCGGAACAGCGACGGTGCCTGGTGCAACACCGTCAGGTCCTCGAGGTCCGTCCACGTGCGGTCCTCCTCGGCGCCCTGCGTGTCGGAGCGCCAGAGATCGGCCAGTCCGTCGAGCAGTCGGCGCGCGCGATCGGCCTCCGACTCGCCCAGGCCGGCGCGCGCGAGCACGCGCGGCAAGAGGAACTCGTCGAGCCCGCGCTCCCAATTCGCACGGCGCGAAGCTGTCCACGTCTCGACGCGCTGCGCGTCCCAGCGCAGCGCGCGCGCGATCCAGGCGACGTCGAACGTGTCGCGCAACGCTTCGGTCGGAACGCGACCAGGACGGAAGCCCGTCGCCGTCTCGAACAGCTCGTCGGCCGCCTCGTCTTCGAGCTCCGCACGACGCTGATCGAATAGCGCGACGAGTCGATCGATCGACGGCCTCGCGCGCTCCGCGTCGCCGCCCAGGACCTTCTCGTCGTCGAGCATCCCGGCCAGGAGGCGCAGGTCAGCGCGCGATTCTTCCGCGCGACGCACGACGGACGCGACCAGGGCGTCGCTGCTCGTGCCGCGCTCGGCCGCGGCGAGTGCACTCCACGGAACGGCGCCGCCGTCGGCTTCGATGCGGCGTCGCACCGCGCCCGCATCGCGGCGCGACAGACCGAGGAGCTGCGTCACGTAGAAGCGCAAGTCGCCCGCGCGCGCACCGCGTGCCTCCGCCTCGACGGATTCCGTCGCCGGGGCCAGCAGGACGCCGTCGGCGTCGCGCAGCTCTGCGCCGCGCGCGAACTCGACGATCGACGTGGGCGTCAGCGTGACGATGCGACGGACCCAAGCCCCGAGTTCGCGCTCCGTCTCGGCCAGCGCCACGGGGCGTCCCTCGATCGCCGTGCGCGCGTGCGCCGCGAGCCCGAGCGGATGACCGCGCCGGAAGTCGCGGTAGACAAACTCCAGGCTGGCGACGTCCTCGTCCGCGACCAGCACGCGCCCCTCGCGGTCGAGAAATCGCCCGCGGTGGAACGGGACGACGCTCGAGCTGGTGCGGAAGCCTTGCGCTTGTTCGGCCCACACCGAGTGTTGCAGGACCTGCACCTGGAAGAGGCGCGCGGCGACCACGCCGAGGCCTAGCACGAGCGCGATGCCGAGCGGTTGCAGCCGGCGTTGGGCTACCACGCGCGGCTCCACAGTGGCGTCAAGCCGGGCAGTCGGACGAGCAGCGGTCCGAGCACCATCGCCAGGAGCGCGCTCGCGATCGCGACGGGCAGCGCGGTGTGCAGCGCCGCGCCGAAATCGATGCTGTGCTCGACGGCCCGCGCGTCGCGCGCGATGACGATCCAGGCCTGGAATGTCCCCGCCGCCAGTGCAGCGGCCAGGGTTCGGCCGACCGGCCCCGACAACTCGAGTGCGCCACGCACGGCGAGCGCGACCAGCAGCGCGCCCAGCATGCCGGTCAGGAGCACGATCGGCGGCTCGCCGCTCGTCGCCGCGCGTGCGAACGCCGTCAGCAACGCGAGGCGCACGAGATCGCCGACCTCGCAGCGCGCCAGGACGACGACGGCGAACACGAGGGCGACGTCGGGGAACCAAGCCGACGTCGCGTGGCGCGTGGCGATGCCCTGCAACCCCGCGAGCGACACGGCCCACACGAAGAACAGCGTCCAGCCGGCGACGCGCTGCCACGGACGGCGCGAGGGCCTCACGGGAGTTCCTCGAAGTGCGTCGCCCGGAGTCGGATGCGCATCCGCAGCAGTTCGGACGGGTCCTGGACCGGCGCGATGTGGAGGACGTTCTCGCCCTCGCCTGCGGGCAGCGTGCAGGTGCCGACCCACAGTCCCGCCGGTACACCGCGGTCGCCCGAGGACGTCGCAATGCGCACGCGCCCCGTGAGCGGCGCGGACTCGCCGCTGCGTGGACGCCAGGCGACGAGCACGGCACCGTCGGAATCGAATCCGAGCGAACGCAGACGACCGAGGTTGCGTGTGCGCAGCGGCGGAGTGGGGTGCGCGGGGTCGGTCTTGGGCGAGACCGCATCGGCCGCGGATTTCCCGATCAGGGACTCCTCGACCGCGACAGCGGAGAACGTCAACAGCGGATCGCCCAGCAGCGCCGCGACCGCGCGACGCCCGTCGAGGCGCACGACGCGACCGAAGAACCGCGCGCCGAGGCCGACCGCGGCGCCGACGTCCACGCGCGCGCCCGTCGGCAACACGAGGTGTCGCGTGCGACGCGTCGCCGAGGAATCTCCGGC
>JBBQCC010000256.1:0-6481 GCA_038318285.1 Planctomycetota bacterium | reverse complement strand
CACGGCATTTTGGGCCACTACCACGTCCAGGCGAACAAGACGGATCCCGGACCGGCCTTCGACTGGGAGAAGTTCCTGACGGCGGTGCGCGCACGCCTCGCGGCACTTCCGCGCTCCTGACCGCCGCGCTCCTGACCGCCGCAGCCGGACCACGGCGGCTGAACGTCTCAAAACAGCTCGCAGTGACGCAGCTCGCCGCGATCAGCCCTCGAGAGCTCGACGCAGCACGCCGCCCGCGCGTTCGAGCCGTGCGCGCGCCGTGTCGGCATCCACGTGCGCGCTGCCCATCACGGCGGCGACCTTCACCCGACCGCTCGCTTGCGTGAGCAACTCTTCGGCGCGCACGCGATCGCACGCGACGATCCGCGCGACGAGCCCGATCCCACGCTGCCACAGCTTGGCGTTCGCCTGCGTGTCCACGTCGACCATCAAGTTGTCGTGCACCTTGCCCAGCCGTGTCATCGCCAGCGTCGTGACCATGTTCAGCACGAGCTTGGTTGCCGTGCCGGCCTTGAGGCGCGTGCTGCCCGCGACGACTTCGGGCCCCGTCACGACGCGTATGGACACGTCGGCGTCGTCGGGCGCGCGCTCGCGCGGCACGCAGGCGAAGAATACGGTCGCTGCGCCACGCTCCTTCGCGCGTGTGATCGCGCCGTGTACGTAGGGCGTCGTGCCGCCAGCCGTGATGCCGAACACGACGTCGAGCGCGGAAACTCCCCGTGCATCGATGTCTCTCGATCCGTCCGTGCGCGAATCCTCGGCGCCCTCGACCGCGCGCGTGAGAGCGTGCTCGCCGCCGGCGATGATTCCGACGACCTGCGCCGGGTCGCTGTGAAAGGTCGGCGGGCACTCCGAAGCATCCAGCACACCCAAACGACCGCTGGTTCCCGCGCCCACGTAGAGCAACCGACCGCCGCGCGCCAGCCGATCCGCGACGAGTTCGATCGCGCGCACGATGTCGTCGCGCGCGGCCGCGATCGCGGCCGGAACGCGCGCGTCCTCGGCCTGCATGACGTCGAATGCGGCCGCGATGGACAGCTCGTCGAGCTGCGCGCTGGCCGGATTCGGGCGCTCCGTCTCGAAGTCGTCGCGCCGCATGGGCGAGGGATTGCTCACGGCCTCGGGCCCGCCAGGCCGCGCACGTGTTCGGGAAGGGGATGCATGTCGGTTGCGCCGGCGAGACCGCCGGCGTGCGCGCACTCTACGGATTGCACGCACGGCTGGGCATGGCACAGATCGCGCCGCACGCGACACGACGCAGACGGATCGTGACAGATCGCCCGCCGGCCCGGATCATGGCCGGTCGTCACGTTCCAGATGGACGCCCTTCGAACCCGACTCGCCGCACGACGCGGCCGCGCGCTCGCCCTGTGCTGCACGGGGCTCTGGACGTTCATCACGCTCGCGGGTTGCGCGCCCGATCCCAAGCCGGTCGCCTACGAGCGACTTACGGTGCACATCGACTCCGCGCGCGCCCAGGCGCAGATCGCGAAGCCGGGCGTGCCGCGCTCCGAACTCGACGGGACGTGGATCGTGCAGGACACCCGCGACGCGGTACGCGCCGACTTCGGAGAGTCGGTCGTCTTCCCAGCGAACGCGCACGGCACCCGGGAGTTCGCGTTCGGGTTCTCCGTCGAGAATTGCTCGGCGTCCACGCCCGGCGAGGTCCTCTTCGAGGTCCGCTCGCGCGTGGGCGGCCGCGAGACGGTGCTCGCGGAACGGCGCGCGCCGCTCGCTGATGCGGCGCAGACGTGGGTCGAAGTGCACGCGCGGGGCGACCTCGGAGCGAGCGGGAACGCCGATTTCGTGGCTGTCGTGCGCTGGCTCGGCGTCGATGCGCCACCGGCCAAAGTTCGCCCCCTGCACGCCGCGCCGCGCGTCGTCGCCGCGCGCGGCGAGCGGCGCAACGTGCTCGTGATCTCGATCGACACGCTGCGCGCCGACCACTTGGGTTTCCACGGCTACACGCGCGCGACGTCGCCGAACCTCGACGCGTTCGTCGCGACGGGCGCGGTGTTCGAGCGCGCGATCTCGACCGCGCCCTGGACGCTGCCGTCGTACGGGACGCTGTTCACCGGCCTCGAACCGGCGCGGCACCGCGCGGGCATCTCGGCGCGGCGCGAGGCCGCCTTCGGTTCGGGCGAGGGTCTGCCTGGCGCCGACTACCAGTCGCTGGTGCCCGACGTACCGACCCTGGCGAGCACGTTCGCCGCCGACGGCTACCTGACCAAGGCGCTGAGTTCGAATCCGTTCCTCGATCCGGCCAGCAGCATCGATCGTGGCTTCGACTCGTTCGTGCAGTACCTCAATCGCGCGCAGGCCGGCGTCGACCTGGCGACGCGCTGGATCGCCGACCAGGGCGACGCGCCCTGGTTCCTGTTCCTGCACCTCATGGATCCGCACATGCCGTACACGCCGCCGGCGCCGTACGACACGCGTTTCTCGAAGACCGCGCTGCGCACGTACCCGGGCCATCCGCACAGCATCGAGTCACTGCGCGCCGAGCCGCCGAGCGCGGAGCTGCAGCAGTTGCTCGTCGATTCCTACGACGGCGAGATCGCGTACACCGACGCGCAGATCGGCCGCCTGCTCGACGAATTGCGCCGCAGTGGCGTGCTCGAGCACACGATCGTCGTGGTCCATGCGGACCACGGCGAGGAGTTCTGGGATCACGGCGGCTTCGAGCACGGTCACACGCTGTTCGACGAAACACTGCACGTGCCGCTGGCGTTCGTCGCGCCCGGGCTCGTCGCGCCGAACGTGCGCATCGCGCCGCGCACGAGCACCGTCCACGCCTTCGCGACGCTGCTCGATTTGGCGGGGATCCGCGTGCCGGAGCACGTCGGCACCAGCCTCGCGGCCGAGCTGCGCGCCGTCGATGCCGCCGCCGCCACCGTGGGCGACGTCTGCATCTCGGAGGCGCTCCTCGGGTCGGACCGCGAGTCGAAATCGTGGTCGCGGGGCACCGAGAAGTTCATGACGGACGGCAGGGATCGGTCGTCGCTGTTCGACCTCGCCGTCGATCCGGGCGAGCACGCGGACCTCGCGCCCGCGAACCCTGCGCGAGTGCGCCAGTTGCGCGAATTCTTGGTGCGCCGCGCGCTGCACGCGGCCGAGATGGTGGGCGAGGAGTCCCCGGCGGACTTCGACCGCGACCGGCGCGCGGACCTCGAGCGACTCGGCTATCCGGGTGGCGATCCAGGTGACGACCCGGGTGACGAGCCGAAGTGAGCGAACTGCCGGCGCGGGCAGCGTTTCACCGTGCTAGTGGGAAGAAGCGCTGCCGCGCCGCTTCGTGAACCTTTCGCCCGGCTGCCACATCCCTTGGCCCAAGCTCGCGCCGCCGTCGACGACGAGGCATTCGCCGTTCAGGTAACTGCTCGCGGGTGAGAGCAGGTGCAGGCACTGGCCTGCGACCTCTTCCGTCGTCGCGAAACGACCGAGCGGGATGCGCTCGCGGATCGCGCGCTCGGCCTCGGGGTCGGGCCACAGATTTTGCTGCGCGCCAGCGGAATGGAACGGGCCGGGTGCGATCGCGTTCACACGCAGACCGTGGCGCGCCCACTCGACGGCCAGCGTGCGCGTCATCGCCAGCACGCCGGCCTTCGCGCTGGCCGAGTGCACGACGCCCGGCATGCCGGTCCACGCGTATGTCGCGACGACGTTCAGGATCTGACCGCTGCCGCGCGCGATCATGGCCTTCCCAAAGTGCTGCGAGCAGTAGAACGTGCCGTCGAGCACGATCCCGAGCACCGCGCGCCACGCGTTCGCGGAGAGTCGTTCGGCCGGACACACGAAGTTGCCCGCGGCATTGTTCACCAGGATGTCGACAGGGCCGCAGCGCGCCAGCACGCGTTCCGAACACGCGCGCACCGAAGCCGGCTCGCGCACGTCGACCACCTCGGCCTCGACGTTCCAGCCCTGCTGCGCAGCCTCGGCCAAGAGCGGCGCGTGGTGCTCCGCGCTGCGCGACGCGATCACGACGCGCACGCCGCGTCGCGCGAGCCCGCGGCTGATCTCGAGGCCGAGGCCCGTCCCGCCGCCCGTCACGACCGCGACTTGGTCGCGCCAAACCTGTTCCTCGACGCGCGGCTCCGGTTGCGACATGCGCGGATCCTACGCGCTCGATCTGCGCGCGTCAGTCGTTCGGGCCGCGGATGTCGATGACCATCCCGGAAGGCAGTTCGAGCTCGGGCGCGTCCCGCTTCAGGTCGCGCAGCGTGCGCCGCAAGTCGCGCTGCGCCTCGGCGTCGAGCGGCACATCGACCGTGATCACGGTCCGCCACTCGCCGTCGCGCTGCACCTTCTGCACGCCGATGGTCAGGTCGCCGCCGATCTCGCGGCGCAGCACGGACACGATCGGTCCCGCTTCGAAGCCGGGGCGCAGCTCGATCTCGGCGTGCACGCTCGTGGCCTGATCGGGGGAGATGGTGCCGGGGGAATCACTGCCGGGAGAATGACTGCCGGGCGACGTGCTGCTCGGCACGTCGGGATCCGCGACGTCCGAGCCCTCGTCGTCGTGGAACTGGAGCGCCACGCGTCCGATCGGCCCGTGGCGCGCCCATTCGCTGGGGATGCTGACGACGGCGACCGCGACGGTGGCGATCGCCCCGAGTCCGACGACGGCGAGCAGCGCGCAGCCGATCGCGCATCCCGCCGGCCCGCTGATGCGCGAGCGGCCCGCGTCGACCGCTCCGCGGGTCGCGAACCAGACCGCGAAGGCCAGGATGGTGCACAAGAGGAGGAACGCCAGGACGACGAATCCGAACATGGGCATGCGGGAGATGGCGATCATGGGGGAGCCTCGCGAATCGGAGGGGCGGCCGCGGAACCAGCGAGTACGCGCGACGAACCGTGACATTCTGACGGAGTGCGCGCGAAGACTCGGCCTCGGGGCTCGGAGTGCTTAGACTGTTCGCCCTCGAAACTCCGGGCAACGTCTCACTCCGGATCGAGCTCGATTCCCCATGGAAAGCCTCTCCAGCTACGTCCTCGGCCGTTGGCATCCGGCCGCCGGCGATCTCGCGACCCTCGTCGATCCGACCACGGAGGCCGAGCTGGCCCGTGTCGGTTCGGGCGGGATCGATTTTGGCGCGGTGCTGGCCTTCGCGCGCGAGCGTGGCGGCCCGGCTTTGCGCAAGGCGACGTTCGTCGAGCGCGGCCAGTGGCTGGCAGCCATCGCGGGCGCGATCCACGCCCAACGCGACGAGCTGATCGAGGTCTCGATCAAGAGCGGCGGCACGACGCGCGGCGACGCGAAGTTCGACATCGACGGCGCCATCGGAACGCTGACGTACTACGCCGGCCTCGCCGAGAAGATGGGTACGAAGCCCTATGTGCTCGACGGCGCGGGCATGCAGCTCGGTCGCACACCGCGCTTCTCGGGCCAGCACGTTCTCGTCCCGCGCCTGGGCGTCGCGCTGCACGTCAACGCGTTCAACTTCCCCGCGTGGGGGATGATGGAGAAGGCCGCCTGCGCGCTGCTCGCCGGCATGCCCGTCGTCGAGAAACCCGGTACGCCGACCGCGTTGCTCGCGTGGCGCATTGGACAGATCGTCGTCGAGAAAGCGGGGTTGCCCGAGGGCGCTTACCAGATCGTCGTGGGATCGCTCGGCGACACGCTCGACCACCTCGGCCCGCAGGACGTGCTCGCGTTCACGGGCAGCTCCGGGACCGGCGCCAAGCTGCGCGGCCATCCGAACGTCGTGCGCCACAACGTGCGCGTGAACGTCGAGGCCGACTCGCTGAACGCCGCGGTGCTCGCGCCCGACGTGGATCCCAGCTCCGAGACGTTCGCGCTGTTCCTGAACAACATCGTGCTCGACATGACGCAGAAAACCGGCCAGAAGTGCACCGCCGTGCGGCGCATCCTGGTGCCCAGCGACAAGGTGGCGCTCGTCCGCGACGAGCTCGTCGCGCAGCTCGGCCGCATCGTCCTTGGCGATCCGTCCGACAAGACGACGCGCATGGGGCCGCTGGCCTCGAAGTCGCAGTTCACCGAAGTCCGCGCCGGCATCGATCGGTTGGCGAAGGAGGGCGAGGTCGCGTGCGGTGGCTCGAAGCCCGCGCGCGAGAAGGGCTACTTCGTCTCGCCGACCCTGATCGTGGCGCGCGACGGCAAGAACCCCGCGTTCCATGTGGAGGAAGTTTTCGGGCCGGTGGCCGTGCTGCTCCCGTACTCGGGCGACGCGCACGAAGCCGCCGCGATCGTGAACTTGGGCGGCGGCGGTCTGGTGTGCAGCGCGTACTCGAACGACGCGGCCTGGAACCAGACGTTCGCGCTGGATGCCGCACCCTGGCACGGCCGCGTGTGGCTCGCCAGCGACAAGATGGCCGAGCAGGCGCTGCCGCCCGGCATGGTGTTGCCGCAGATGGTGCACGGCGGACCCGGTCGCGCCGGTGGCGGCGAGGAATTGGGCGCGGAACGCGGCTTGGCGTTCTACCAGCAGCGCACGGCACTGCAGGGTTACCAGGGACACCT
>JBBQCC010000255.1:0-6497 GCA_038318285.1 Planctomycetota bacterium | reverse complement strand
GGCGTCGCGGAGACCGCGACGCCAGCCCGAGGTCCGTGTGGGACTCCGTGTGGAGTCCCGCCGGGGATCACGCGCCCCAGACGATCTCGACGCCGTTCGACAGGTTGAACGTCGAGGCCGTGCAGAACGCCGCGGCGTTGCGGTACCAGCACTGGTAGGTGCGGGTGCCCGGCATCGTCACGAGGCCGCGCACGCTGACCGACGGGTCGCCGGCGGCGGGGTAGGTGCTCGCTCCGCTCACGTTGTTCTTCGTGCCCAGACGAATGATCGCGCCACCGGCGCAGCGCAGGCCGTCACCGAAAATGGCGCCCGCACCGGCGCTCTGCTGGCTCGTGCCCTGGAAGTAGAGCGCGCTGGAGTTCGGCATCTGCGTTCCGCTCAGCACGACCGTGTCGGCCGCGAGGCTCGCGCCGCCCACGGCGCCGAGCTTGCCGCCCATGCCGAGGGAGTTCAGGCAGCCTTCGCCGTTGCCCGGCGTGCTGTTGTTCGTGCACGGGCAGGCCGTGCCCGAGCCGTCACCGAAGCAGAACGTCGTGCCCGTGGACAGGCCGCAGTTCGGGTTCGCGCTGCCCGGGCTGGGCAAAACGTACGTTGCCGACCCGACCAGGTTGAAGTCGAGGAACATCGGATTCCAACCGAAGGGCGAGTCGCCGCAGCGCACGACACCGGCCGGGAGGAACGTGCCGTCCATGTAGACCGTCGCGTTGTCGTAGGTCACGTCGCCGACGCCGCCGTCCGTGAAGGCGAAGAAGTCGCGGATCGTGATCGCGGGATCGGTCGTCAAGATCGTCTGCGTGCCCATGCCGCCGACGCGCAGATCCGAACCGATCAGGCCGATCACGGCCGCCGGGTTCGTCGTCTCGATGAGGTAGAACGTGTTCGTGCCATTCTCGAACAGGTTGACGTTCGCCGGCGAGCCGGGGCCCGTGACGATCTGGTTCACGGGGGGGACGACCGTCGAGGATCCGGCCGTGTACAGACCATTCGCGCCGATGACGCCGGCCGAGAGATCGATGGCGACGTCCAGGGAGCCGAACGTGCTGGTCGAGTCGCCCTCGATGACGAGGAACATGTAGCCATTGAGCGAGGCGCCGGGGGTGCCGCGCACTTCGAGGAACTCACGGTCGTCGGTGCCGGTGTGGCTGACGAGGAGCTCGTTGATCTGGACTTGCGCGGAGGCCGAGGCGGCGCTGAGCGCCAGACCGGCCACGAGGAGGCTGAGTTTGCGGAACATGAGCAGTGGGGATCCCCGTTGTCGGCTGGATGCACGCGCGCGATCGGGGTCGGTCGTGCGTGGCAAGTTCCACACGAATCGCTTGATCCGCCCCCGGAGTCGAAACTGGGGACGCGAGCGTGTGTGGGTCGGGCCGGACTCCTGAGGCCCGGTCGATCCCAGGAGTTTATCCTCGCCGGGCAGCCTGCGGGAGGCCGGAGCGCGTTCCTGCGGAACTTTGATGCGCGCTCAATGCGGGCCTGACGGGACCAACAGGTACCCGTCGGCGCAGTCGAGTTCGCTGGGGTCCTTGACGACCCGTCCCAGTTCCCCGGGGCAAGCGAAGCCCCAGCGCACGTCCGCCGTAGAGCCTCCGCCAGCGTAGCCCAGCTCCGAGAGGACTTGTTGGGCGGCGGCGAGGTCCAGCCCGGCCTCGTCCGACGTGTGGCAGGGAGCCGTCACCCAGCCGTCGTGTCGGGCGAGCAGGGCCTGCAAGCGTGCGAGCTGTGCCGGTTCCGAAGCCAAGAGGTTCGCCAACTCGCCCGGATCGGCGTCCAGGTGGAACAGCTCGCTGGCCTCGGGATGCAGCGGTCGCCACACGAGCTTCCAGCCCTGATCGACCACGGCGTACAGGAAGTCGTCGAGCGGACGCTTCGTCAGCATCGCCGCGTTCAAGTCGTAGCCGTTGATCTGATCGGCGAACGCCGCGCGCGGTGCGTCGGGCCGTCCTTCGAGCAAGGGACGCAGCGTGCGGCCCGACATCGCGCGCGGCGCATGGAGGCCCAGATAGTCGAGCACGGTCGGCGCGATGTCCGTCGTGCGCACCGTCTCGGCGACGGCGCGCGTGCTGTCCACGCCCGGTGCGCGCAGGATGAGCGGCACGCGGATCTGCTCCTGATACAGCAGGCGGTGGAACGGCCAGTCGTGATCACCCAGCCCCTCACCGTGGTCGGCGACGACGACGACGAGCGTGTGTTCCCATTCGCCCGACGCCCGCAACCTGTCGAAGAGTCGACCGATCTGGCTGTCGACGTAGCTGATCTCGGCGCCGTACAGCTCGCGGGACGGGACGGCGCGACCGTTGTTGCGCGGCACGTTCGCGGGGATGCGATCCTCGGGCGGCAACAGAACGTCGTCGTGCGGATCCCAGTAGTGGATCCACAGGAAGAAAGGTCGGTCGAGCCGCGACAGCTCCTCGAGCACGATGTTCGTCGTGTCGTCCGAGCGTCGCTGCAGATCCTGCAGCGGCCACGACATCGTGCCGGCCTTGCTCTTCGCGATGGCGCCCTCGAAGCTCTCGAACACGTCGAACCCGTGATCGAACCCGTAGTAGGCCGACACCGGAAAGGCGCTGTGCACCGCGGCCGTCGCGTAGCCGTTCGCTTGCAGGATCGTCGCCAGCGTCGGGATCTCGGGCTGCAGTTTGTAGCCGCACAGCCCGGCGAGAACGCGCACGCCGTGCTCGCGGTTGTCGAGGCCGGTCAGGATCGACGCGTGGGAAACCGGCGTCACCGACGCGCTGGCGATCGCGCGGTCGAAGCGCGTTCCCTGGGCCGCGAGCCCGTCGAGGTTCGGCGTCGGATCGCCCGGACGACCGTAGGTCCCGAGGTAGTCCGCCCGCGTCGTGTCGAGTGTGAGCAGCACCACGTTCCAACGCGGCGTCCGCGCGCGCGCGAACCACCACGCCGCCACACCGCCCGCGACCAGGATCGCGGCGATTCCGAGCATCGCTCCTCGCATGATCCGGATCCTAACCACTCGCGTGCAGGGCTCGCTGGGCAAAGCTACGCTGTCGGAATGTCGCGACCCTGCCAACGACGCGCGCGAGGCCCCGCCACGCGTCGCGTACCCGCACGAGCCGAGCACGTTTTCCGGTTCATCGCGTCGACCCTCGCTGCGTCGACCCTCGCTGCGTCGACCCTCGCTGCGTCGACCCTCGCACCGTTGGCCATCGCACCGTTGGCCCTGCTGGCCGCGAGCGTGCTCGTCGGTGGATGCGCCGAGGACTCGACGCCGAAACCGAAGTCGGTCCGGCGCCAGGTTGCCGTCCCGGCCGCAGCACCGGCGGCGCAGCAGGACGGTGTCGTCACCGAATACCACGACGAAGCCCAGACGCAGAAGAAGTCGGAGGGCGAGCTGCGCGGCGGCGCGCAGGTCGGCGCCTGGAAGTTCTGGTACCCGAGCGGCAAGTTGAAAGCGCAGGGCTCGTTCGACGCGGGCCAGCCCGACGGGACCTGGATCGAGTATTTCGAGAACGGCGACAAGAGCAGCGAGCGTTCGTTCGCGAATGGGCAGCCGGCCGGCCAGCTCACGACGTGGTACGCGGACGGCAAAGTCGCTTCGGTCGGGAAGTACGAGAACGGCCAGAACGAAGGCCTGTGGACCGAGTACCACGAGGGCGGGCGCAAGAAGCGCGAGGGTCGCTACACCGCGGGCAAGCAGGACGGCGATTGGTCCTCGTGGTGGCCGAACGGTCGCCTGCAGAGCGAAGCGCAGTTCGACCACGGCGTGAAGATCGGCACGTGGAAGTCGTGGACGGACGCGGGCCGGCCCGAGTCCGAAGCCAGCTACGTCGCCGGCCAGTCCGCTGGCCCGGCGTCCACGTGGTACCCGAACGGCCAGCTGCAGGCGCAGCTCGAGTACAAGGACGGACTCGCCGACGGCGAGTGGCGCGAGTGGTACGAGAACGGCAACGTCGCGCGCGCGGGACGCTACGTCGCCGGAAAGCGCCAAGGTCCGTGGAAGTACTTCGCCGAGGACGGCACTCCCGACACCGCGCAGACCGGTGTGTACGTGGACGACGTCCTGGTTCCGGCCGAGCAGCCCAAGTAAAGACCTTCGTATGAGAACGCAAGTCCAATCCCAGGTCCGAACCGACGCTGCCGTGTGGGATGCCGTCGATGCCGAGGCCGCGCGCGAGGAACGTCAACTCGAGCTCATCGCGTCCGAGAACCACGCGTCGCGCGAGGTCATGGCGGCGATGGGATCCGTGCTCACGAACAAGTACGCCGAGGGCTACCCTGGCCGGCGTTACTACGGTGGTTGCGAGCACGTCGACGTCGTCGAGGACCTGGCGCGGGCGCGCGCGAAGGACCTGTTCGGCGCTGCCGCCGCGAACGTGCAGCCGCACAGCGGCACGCAGGCGAACATGGCCGCGTGCCTCGCGCTCTTGCAGCCGGGTGAGAAGATCCTGGCGTTGTCCCTGGACCACGGCGGGCACCTGAGCCACGGCCACCCGAAGAATTTCTCGGGCGTCTTCTACGCGATCGAGAGCTACGGCGTGGAGAAGGACAGCGAGCGTATCGACATGGACCGCGTGCGCGAGAAGGCGCTGGCGACGCGGCCGCAGGTCCTGTTGGCGGGCGCGTCGGCGTACTCGCGCACGCTGGACTTCCCGGCCTTCGCGGCGATCGCGCGCGAGGTCGGCGCGAAGCTCTTCGTGGACATGGCTCACATCGCCGGCCTCGTCGCCGCGAAGCTGCACCCGACACCGGTCGGGCACGCGGACGTCGTCACGATGACGACGCACAAGACGTTGCGCGGTCCGCGCGGTGGCCTCGTGCTGTCCGACGTCGAGACGATGAAGAAGATCAATTCGGCACTGTTCCCCGGCGTGCAGGGTGGTCCGCTCATGCACGTCATCGCGGCGAAGGCGATCGCTCTGCGCGAGGCCTCGATGCCGATGTTCGCGGAATACCAAGCGCGCGTGATCGAGAACGCGCGCACGCTGGCGTCCCACCTCGAGCAGCGCGGCCTGCGGATCGTGTCGGGCGGCACGGACAACCACCTCATGCTCGTCGACGTGACGCCCAAGGGCCTCACGGGCAAGGAAGCCGAGGACGCGCTCTCGCGTGTCGACCTGACCTGCAACAAGAACCTGATTCCCTACGACCAGAAGCCGCCGATGCAGGCGTCCGGCATCCGACTCGGCACGCCCGCGGTGACGACGCGCGGACTGCGTCCCGAGCACATGGTTCAGCTCGCCGGCTGGATCGGCGACGTCCTCGCACAGCCGCAGGACGAATCCGTGGCGCGTCGAGTGCGCGGCGAGGTCGCCGAGGTCGCGCGCGCGTTCCCGATCTACCCGCACTAGCGGGCCGTGGTGAATTCATACCGCTCAACGAATCGTGCCTAGGCGATGCGAGGAGGCCGACGGAACGCCAGCGGAGGCGGCCTCCTGGCCGCTGAGCATGGCCTGACGAGGCCGACGAAGCAGGGCAACGGCACGGTTTGTTGAGCGGTATGAATTTCACCACGGCCCGCTAGCGCTCACCCGCGGGGGGGATGCCCAGCGCGGCTTGTCCACGCGTGGTCACCTCCAGCGCGCGGAGGTCTTTCGCGGCGCGGCTTTCAGCCCGCCGCGTCGGCGTCGCCGTCCAGCACCGCGACCATCCCGTCGCGCAAGAACCAGACCTCGCGGCGAGGCAGCTCCGCCAACCCCAGAGCGCCGCGCAATCCACGCGCGTAGAGGCCCAACTGGTGCGCGTGCCCCGCGGCGGCCTCATGCGGATCCCGACCGGCGACGCTCTCCGTCTTGAAGTCCACGACGACCCATGCGGCGCCGTCGCGGTACACGAGGTCCGCCGCGCCGACCCACCCGTCGATCGGGCCCGTGTCGCCGGTGGTCGGTGCCACGAGCGGCAATTCGCGCGCGACGATCGAGCTCGCGATCGCCCTGAACCGGTCTCCGATCGCGCTGCCGCGCACGGCGCCGAGCAGGGTGCGCGCCTCGTTCGCCACGCTCGTCGGCGTGTTCCGTCGCGCGAGGGTCGCGTCGAGTCGCGCGAGTGCGGCGTCGAAGTCGGGCGCGAGCTCCAGCGCCGCGTGGACGAGGATGCCAACCGTTCGTGACTCCGCGCGCGAGAGTGCGGAGGGCGCACGCGCGGCCGGCAGCGCCTGCCGATCGATGACGCCGTCGAGCCCCGAACTCGCGGTGGCGACGCGCGGCCGCGCTGCGCGTGCATCGGCGGCCGGTGCGAGGCTCCCCAGCCTCTCGGCGTCGGCACGCGCGCGGGCCAGTCGAGTTGCATCCCTTTGCACAGCGTGCTTCGCAGGCCGCGCGGCGTCGTCGCGGATCGCGAGCTGGACCGGCAGTCCGCCGCAGACGAACTCCGTCCGCGACTCCTGGGCGTGGCGGCGCGCGTCGACGCCGAACTCGGCCGGCAATCCGCTCTCGGCGAGGTCGGCGAACGAGTTCGCGCGCGCCGCTGTGCGCAGTTCCGGCACTTCGCGCCACGTTCCCGAGAGGACGAGTCGTCGCTTTGCGCGCGTCAACGCCACATAG
>JBBQCC010000254.1:0-6538 GCA_038318285.1 Planctomycetota bacterium | reverse complement strand
GCATCGGCATCTGGATCTCGGGGATGGGCCTCGGAATGGCCGTCGTCATCGCCATCTTCGTCGTGTGCGTCGCGGTCTGGCTCGCGCTGCGGCCGGAACACGCAACGCGATCGAAGTGACGCCAGCGGTCCGTGTTCAGCGCCGTCGCTTCGGACTGCGCGCGCGCGCGCGCCAAGTCTTCGAGGCAGCGCGCAGCGAGCGCTGTCCAGCCCGTCTGGTGACTCGCGCCCAGCCCCTTGCCGGTGTCGCCGTGGAAGTACTCGTGGAAGAGCACGAGGTCCTTCCAGCCCGGATCCTGCGCGTAGCGCTTGTCGCCGCCGTGGCATGGCCGCGCACCGCTCGCGTCGGGCAGGAACAGCCCCGCCAGCCGGCGTTCGAGCTCGTACGACGCATCGCGCAGGTTCATGCGCCGGCCCGAGCCCTTGCCGATCTCGACGGTGAGCGAGTCGCCGAAGAAGTGGTGGTAGCGACGCAGCGACTCGACGAGGAGGAAATTGAGCGGGAACCACACCGGCCCACGCCAGTTCGAGTTGCCGCCGAAGATGTGGTGGCGCGTCTCCCCCGGTTCGTACTCGGCGCGGAAGTCCTCGCCGGCGATCTGCATCGAGAATGGATTCCTGTCGTGCGCTTTCGACAGCGAGCGCAGACCGTTCGGCGAGAGGAACTCGTCGTCGTCGAACACGCGCTGGAGCACCCGCTCCAAGCGCGCACGCGACGGGATCGCGAGCAGGCCCAAACCGGTCTTCGGATCCTGTTCGAAGTACGAGATGCCCTCGGCCAGGTCGCGGCGGTTCTTGAGGAACCAATCGACCCGTCGGCGCATGTTCGGCAGGCGGGCGACGCCCTCGCCCGTGATCACCTCGCACGCGATCAACGGGATCAAGCCGACCATCGAGCGCACGCGCAGCGGCGTCGGATGCCCGTCGAGCAGCATGACGTCGTAGTAGAAACCGTCGTGCTCGTCCCACAGACCGCATCCGCCGATCTTGTTCATCGCGTCGCAGATGCCGACGAAGTGCTCGAAGAACTTGCTGGCGACGTCCTCGTACGCGTCGTCGTGCTGCGCCAGCTCGACGGCCATGCCCAGCATCGTGAGGCAATAGAAGGCCATCCACGCGGTGCCGTCCGCCTGCAGCAATTGCCCCCCGCCCGGCAGCGGACGTGAACGATCGAAGATGCCGATGTTGTCGAGGCCCAGGAAACCACCAGAAAACAGGTTGTTTCCTTCGGGGTCCTTGCGGTTCACCCACCACGTGAAGTTGATCAGCAACTTGTGGAAGGCGCGCGCGAGGAACTTGACGTCGCGGCCACCTTGCGGCCCGGTCATCTTGTAGACACGCCAGCAAGCCCAGGCGTGCACCGGTGGGTTCACGTCGGAGAACTGGAATTCGTACGCCGGGATCGCGCCGTTCGGCGCCATGTACCACTCGCGCAGGAACAGCAGCAGTTGGTCCTTCGCGAACTGCGGATCGACGCGCGCCATCGCGACCATGTGGAACGCGCTGTCCCAGGCCGCGAACCACGGGTACTCCCACGTGTCCGGCATCGACAGCACGTCGCGCGCGTGCAGGTGGCGCCACTCGTGGTTGCGTCCCTCGAGTCGCGACGCCGGCGGCGGGGGCTGATCCTTGTCGCCGCGCAACCAGGGATCGACGGCGTAGTTGTAGAACTGCTTGGACCACAGGAGTCCCGCGTACGCCTGTCGCGCGACGACACGCTCCTCGGGATGCATCTCCGCCGGCTCGACGCTCTCGTGGAAGGCCTCGAACTCCGCGTGGCGCGTCTCGAGCACGCGTTCGAAGCCCACGCCGAACCGACGCACGGGCGCGGCCTTCGCCGGGCACAGGCGCAAGCGCAGCTCGCGCGTCTCGCCCGGCGCGAGGTCGAACTTCACGTTCCAGGCCCCTTTCGTGCCGTTTTGCGCCGGGGTCACCGCATCCGTGCGCCCGCTCACGACGAGGTCGTGGAAAGCATCCTTCACGAACGGTGAAGGGTTCGGCGAGCCGAACAGCCGCTGCACGTTCGTCTCGTTCTCCGTGAAACACAGCTCCGCTGTCGCGCCGCCCTTCTTGTCCTCGACTTCGTCGAGCGCGAACTCGTACCGACCCAAGGTCGGCTCGTCGAGCTGCACGCGCCAGTCGTCGATGCGCCGCAGACGCGGTCGCAGCCCGCAGCCCTCTTCCTCGCAGCCCCACACCCACGTGTTGCGGAACCACACCGTCGGCAGCACGTGGATCGGGGCGCGATCGGGTCCGCGGTTCGTCACGCGGATGCGGATGCACGTGTCGTCCTCACTCGCCTTGGCGTAGACGATCTCGACGTCGAAGTAGCGGTCCTCCGCGAATACACCGGTGTCGGCGAGCTCGTACTCCTCGTCATTGCGCGTGCGCCGACCGTTCTCGGCGATGAGATCCGCGTAGGGAAACTCGGCTTGCGGATACTTGTAGAGCGCCTTGGCCCACGAGTGCGTCGGTGTGGACTCGAGGAAGTAGTACTCCTCCTTCACGTCTTCACCATGATTGCCCTCGTGGTGCCCGAGGCCGAAGAGCCGCTCCTTCAGGATCGGATCGCGCCCGTTCCAAAGTGCCACGGCGAAACAGATGCGGCATTGGCGATCGGTCCAACCGAGCAGGCCGTCCTCGCCCCAGCGGTAGGCCCGGCTGCGCGCGTGCTCGTGAGGCAAGTAGCGCCAGCAGTCGCCGTCCGCCGAGTAGTCCTCGCGCACCGTCCCCCACTGCCGCGCGGCGAGGTACGGCCCGAATCGCTTCCAGTTCCGCGCGCGCGTCGCGTCCTCGGCCAGGCGCTGCGACTCCGGGTCCGGTTTCGTCTTCTTCGTGGGCATGGAAGCTCTCGGGAGCGGAATCGCGTGCACCGCGCACGTTGGGGGGCGGATGCGCAGGATGGTCCCCGCGATCGGCGCGCGCAACACGCGCGGTGGCGGTTGCTAGGATCCGAGGCGGAGGCCGTTCCCGTTCCCACACTTCCCTCGTGCCTCGTCAACATGCCCGCCGAGCTCAAGGCGGGCATCCTCGACGCACTCGCGACGCTCGGCCGCTCGCTGGGCGCGGAAGTCGAACCGCGCTCGTTCCTGGACGAGTTCTCGCGGCTCCTGCGCACGTGGGTACCGCACGATCGATTGGTCGTCGCGAGCCTTTCCGACGATGAGGTGAGCTTCTCGATCCTGGGCGAGTACGGCGGTCACATCGGGCAGCTGCACGCCGACCACTACACGACGGAGGTCAGCCCGCGCGCACGCCACGCCGTCAGCGATTGGGGCGTCGCACCGGTATTCCAAGGCGAGTGCATGGTTTCCGCGGACCTGCGCGTGGATCCACGCTTCGCCACGATGCCCGGCGAGCGTCGAATCCTCGACGCCGGTTTGCGCTCGGGCATCGCGGTCCCCCTCGCGCAAGGTGATCGCGTCGTCGGCGCGCTCATCGCGACCAGTGTCGCCGTCGGCGCGCACGACGAGTCGCAGATCCCGATCTTCAGCTGCCTCGCTGAAGTCGTGGCGCCGTTCGTGCACGGCGTCGTGCTGCTCCAGCGCGATCGCATTCGGCGCAAGCGCATGAAGATCATGGCCGAGCTGACGGCGCAGATTGCCGGATCTCTCTCGCTGGACGACACGTTCGCCGAGACGGCCGAGGTCGTCCGCGGAGCGATCGAATTCGAGTCGCTGGGCGTCCTGGAGCGCAGCGCGGGCGGCACAGAGGTCGTTTCGCTCGTCGAGGTCGACCAGATCCGGCCCGAGGTCGCGCCACCCGAACGCGTCGCGATCGACCAGTTCTCGCTGGGTCCGCGTGTGCTGGGCGGCGAGGCCGTCATCGTGAACGACGCGACGAAGGAGCTCGATCCCGAGCTCGCTGGCGATCGCTGGATCCTGGAAAGCGGCGCGCGTTCGATCCTGGCGCTGCCACTGTGGATGGGCGAGAGCGTCGGCGGCGCCTTGTACTTCGCGCACCGCGAAGTCCGCTGGTTCGACTCGTCGGACGAGGAAATCGCGCGGGCCGTCGCTCTGCAGGTCGCCCTGGCGATCCAACACCAGCGGCTTGACGAGGAACACAAGCGCGTCGCAGCCACCGAGAACCTGGCCAAGGTCCTGCGGCGCAAGGTCGAGAACCTGGAGGACCAGCTCGAGCAGCGCTTCGGCTTCGACCGCATCATTGGCCGGTCGCCCGAGCTGCGTGCCGCGCTCGACAAGGCCGCGCGCGTCGCGCCGACCGAGACGACGGTCCTCATCAGCGGCGAGAGCGGCACGGGCAAGGAACTCGTCGCGCAGGCGATCCACAGCTCCAGCCCGCGTCGTGAAGGCCCGTTCGTGGCGCTGAACTGCGCCGCGATCCCCGAATCCTTGCTCGAATCGGAGATGTTCGGCCACGAGCGCGGCGCGTTCACCGGCGCTGATCGCACGCGCGCCGGCAAGATCGAGGCGGCCAGCGGCGGCACGCTGTTCCTCGACGAGATCGGTGAGCTGGCGTTGCCGGCGCAGGCGAAGCTCTTGCGCGTTCTGCAGGAGCGCGAGTTCACACGCGTCGGCGGGACGCAGACGCAAAAGGCCGACGTGCGCATCCTGGCCGCCACGAACCGCGACCTGGAAGCCGAAGTCGCGGCCGGCAGGTTCCGGGAAGACCTCTACTACCGCCTGGCCGTCTTCGCCGTGCACCTGCCGCCGCTGCGCGAACGCGGTGACGACGTGCGCATCTTGGCCGAGCACTTCCTGCACGACCGCGGACTGCGGATGGGGAAGAGCGACGACGGCCTGTCCCGCGACACGCGCGAGCGCCTGCTCTCGTACTCGTGGCCGGGCAACATCCGCGAGCTCTCGAACGCGATCGAGCGGGCACTGATCCTGTCCGACGGCGGCGCGATCCGACCCGAACAGCTGGGCCTGCCGATCGGGGCGGCTCCGATCACACGGGCCAACGGCCTGGCGGTACCTGCGGGCGGTTCGCTGCCCGAGATCGAGCGTCGGCTGGTCGTCGAAGCGCTCGAACGGACCGCGGGCAACAAGTTGCGCGCCGCGGCCGCGCTCGGGGTCACTCGGTCGAAGCTCTACACCCTGCTGAAAAAACACCAGATCGATGCCCCGTGAGCACCGCGACTTGCGGAGTCCACCTGTTCACGGGTTCCTGGAATCCGTCGGAGTGTGCTGATTTCTGAGCAGTCCCCCTGTCCAGAATCCGACACTCCCGCGGTGTGACAAGAACTCGCAAAGATCGAAACGCCAGTCAGCACGTGCTTTGCGTCGCCCGTTCCCGACGCGGCACGGCCCGTGCCATGACGGACCTGTCTGTGCGCAGCTTCTCCGAGTCCGCTCGGCGGGGCAGGTCGTCGGGAACGATGGGGATCTCTCTCCCTCATTGCCCCGCACCCCTGTTCCGAGCTTCGCGCAGATCCGTCCGAGGGTAGGGACTCTCTGGCGGGGAGGCGCATCTGGTGACGGCGACCCCGTGCGAGCGGGATCAGGGTCCGGAAATCAGGCGAGCGAGGACCGCGACTCCACGCTCCAGTTGCGCCGACGTGAGGAGCACCGCTCGAAAGGGCGGGGCTGCAGCGAAGGCCGCGGGATTGGAATGCAGCGGAGGAACGGGCCGCTGCACCCAACCCGCGGCCCGAGCCCTTCAGCGAGGGGCACGACGGAAGGTGACCCAGTTGAGTGTCCGTCCGTCCGGAGGCCGCCTGACGGCCCCCGATCACCCCGTTTCGACAGGTGACTCTTGGGTTGGCCGCATGCCCCGGGGGGCCGCGCCGAAAAACAACCACCCAACTGGGTCAGCTTCCGGGCCGGGATTCGCGGCTCCCGCGCCGCGCTCTTCCCACGGCGTGCGCCCGACACTATCCTCCTCGCCCCGGTCGGGGACGTAGCTCAGTTGGTAGAGCAACGCGTTCGCAATGCGTAGGTCGAGGGTTCGACTCCCTTCGTCTCCACCACCGTTCACATCGCAGGGGCAGCCCACACCGGGCGCCCCTGCGGTCGTTTTCCACGGTCTGGTCGTGGATGCGGACCCGCCGAAGCCCGTCAGCTGTTCCGCCGACGCCGCCCCGGGATGGGCAGGCTGCCGAGGCGGCGCTCGTCCTCGAACTTCGCGATCGTGGCGACGATCTCGCGCCCGAAGCGCTCGACCTGCCAGGGTTGCACGCCCTCGACGCGGGCTAGTGCGGCGACGTCGAGCGGGCGATCCAACGCGATCCGGCGCAGCGTGTGCCGGTTCAGGACGTAGGCCGAATCGATGCCCGCGGCTTCGGCGACGACCTTGCGCACTTGCTTGAGTCGCTCGTGCAGCTCGATCTGCTCTTCGTCGAAGTCGTCGGTCCCCTCGCGGCTCTCGAGGTGCGGGAAGCGCGTGATCGGCCCGAGTTGCAGCGCACGCGCGACCGCGGCCAGCACGTCGTCGCCGAACTTGCGCGCCTGGCGCGGTGAGAAGCCCGGGACGGATTGCAGCTCTTGGCGCGAGCGCGGTTTCAGCGCGGCCAGGAGGCACATGGTCTCGTTGTTCAGCACGCGGAACGGCGGTTCGTTCTCCGACCGCGCGATCTC
>JBBQCC010000253.1:0-6553 GCA_038318285.1 Planctomycetota bacterium | reverse complement strand
GTCATGACGGACTGGTCCTTCCGCCGCCGCCAGGGCTGGTGCCAGGCCTGCGAGAAGCGCTTCGAGGAGGGGGAACGCCACGCCTCCTCCTTGGCGGTCGTCGGCGAAGTGCTGGCGCGCGAGGACGTCTGCACCGGCTGCTGGCTGGGTCGCGCCGGCCGCGACGAACTCTTCCACTGGTTCACGCGCCACCGCGAGGGCAAGCGCGGCCTGCAGCTCGACCTCGGAACGCTCGAAGCGCTCTTCGTGCGCCTCGAAGGCCGCGCCGAGCCGCGCGTGCGCGAGATGCGCTACCTCTTGGCGCTGCTGCTGCTGCGCAAGCGGCGCATCAAGGTCGACCGCATCCTGCGCGAGGCCGCGGGCGAGTCGATGCTGGTCCACCGACCGCGCCGCAAGGAGTCGTTCCGCGTCTTCGTGTTCGACTTCACGCCCGAGCGCATGCAGGAGCTGCGCGCGGACCTCGTGCTGCTGCTCGAGGGCGCCGAGCCCGCCGAGCGCGGCTCGGAGGAGGCCGATGGAAACGACGGCGGGGGGACATCGTCCGACGGCGCGGACGGCACGCGCGCGAGCGGCGGCGGGGCGCCCGAAACCGATCTCGAGGAGGACGCCGAGGGCGTCGTCGCGGCCGGGGAGCCTGTCGAAACGAGTGGGTCCGCGCGCTTCGCTGCCGGCTGACCGCTGCGACGGGACGGGACAAGCCTCGGCGCGCAAAAATTCGTGAGCTGTTTCAAAAATGGGAAAGAGGCCCGCTCCGGTCAGCATGGCGGGGTTTCTTGACGTTCCCACCACAATCCCTAGGGGTTGATCCTGATGGGGGCCACGACGCCTAGCTGGGTGTCGCGCGCTCGCCCGACTTCGGGGCCGCCCCGGGGGGCGGACGGGCAGCCAGGGTGCACACGATCCCGTAGACAGGCACGAAGTGGCAGTGGAAGATGCCCTCGTGGTGGTCAGTGGGAAGAAGTGGCAGCAATGCCTCGGTGCTCGCTCGCTGCGGGGCGCCGGTGGGGGGATCGACCGTGTTTCACGGTGAATCCGTCCACAGCCTCGACTCCAAGTACCGCCTGGTGGTTCCCAAGCGGATCGCGGACCACCTCGGCACGGGCCACCTCGGCACGGGCCATCTCGCCACGGAGAAAGACGGCCCGAAGGGCTGCTTCCTGACCCGCGGCCAGGACAAGTGCATCTACCTGTACACGAAGTCCGAGTTCGATCGTGCGATGGGTTCCCTGCGCCTTGCGGCGTTCGGGAACGAAGAGGAACGAGCCGCTTCGCGGGTCTTCTTCGCCAACACGTTCGAGCTCGAACTGGATAGCTCGGGCCGCGTGCTCGTGCCGGAAAAACTGCGGCCCCAACTCAACGACGAGCGCGAGCTCGTCGTCATCGGCAACAACGACCGCGCCGAAATCTGGGGCAAGCAGACGTGGGAGCAATACCAAGCGCGCAACGAAGGTCTCCTGGATCGCATCGATCGGATCCTGGGAGGCCAAGGGGGAGCAACCTGACCGGCGTCGGGCTTGCGGAGGGGGGGGGAAGTGTTCGAGACGGAGACGGAGGAGAACGCGATGCACGGAACACCCGGGGGGGAGTTTCCCGTGCATTTGCCTGTGCTCGCCGATTCCGTCGTCGATCTCCTCCGCAGCCTGACGCCCGGTCTCCTTTCTGGTTGGATCGTGGACGGCACCGTCGGACTCGGTGGGCACGCGGAGCGCATCCTCGATGCGCTGCCGCAGTGCCGTCTGCTCGGCAGTGATCGCGATCCGCGTGCGCTCGAACTGGCGGGCGCGCGCCTCGCGCGGTTCGGCGATCGCGCGCGCCTCGTGCACGCACGCCACGGCGAACTGTCGCGCATCGTCGGCGAGCAATTGGACGAGCGACCGGTGGCGTTCCTGTTCGACCTGGGCGTCTCGTCGATGCAGATCGACGAGGCCGAGCGCGGGTTCAGCTTCCAGTCCGACGGTCCGCTCGACATGCGTATGGATCCCGGCCTCGACCGCACCGCGGCCGACATCGTGAACCACTGGGACGAACGCGACCTGGCCGACCTCTTCTATTACGAGGGCGGCGAGACGCGCTCGCGCGCCGCAGCGCGCGCGATCGTCGAATCGCGTCGTCGCGCGCCGTTCCTGCGCACCGCAGCGCTGGCGGATTGCGTCGCGCGCGCGTTCGGCGGTCACACCGGCAAGATCCACCCGGCGACGCTGGTTTTTCAGGCCTTGCGCCGTGCCGTGAACGACGAGGGCGAGGAACTTGCCGCGGCGCTCCGGGCGGCGGAGAGCGATCGTGCCGTCGGCGGTCGTCTGCTGGTGATCTCGTTCCATTCGGGCGAGGACGCGGTCGTGAAGCGCCATCTCACCGCGCTGGCGCGCGCCGACCGCTTCGAACTGCTCACCAAGAAGCCCATCGAAGCCGAACAGGCGGAGCGCCGCGCGAATCCACGCTCGCGCTCGGCCAAACTGCGCGCGGCGCAGCGACTTCCCGCATCCGAGGGTCTCCCGGGCGCGTCCGCGGAGGGCCACGTCGATTCTCCGCTGGGCCGGGAGGGTCGCCCGTGACTCGCGGCGTCCTCGTCACGGCCCTGCTCGGCGCGTCGCTCGCGCTGGGGATCCTGACCGCGATCGTGCAGTCGCACAATCGCGCGGAGGGGTCGCGTCTCGACGGCCAGCGCGAGGACTGCTTGCTGCTCGAAGCCGTGCACGGCGCGCAGCGCGCAGCGATCCTCGCCGTCGATCACGGGCCGCTCGAGACGATCGATCCCGAGGCCGAGAAGAACGCGAAGTCCCGCGCCGTGCGAGGTGTGCAGTGAGCGAAATCGAAACGCGCCTCACGCCGCCCACCGCGCGCGTCGGTCTGCGTCCCGGACTCGTGTTCCTCGCGATCGGCGGCATCTTGGCGCTCGTCGCGACGCGAACCGGCGTGATCGCGCTCGCGTCCGAGGGCGAGCAACCGGCGAACTTGCGCCGTCTGCCGATCCTGCCCGCGGCGTTCGAGCTGTGCTCCGCCGACGGCACGCCGATGGCCGGTTCGGCCGAGTACATCGAACTCGTCGCATCGCCGAACGCGATGTGGCAAGCGCACACGCCCGACACGATGGTGCCCGCGTTGGCGCTGGCGTTGGGTGAACCCGAGTGCGGGCCCGAGCTCATGGAGCGCCTGCTGCCGGAGAGCGCCGTGGAGGGCTGGATCGCCTGCGACCGCGAGCCGCTCATTTTGGACGCGGCCCAGGCCGGGCGCGTGCAGTCCTGGATCACCAATGCGGTGTTCGACCCCGAAAGATCGGGCGTTCCGATGCAGGGCTTCGGCGTGGTCCCGGGCACGCAGCCCGGGTTCTACCGCGTGATCTGGAAGCCCGAACTCGTCCTCTCGAAGGCCGAGCGCGCGCGCCACGGCTACGAGAAGCCGCGCGACTGGTCGCGCCGCATCGCCGATGGCCTCTTGGCCGCGATCCGCACCGAGGACGCCGGCGAGGCGTCCGACGAAGACGTGAACGACGCGCGCGAGTTCGTCTGGCGGTCCCTCATGCCGACCCAGTTCCGCGTCGTGCGCAAGGACGTCCCGCCCAGCCGCGCGCCGGCGCTGGCGAAGGTGCTGAAGGACGAGCGCGTGCAGCCGCTGCAGATGGAACTGCGCCGCAACGCGCGCCGCGTCTACCCCGTGCAGGGGAACGAACGCGGCGCGTCGACGCCGCTGGCGATCCTCGGCCGCTGGAGCACGCTGGAACCCGACGACGCGCGCCGCGCGTCGATCCGCCAGCTGGGGCTCGACGAGGACAGCGCCGAGTGGAACGACCCGCAGCGCGCGGCGCTGTCGGAGCTCGCCGACAAGCTGGTCCACCAGCCGCGACCGACGAGCGGTCTCGAACTGCACGCCTGGAACTTGCTCGACGGTCCGGAGTTCTCCTGGATCGGACGGCGAGGCGAGGAGTACACGTTCTTGTCGAACCAGGCGCCGCGGCGACCGCTGCACCGCTACTTCCAGGAACTCGTCCCGGGGGACCCGACTCCGCGCGTGATCACGACGATCGAATTGGGACTGCAGCGGCGCGTGCGCCAGCTGCTCGAAGAGACGGTCGCGCGCCACAGGCCGGCGCTCGCGCAAGCGATCGTCGTCGACGTCGCGACCGGTGACGTGCTGGCCGTCGATGCGATCGACGTGTACGGCATCGGCGGTTTCGTGCCCACGATGCACACGTTCACGCCGGGCTCGACGCTCAAGATCGCGGTCATGGCGAGCGCGCTCCAGGAAGGCGTCATCACCCCGCAGTCGACGTTCAATTCGTTCAACGGCAATTTCCGCATCGAGGGTCGCCCGATCGGCGAGGCCGAGGGCGGGGACAACAAGGGCGTCGTGACGGCCGCGGAAGGCCTGGCGTACTCGATCAACGCCGTGCTCGTGCAGATCGGCACGCGCATGACCGACGTCGCGTTTCACGGACACCTCGCCGGCCTCGGCTACGGCGTTCGTCCGGGTTCGGGCCTCGGACCCGAGCGGCAGGGCCTGTTCACGCCGCTGCCGTGGAAGAAGAAGTACACGCAGGCCTCGGTGTCGTTCGGACACGAGATCTCCGTCACGCTGTGGCAGCACGCGCAAGCGCTCGCCACCGTGCTGCGCGGCGGACACTTCCGCCCGCTGCGCACGATCCGCGCCGTCGAGTGGAACAGCCGCGTCGAGGAGCTGCCGCTCGTCGAGGACCACCCGCTGCAGGTCCACGACCCGCTGGGTCCCGTCGCGTGCGCGGAAGTGCGCGACATGATGCGCCTCGGCGCGACGATCGGAACGGGCCGCGACATCTGCAAGCCGTTGCAGGAGCTGGTCGACGTCGGCACGAAGACAGGCACGGCCGAGAAGGTGGGCGGAGAGCTGTGCCTGCACCTCGAGCTGCAGCACAACATCGAACACGGTTGCCACGGCGCGAAGGCCTGTCGGGTCGAGCTGGCGCGCAACGGCAAGCCGCCGCACGCACACTGCTACACGAGCTCGATCTGCGCCGTCGGTCGTCTGCGCGAAGGCGGGCGCGAGGTCATGGTGCTCGTCGTCGTCGACGAGCCGCGCAGCAACCGTCACTTCGGTTCGCAGGTCGCCGGTCCGGCCGGTATCGGCATCCTGAAGGAAGCCCTCGGGCTGACGCACCTCGGCGAAGGTCCGCTCGGGGTAGCCGCGGACGGATTCCACGAGATCCCCGGCACGGGCGAAGATTCCACGTTCGAACGTCCCTGGTCGGAGCCCGCACATGCTCCTCGCTGACCTCGTGACGAGCCTGGGCGGCCAGCCGCCGCGCGTCGAGCGCGCGAATACGCGCATCGCGGGCGTCAGCCTCGACAGTCGCCGCGTCGGCGTCGGCGACCTCTTCTGCGCGATCAACGGGACGCGAGCGGACGGTGCGCGCTTCGCCGCAGACGCGGTGCGCCGCGGCGCCGTCGCCGTGCTCGCCGATCGCGAACTCGATCTGCCGGCCGACGTCGCGCTGTGGATCCACCCCGACGCGCGTCGCGTGGCGGGGCTCGCGGCGGCGCGTGCGCTCGGCACTCCGGCGCGGGGCATGTTCGTCGCCGGCGTCACCGGCACGAACGGCAAGACGACGGTCGCGCACCTGCTGGGTCACCTCCTCTGCACGGCGGGTCGCCGTCCGGCAGTGCTCGGCACGGCCGGCAATCGGCTGGCCGACGGCGAACTCGTCCCGGCGACGCACACGACGCCCGACGCGCCGGCGCTGCAAAAGCTCGTCGCGCGCCACCGCGAACTCGGTGGCGACGCGATCGCGATGGAAGTCAGCTCGCACGCGCTCGACCAGGAGCGCACGGCGGGTCTCGACTTCGACGTCGCGATCTTCACCAACCTCACACGCGATCACCTCGACTACCACGGGGACCTCGAGTCCTATCTGCGCGCGAAGCAGCGACTGTTCGAGTCGTTGCGTCCGGGCTCCGTGGCGGTGGTGAACGCCGACGAACCGGCCTCGGAACGTATGTCCGCCGCAGCGCGCGCGCGGAATGCCGAGGTCGTGACTTACAGCGCACGCTCGAGCGGCGATCTTTGCGCCTCGGAGCTTCGCTCCAACCTGCGCGGCACACACCTGATCCTCCATGGGATGGGGATCTCGCGGACCAGGCTGTGGCTGCCGTTGGCTGGGCGATTCAACGTGGAGAACGCATTGGCCGCCGCCGCGTGTGCGCTCGTGTCGGGGGCGAGTCCCACCAGAAAACTGGAGGGACTCGCCAACGCGCCCCCCACACCCCGGCGGCTCGTAGTCGTACCCACGAACGGCCGCGGCTTCGCGGTGCTCGTCGACTACGCGCACACCGAGGACGCGCTGCGCAACGTGTGCCGCATGCTGCGTGAAGTGCTCACGACGCCCAATGAGGGCGACGTCGCCGCGACGCGCGGCGGACGCCTCATCGTCGTGTTCGGCGCCGGTGGCGACCGCGACAAGGGCAAGCGCGCGCCCATGGGCGCCGCGGTCGACGAGTTCGCCGACGTGGCGATCCTCACCAGCGACAACCCGCGCAGCGAAGATCCCGCGCGGATTCTCACGGACATCGCGGCCGGCATGACGTCC